>NYZC01000303.1 GCA_002686995.1 Phycisphaeraceae bacterium | reverse complement strand
CCAGTGCGGTAGTCCCGCACGCTGGGATCTGTGCGGGGGGCCGCCCGAAAGGGCGGTCCCTACCGCGCCGACTCTGCTTCCGACCCGAGTCCGAAATGACAAATAACGATTGGCTAATGACTAATAGCTTAATTTTTCCCCTCTCCTCCGTGTCAGACCGTGCCACAGACGAGAGAGGCCGTACACCGAGTTGAACTGCCCGGCAAAGGCCAATCCCGGATCGCGCCGAAGGTTTCCCGCGCACCAGCTCATGCATCCGCGACAAAGCTGCTCGAACGCGTGCCGGTACATCCACCGCGGCGGGCGCTGACTCTCCTGCTCGCGCCGCAGCATCTCCGTGCCGACGCGCCCCTGCGACCATGCGAAGTGGCGCGCATAGCGCCGACTGAGTCTTTCTTCCGGCACCGGGTGATAGAGCAACGCGTCGGCGACATACCAGGCGCGGCCGCCGTCGCCGGTGATCGCGCGGACCATCCAGCTGTCCTCGCCGCCGCCGCGCCGTTTGCCCTGGTGCCCGAGCGTCACATCGAACATGCCGGCCTGGCGGATCGCGTCGGTGCGCAGGCCGAGATTGCAGGTGTAGAACTCGGGATCCGCCCCCGACCGCCAGGCGCGCGACTGCGCACCCAGGTCGTAGTGGACGACCGAGTCGCCGAGCATCGGGCATCGCTCGACGTCGAACCAGCGCGGCCGCTCGACCGACCAGTCGAGCTTGATCCGTCCGCCCCAGAGGTCGCATTCCGGCCGGTCGCGCACCGCGTCGGCCATCGCGCACAGCCAGCCGAGATCGAAGAGCACGTCATCGTCGGCGAAGAGGATCACCGGCGCGGTCGTGTGCCGCACCGCGCAGTTGCGGGCCCGCGCGATGCCGGTCTCGGGCTCGTGCTCGTAGCGGATCGGCAGCCGGTCGCCGAAGCCGAGGACGATCTCGCGCACGCGCTCGTCGCCGTCGTTGTCGACGACCAGCAGGTCCCAGTCGATCTCCGGTCGCCGCCCGTCCGAGAGCGACTGGAGGGTTCGCGCGAGGATCCCGGTGCGCCGGTACGTGCAGATCGCGACGGTCAGGACGCTCATGTTCCGCTCCGGCCGTCGATGACGCGGTCCTTCAGGTGCACGAGCCAGTCGGGGTAGCGAGCGCGGCGGCGCCAGGGACGCATCATCGCCGGGTCGGAAACGTGCTCGTCGGCGAACGCGACGAGGCGCCGGAACGCGTCGAGCGTCCGGTTCCACCAGAAGCTCTCGAGCTTGGTCTGCAGCAGGCGCGCCAGCTGATCGTCGATGAAGTCGCGCCCGACCTCTTCGGCGGCGTCGGGATGCTGCGCGAAGAAGCGCTGCACGACCTCGACGTGTCCGCGCACCTGGTCGAGGCGGTGATTCCAGCTTGTCTGTCGGTCGTGGATGCGGTAGTGCACGAGGTGCCTGGGCACGAACGCGAACGTGCCGAGGATGCTGAGCCGGAAGTAGAGGTCGATGTCGACCGCGTGCTGCAGGTCCGCGTCGTAGCCGCCGATCCGGTTCAGCGCGTCGCGCCGCACCAGGATCGAGGAGTGGGAGATGGAGTCGGGCTCGACCAGCCGCTTGGTGCAGCGGCCGACGCGGCGGCGCCCCTGCTCGAGGTCGTGGGGCTCGACGCGGTCGGCGCCCCCGCCGTCGGAGCGATGCGTCAACTGACCGGTGTGAGCCAGCACGGTGTCGGCTTCGAGGATCGCGACCTGCGACGCGAGCTTGTCCGGCTCCCACCAGTCGTCGGCGTCGAGCTGCGCGATCCATTCCTGCCCGGCCGCCGTGATCCCCCGGTTGCGCGAGGCTGATTCGCCCCGGTTCGCCTGCTCGATCAACCGGATGCCGAGATCGGGATGGCGCCCGGCGTAGTCGCGGACGCAGGCGCCGCTTTCGTCGGTCGAGCCGTCGTCGACGACGATGATCTCGGCGGGCCGATAAGTCTGGGTGATGACGCTGTCGAGCGCGGCCGGAAGGAAGGGCATGCCGTTGTAGCACGGGATGACCACGCTGACGCCATGCTCACTCGATGGGTCCATGTCCGACCTCGAATCTTCCCGCGCCAGGAATTATAAGGGGTTATCGGCTCGTTCGAGCCTTCGGTCCACGTCTCGCGGCGCGCAGCGAGGGGCATGCAACGAGGCGTCTGCGAGTCGGACCGTTTGCGTCTCGGGACACGGAACAAAGCGTCCGGCCGGGGTCGCGATTGCCGAAGCAGGATGGGGACGAGGACGGACGGAACCCGATACTCGGCCCTCACCGCCGCAGCGTGACCGAGACGTGCTGGGTCACCAGGTCCTCGTAGTGGAGATCGATACCGCAGAATGCGTGCGGAAACTCGAGGACGAGATCAAGGAACTCGGTGGATTCGCCGCTCTCGTAGTGGATCATCTCGCAGCCGACGCTCCGCCACAGCTCGTCGAATCGGCGCACCCGCCATTCGTTGAGCGGCTGAAGGCGGTCGGTGTCGCGTCCGAGCGACCGGATGCCCACCTTCTTCAGCATCCGCTCGTTGAACGATCGTGAGAACAGGAACTGCGGGTAGGGCACGTTGATCGTGGTATAGGCGTGCAGACCCCACGGGCTCGCGTAGAGCGGTCCGAACTCCGTGTAGAACCGGCCGCCGGGTCGAAGCAGGGGGACGAGGTGTCCGAGTGTCGACGCCGGGTTTCCGAAGTGCTCGAAGGCGTTGTAGGAGCACACGACGTCGAAGCTCGACTCGGGCAGGTCGGCGCCCTCGTCGACGTTGGCGCGGACGAAGGGGAGATCGCGGGCACGCTCGTCGCGCCAGTCGTCGAAGTCGCACAGCGTGACGTCGTGTCCGAATCCGTGCAGCATCGCGCTGACCATACCGTCTCCGCAGCCGACTTCGAGGATCCGGACGCCCGGGTCGCTGATGCCCAGGTGCCGGATCAGCCTGCCGGTGCGCTCGACGCCGCGGCGCCACGCGCTGAGAAGGTCGTACCCGTAGTCGGGCTTCTTCGGATAGCGGGCCTGCAGCCGCTCGAACGTCGCCTCGTCGTCGTAGAACCGGTGCGGCAGATCGGAGGCGAGCAGGCGCTCCACCCGTTGGCGCAGCCGCGCTCTGTGCCAGTGCCGTCGGCAGTTGCCGATGCCGTCGAGGGCCTGGCGCGCAAGGCGTCGGGATTCGCGAATCAGGATGGACATCGCGCGTCGGTATGATATCGGCTCCCCGTCGGGACCTGTCGCGATCTGAACCTGGTTCACCGAGCAGGGGATGGAATGTCAAATATCTGTTTCAAAAGCGCTTACAATTCTCTTCGCGAGGCGGGGAGAGCGACGCCGGCCGGCGGGCGCGAACGGGGTTCAGGTATCGCCCGGTTCGCCCATCTCACCCATCCTGTCGCCCGGCTCCGGATTGAACCGCGTTCGACGCACGTCGTAGTATAAATTCACCTAATATTGATCGGGATTGACATAACTCAGCCTTATGATAAGATAGGGGACGGTGCAGACGATCAAGCTTTTTTGCGATGTCGCCCGGTTGCGCAGCATCAGCCGGGCCGCGGTGGCGCACGGCATCACCCAGTCCGCGGTCAGCCAGCGGATCAGCCAGCTCGAGAAGCGGCTGGGGGTGACGCTGCTGGACCGCTCGGTGCGTCCGCTGGCCCTTACGGACGCCGGGCGCGCCTACCACGGCGGCTGCCTGGACCTGCTCGAGCGCTATCAGCGCCTGGAGCGGCAGGTGTCGGCGCTGTCGCGGCTTGAGGGCAGCGTGCGGGTCGAGGCGATCTACTCGGCCGGGATCGACCTGATCAGCCAGGTCCGCCGCGACTTCCTCCAGGAGCATCCGCGGGCCGTCGTGGAGGTCGAGTACAAGCGGCCCGAGGCGGTGCACGAATCGGTGCGCCAGGGGCGATGCGATCTCGGCATCGTCTCCTACCCGGGCCGCTGGCGCGACGTGTCGGCCATTCCGCTGCGCGACGAGCGGATGGCGGTCGTCTGTCATCCGAATCACCCGCTTGCGCGTTACCGGCGGGTCGAGGCCTCGGCGCTCGCGTCGTGGCCGATGGTCACCTTCGAGACCGACCTGCCCGCGGGCCGGCACATCGATCGGTACCTGCGGGAGAACGGCGTGACGCCCGTGGTCGACAACGTGTTCGACAACATGGACACGATCAAGGGCGCGGTCGCCGTCACCGATCGATTCGCGATCCTGCCGGAGCGCAACGTGCAGCGCGAGGCCGCGGCGGGCACGCTGGCCGTCATCGAGCTTCTGCCGAAGCTGTGTCGGCCGCTGGGGATCATCCACCCGCGCCGCCAGGGGGGCGGCAAGGGCTTCACGACGACGGCGCAGGCGTTCATCGATCGCCTGCTCGAGAACGCCGGCGGCGATGTCGAGCCGGAGGCCGCGACGGATGCGGCGTCGGCCCAGCTGGTTGAGGAAAAACTATGAAGCGACAGAACATCGACCCTTCCGCGCCGAGCGATCCCGCGGGCTTCCCCGCGGCCGGCGGTCTCTACGACCCGGCGCATGAGAAGGACAGCTGCGGCGTGGGGTTCGTGGCCGACATCAAGGGGCGCCGTTCGCACGAGATCGTGCGCGAGGCGATCGTGGTGCTCGACCACCTCAGCCACCGCGGCGCCTGCGGCTGCGAGGCCAACACCGGCGACGGCGCCGGTCTGCTCACCGCGCTGCCGCACGAGTTCCTCGCCCGCGTCGCCCGCGACGACCTCGGCGTGACGCTGCCGGAGGCGGGCCGATTCGGCGTGGGCAACCTCTTCCTGCCCGTCGACGCGGCGCAGCGCGACGTCTGCAAGGAGGCCTTCGCCCGGTTCACCGTCGAGCAGGGGCAGAAGCTGCTCGGGTGGCGCCGGGTGCCCGTCGACGCGACGCGCGCCGATGTCGGGCCGACCGCGCGGGCGGCCGAGCCCGTGATCGAGCAGGTCTTCATCGCCGCCGGCGACGCGCGGGCGGAGGCGGACCAGGACGCCTTCGAGCGCCAGCTCTACGTCATCCGCCAGCGGGCGACGCACGAGATCCAGGCGCAGATGCCCGGCTGTCCGTTCCATGCGTGCAGCCTGTCGAGCAAGGTCATCGTGTACAAGGGCCAGCTCACGTCCGAGCAGCTTCCGCGCTACTACGACGACATCGAGGACGAGGCGTACGTGACGCACCTGGCGATGGTGCACTCGCGATTCAGCACGAACACGTTCCCGAGCTGGGACCGCGCCCAGCCGATGCGCTTCCTCTGCCACAACGGCGAGATCAATACGCTGCGCGGCAACATGAACTGGATGACCGCGCGGCAGGGCGTGATGAGCAGCCCCGCCGACACCGGGTTCGGCGACGACCTGCGGAAGATTCACCCCGTCATCGATGAGACGAGCTCCGACTCCGGCGTGTTCGACAACGCGCTGGAGCTTCTCTTGCTCGCCGGCCGCAGCCTGCCCGAGGCGGCGATGATGATGATTCCCGAGGCGTGGCAGAACCACGAGTCGATGTCGGAGTCGAAGCGCGGTTTCTACGAGTACCACTCCGCGCTCATGGAGCCGTGGGACGGCCCGGCGTCCATCGCCTTCACCGACGGGCAGTACATCGGCGCCGTGCTCGATCGCAACGGCCTGCGCCCGAGCCGTTACTACGTCACGCACGACGACAAGGTGATCATGGCGAGCGAGGTGGGCGTGCTGCCGGTGCCGCCGGAGTCGGTGCGGGTCAAGGGTCGGCTGCAGCCGGGCAAGATGTTCCTCGTCGACTTCGAGCAGGGACGGATCATCGACGACGCCGAGCTCAAGCAGGACATCTCGAAGCGCCGTCCCTACGGTAAGTGGCTCAGCCGCCAGCGGCTCACGCTCGACGAGCTGGAGACGCGCGACGAGGACGCGCGCTTCGATCCGGAGACGCTGCTGCCGCGCCTGCGCGCCTTCGGCTACACGGTCGAAACGCTCGAGTTCATGCTGATGCCGCTGATCCGGGCCGAGAAGGATCCGATCGGATCGATGGGCAACGACGCCGCGCTCGCCTGCCTGTCCGACCAGCCGCGTCTCGTCTTCGACTACTTCAAGCAGCTGTTCGCACAGGTGACCAACCCCGCGATCGACTCCATTCGCGAGGAGATCGTGATGTCGCTGGAGTGCTACATCGGGCCGGAAGGCAATCTCCTCGACACGACCGAGGGGCAGTGCCACCGGCTGCTCATGCCGCACCCGATCCTTTCGAGCCCGCAGCTCGGCGCCCTGCGCCGAATGGACCATCGCGGCTGGCGCTCGAAGACCATCGACGTCACCTGGCCGCGCGCCGAGGGAGCGGAAGGCATGCTGGCGGCGCTCGACCGCGTCTGCGCCGAGGCCGAGCAGGCGATCGACGAAGGGTTCGCGCTGATCGTTCTGAGTGACCGGGCCGTGATCGACGGGGACCGAGTCCCGGTGCCCTCGCTGCTCGCGTGCGGCGCCGTGCACCACCACCTGGTGCGCCTCGAAAAGCGCACGCGGCTCGGGCTGATCGTCGAGTGCGGCGACGCCCGCGAGGTGCACCACCACTGCCTGCTCATCGGCTACGGCGCGGACGCGATCAACCCCTACGGCGCGTTCGAGGCGCTGTGGCAGGCGCAGCGCGACGGCGCGCTCGAAGATGGGTGGAATGACGAGAAGATCATGGCGTCCTACCGCAAGGGCGTGGCGAAGGGCATGCTCAAGGTGATGGCGAAGATGGGCATCTCGACGCTGCAGAGTTACAAGGGCGCGCAGATCTTCGAGGCCGTTGGACTCGACGAGGACGTGGTCGGGCGGTGCTTCGCGGGCACGGCGAGCCGGATCAGGGGTTCGGGCTTCGAGGTGCTGGCCGGCGAGGCGCTGCGGCGCCACGACCTGGGCTACGCGAAGCGCGAGACGGTGACGCTGCCACAGCTGCCCAACGACGGGCAGTTCCATTGGCGCCGCACCGGCGAGAAGCACGCGTGGAACCCGCAGGCCATCGCGCACCTCCAGGCCGCGACCCGGCGCGAGAAGGGCGACGCCGACACCTATCGCCAGTTCGCGAAACTCGCCGACGACGAGGCGCGCGAGCGCTGCTACCTGCGCGGACTGCTGAAGTTCAAGTCCGGCAAGCCGATTCCGATCGACCAGGTCGAGCCGGCGAAAGAGATCGTCAAGCGGTTCTGCACGGGCGCGATGAGCTATGGGTCGATCTCGCTCGAGACCCACGAAACGCTCGCCATCGCGATGAACCGTCTCGGCGGCAAGTCCAACACCGGCGAGGGCGGGGAGAATTACGACCGATTCAACCCGCTGCCGAACGGCGACTCCAGGCGCTCCGCGATCAAGCAGGTCGCGTCGGGCCGGTTCGGGGTGACGAGCTGGTACCTGACCAACGCGGACGAGCTGCAGATCAAGATCGCGCAGGGCGCCAAGCCCGGCGAAGGCGGTGAGCTGCCCGGCCACAAGGTGGACAAGATCATCGCCGCGACCCGGCACTCGACGCCGGGCGTGGGTCTGATCAGCCCGCCGCCGCACCACGACATCTATTCGATCGAGGATCTCGCGCAGCTCATCTTCGACCTGAAGAACTCCAACCCGGGCGCGCGGATCAGCGTGAAGCTCGTCTCCGAGGTCGGCGTGGGCACGATCGCCGCCGGCGTGGCCAAGGGGCATGCCGATCACATCCTCATCTCCGGCGACACCGGCGGCACCGGCGCCTCGCCGCTGACGAGCATCAAGCACGCGGGGCTGCCGTGGGAGCTGGGCATCGCCGAGACCCACCAGACGCTCGTGCTCAACGACCTGCGCTCGCGCGTGGTGCTGCAGACCGACGGCCAGCTCAAGACAGGCCGCGACATCGTGATCGCCACGATGCTCGGCGCCGAGGAGATGGGTTTCTCGACGGCGCCGCTGATCACGCTCGGCTGCATCATGATGCGCAAGTGCCATCTCAACACCTGCCCGGTCGGCATCGCGACGCAGGATCCGAAGCTGCGGGCGAAGTTCAACGGACAGCCCGAGCACGTGATGAACTACTTCTTCATGGTCGCCGAGGACGCGCGGCAGATCATGGCGGAGCTCGGTTTCGCGACCATGGACGAGATGATCGGCCGCGCGGACATGCTCGAGACCGACCGCGCGATCGAGCACTGGAAGGCGAAGGGCCTGGACCTGACGCCGATCCTCACGCCCGCCCGCAAGCCGCACCCGGACGTGGCGGTGCGCTGCACGATCGAGCAGGACCACGGCCTGGACCGGGTGCTGGACAACAAGCTGATCGAGCGCTGCGCGGAGGCGATCGAGCATCGCAAGCCGGTGCGGTTCGAGATGGACATCGCCAACACGGACCGGGCGACGGGCACGATGCTGAGCCACGAGGTGTCGAAGCGCCACGGCGCCGACGCGCTCGACGACGACACCATTCACATCAAGTTCAATGGGAGCGGCGGCCAGAGCTTCGGCGCCTGGCTCGTCCACGGCGTGACGCTGGAGCTGGAAGGCGATGCGAACGACTACATCGGCAAGGGCCTGTCCGGCGGGCGCCTCGTGCTCTATCCCCCGAAGGGCTCGACGTTCGAGCCGTCGGAGTCGATCCTCATCGGCAACGTCGCGCTGTACGGCGCGGTGCACGGCGAGGCGTACTTCCGTGGCCGCGCCGCCGAACGCTTCGCGGTGCGCAACAGCGGCGCGCTCGCGGTCATCGAGGGCGTGGGCGACCACGGCTGCGAGTACATGACTGGCGGGCGCGTGGTGGTGCTCGGGCCGACCGGGCGCAACTTCGCGGCCGGCATGTCCGGCGGCGTCGCCTACGTGTGGGACCCGGGCGACGTGTTCCTGCCCGACTGCAACCTCGGCACGGTCGAGCTCGAGAAGGTCGAGACCGAGGAGGACGAGAAGGAGCTGCGATCGCTGATCGAAGCGCACGGCAACCTGACCGGGTCGACGGTCGCGGAGCAGATCCTGGCCACGTGGCGCCGGTCCGTGCCGCAGTTCGTGAAGGTCATGCCCATCGACTACAAGCGCGCCCTCGAGCAGATGCGTGGCGAGGAGGAAGGTGGGGCGGACGAATCGGGGGAGTTGGCAGCGGTCCGTGACGGTGTAGACACGGACCGCGAAAAATGAATGAGCCTCGCCGGCGCGCCGCGGCCCGCACCGGTCGTTGCAGCCGGCGTGTCCTGAAGCACCCGAACCGGACATCCGCGCTCCTGATGGATCAGGTGTTGCGGATTCGAGGCAACGATCGGGCACGCGGCTGCAAGACCGAGCCCGAGCCCGAGCCCGGGTTCGCGTTCGGGCCGCAGGTGGCCGCGGACGGCGGCGTGGGCACGGATGAAACAATCGGCGAATCGCAATCGGAATCCAGCAACCTGCAATCCTGAACCAAGGTGACTGAATATGGGCAAGCCGACCGGCTTCTTGGAATACACCCGCAAGCTGCCTGACGACCGCGCGCCGGACAAGCGCGTCGGCGACTGGCTCGAGTTCCATGAGCACATGGGCGAGCAGGCGCTTCGGGACCAGGGCGCCCGCTGCATGGATTGCGGCGTGCCGTTCTGCCACACGGGCACGCTGCTCGGCGGCATGGCCGCGGGCTGTCCGATCAACAACCTCATTCCGGAGTGGAACGACCTGGTCTACCGGGGCCACTGGCGCGAGGCTCTCGATCGGCTGCACAAGACCAACAACTTCCCGGAGTTCACGGGGCGCGTCTGCCCCGCGCCGTGCGAGGGCTCGTGCGTGCTCGGCATCAGCGACCCGCCGGTGACGATCAAGAACATCGAGTGCACGATCATCGATCGCGGCTTCGAGAGCGGCCACGTCCGGGCGACGCCGCCGCTGGTGCGCACCGGCAAGCGGGTCGCGGTCGTCGGATCCGGTCCCTCGGGGCTCGCGTGCGCCGCGCAGCTCAACAAGGCGGGTCACGAGGTCACGGTGTACGAGCGCGCCGACCGTATCGGCGGCCTGCTCATGTACGGCATTCCGAACATGAAGCTCGACAAGCAAGTCGTGCAGCGGCGCGTCGACGTCATGGCGGAGGAAGGAATCCGGTTCGTGACCGGCACCGAGATCGGCAAGGATCTTCCGTCGCGGAAGCTCGTGGACGATTTTGACGCGATCTGCCTGTGCACCGGCGCCACGCATCCCCGCGATCTTCCGATCGAGGGGCGCGACCTGGGCGGCGTCCACTTCGCGATGGAGTTCCTTCACCAGAACACGAAGAGCCTGCTCGACTCGAAGCACGAGGACGGGCGGTTCATCAGCGCCGCCAACAAGGACGTGATCGTCATCGGCGGCGGCGATACCGGCACGGACTGCGTCGGCACCGCGATGCGGCACGGCTGCCGCAGCCTCGTGCAGTTCGAAATTCTTCCGAAGCCGCCCGAAGACCGCGCCCCGAACAACCCGTGGCCGCAGTGGCCGAAGATCTACCGGCTCGATTACGGCCAGGAGGAGGCCGCGGCGAGGTTCGGCGACGATCCGCGGCAGTATTGCATCATGACGAAGAAGTTCGAAGGGGACGCGCAGGGGCACGTCAAGACGCTGCATACCGTGCAGATCGAATGGGACAAGGACGAGCACGGCCGGTTCGTCCCGAAGGACATCGAGGGGACGCAGAAGCAATACCCCTCGCAGCTCGTCCTGCTGGCGATGGGATTTCTCGGACCCGAGCAGCGGATCGCCGAGGAGCTTGGCCTCGACACCGACGACCGGTCGAACTTCAAGGCCGAGCACGAGGATTACCACACCTCGATCGAGGGCGTGTTCGCCGCCGGCGACTGCCGTCGCGGCCAGTCCCTGGTGGTCTGGGCGATCAACGAGGGGCGCGGCGCCGCCCGCGAGTGCGACCGATACCTGATGGGCTCCACCCGGCTGCCGTGATGAGGATCGAGGAGCAGGGAGCAGGGCGATCGCGGCTTTCCCCGATCCGTCGGGGAGCGGGCGTCGTACCATGTAGTCGATAACGTCCGAGACCCGTTCGGCCGATTATCTGGCGTAGAGCCCCTGACGGGATGCCTCCGGCTTCGACCGACGACGGCGGTTGCGAGGTACGTCGGGATCGTCGGCCCGGGGTCTGACGGTCCGTGGCGTCAGGCGCTCATCGCCGATTCGACGCCCAGGCGCTCAGGCGCTCAGGCGCTCAGGCGCTCAGGCGCTCAGGCGCTCAGGAGAGATAGACCATGAAACGTACGTGCGGCTTGCTCCTTGCGATTGCTTTCGCCCTGTCCGCTGGAGGCTGCTGGACGCCCATGACGCCGGTCTCCTCCGGACCGAGCACCGCGGAAGGACGAATCCAGTTCGAAATGGTGCCCAGGGCCGTGCTCGCCCACGAGGACACCAGCCCGAGGCCCCAGGGCCGGTTCGGCTTCAAGCGCGGCGCGGACCACCTCCTGGTGGTCACGCGGATCACCTCGGTGGCCCAGAAGAACGGCCGCACGCAGCGCTCGGACCGGTACCACGAGCGCGTCTGGATTACCGTGCCGTTCGGCGCGGCGCTCGGCACCGAGCTTTCGGTCAAGGAGCTCGAGGAGAGATTCCTGGTCGGCTACGATCGCAACGAGCGCGGTGAAGGCTTCTTCATCCGACCCAACCGGACGACCGGCAAGCTGACGATCCGCGAGATGGACGACGAGTCGGCCGTCGTCGACCTGGACATCCTGGTCGCCCCCCCCAGTTGGCAGAGCTGGCGCGTGCGCGAGACCGTGACCGTGCCGGTGACCGAGACCGGCATGCTCGCCACGCCGGCCGCCGAGGTCTCCGAGTACCTGATCGACGATCTTTCCGTGTCCGAGCCCCAGACGCTGGACGACCCGGCGCTGGAGCCCGTGACGCAGGTGACCAGCACCGAGCCCACGCCTGCGCCGGCGCCGGCCGCGCCCATCGAGCGCGGCTCGATCATCGGGCGCTGGGTCGCGCCGCGCGGCACCGCGCCGGGAATGAACGCGAAGTTCGAGTATCGCTTCCAGCTCGAGGTCGATCGGTTCCTGTTCACGACCCAGCGCGAGGGGTACCCGGCAATGGCCCGCTGGGGCAAGTGGGACGTGATGCACAACCACCTCGTCCTTACCGTCGATCGCTTCACGACGATCAACAGCAATCTCGACCACATGAACTACCTCGGCGACTCGCCCATCATCGCCGCCAAGCTCTCCTGGCATGGCGGAAGCCTGGTGATCGATGGCAAGTTCAAGGACGGCCAGGGGGACCAGCGGCTCGTGCTCAAGCGCGGCACGTATGCGCGCATGCCCATGAAGGATCCGCTGCCGGAGCACCTGCGCGGGCGGCTCGGTAAATGACGCGCGGGTTCATTTCTTCCTGACCCGGTGCCAGTCCACGAGGAACTCGTCGACGATCATTGCCGCGGCGTCGCGTGCCTGCTCCTTGGCGTTGTCCCGATCGGTCAGGCCGAACACGACGTGGTCGTACGTGGGGACCGTGAGCACCTCCTTCGTCCGGATCACGCGCGCCTCCTGGAAGATGCGAAGGCGGTAGCAGAACACGATGCGCTGCGGATCCTCGGTGAGCAGGACCTGGAGGCGCATCACCGGCGCTTCGGGATCCTCGACGATCTTGATGCCGTTGCGTGCCAGGCGCGCGATCAGATCCTCCCGGATCCGCGTCACGTCCACGCCGAGCTCGGTCAATTCGCCCGGCATCCGGTCGATGTAGAGGTTTGCACGATTCAGGTCGTGGAGGCTGCGCATCTCCCCGGTGATCCGACCGAAGATCTGATGGAGGAAGGGGCCGGCCACGGTGGTCACGGGCAGCGCGACGGACAGCAGCAGCAGGCTGGTCACGAGCAATGGGACGCGTGTTCTTCTCATAGTCGATTGCCTTGTCCGGGAGCCTTACGACCCCGGGGATCTTAGCTTCACGGCGCCCCGGTGCGGCGGTATTCGGAGGGCACCGGCTCGTTCTGCGCCAGGGCGCTCTTGAGACGCCGTGCATGCTTGCAGCTGCCTCGATGCAGGAACCCCTTGCACGAGCAGGTCACGTCGGCGCCGACGACGTCGAGCTCGTAGGCGCCGCCCGAGCCGGAGGTGCTTTCGACGACGTACTTGACCGACAGCGGGCCGGACAGCACCCGGGCCAGCAGCTCGAGCGCCTCCGTCGAGACAGGCGCCGCCGGGGCGCTTGCGGCCGGTCGGCTCTGCGTGCCGGATCGCCACGATCGACTGCCGCGTCTTGCCGAGGCCCATCTCGTCGGCGAGGATCGCCCGGCGACGGCCCAGCAGGAACGCGACGCCTTCGACCTGGTGCGGGTAGAGACCGTCCGAGAGAGAACGCGCTGCTTCGAGCGATGCCTCGTCCGTTGCGGCGGGCTCCTGACGTGGTTTTTCGGCCATGCGTGCTGCGATCAGCGCCGGTCGGCGGCGTGGGCGCGGATCGTCTCCTTCATCTTCCCGCCGATGACCAGCAGGTCGTGAAGCTGCTGCAGCTGGTCGGCAATCGTGTCGTTGCACCGCCAGCGCCGTCGGCCCTTGGCGTCGGTATAGGTGGCGTCGGTGCAGGTGGCGTCGGTACGATCATCACCGGCCATGGGGATCTACTGCCGACAGTGTGACTACTCGCTCGCAGGTCTTGGCGCGGGCGGATGCCCCGAATGTGGCCGGGCCTTCGACCCTGCGAACCGGCGGACCTTTGCTGCCGCGCCGAAGGCTCAAGCTTATCTGCGATGGGGACTGATCGTCCAATCGCTCGGCATGGCGCTCGTGGTGGGAACGCTGGTGGCGTGGGTGCACGCGACGTTCGCCGTTCCGATGCTGGAAAGGGCGACGGTTGTCAACAGCGTGTCGCTGACGCCGATATCGGTCAAATGGCTGGCCGCTTGTCGCGATCTGCGGTCGCACGGAGCGCTGCCGACTCGAGGCATCATCCTCGGCTTGACCGGCGTGGCGCTCTGGGCGGCGGGGACCGCGGGAGGACGCGCCTGTCGCCAGCGCCTCGGTGCCCGGTTGCACTTGCTGCGCCTTTCCAACTGGATACTCGGTGTGGTTCTGCTGCTCGTGCTTGCCGCCGCGTCCCTTGGCGCTTTTCCAATCGGTTTGTCCGTCAGCCACCTGCTGTCGGCGCCTCGTCCAGGTGCGTCCGCGCATGCGGTGATCAACAACCTCTTCCTGGCGTCGTTCGGCCTCTCCCTGGGGTCGGCGGCGCTGGTGCTGTGTCTGTGCTGGTTCGGACACCTTTGCGCTCGGCAGGGCCCGGGCGCCGGAACTGACCGGGAGTCATTTGATGTCGCGAAGTGAGATGGACTGGATCGTCGCGCTGCGGGAAACGGCTGATTCGTATCGCCGGATGATCGACGCCGCCACGCGTCAACTGACGGACGACGAACTCGTGCGACGACCGGCGGAAGGCATGAACTCGGTCGCGGTCATCCTCAGGCACCTCGGCGGCAATCTGAAGAGCCGGTGGACGGACTTTCTCACGACCGACGGCGAGAAGCCCGATCGCGACCGGGACACGGAGTTCGAGGACTGGGCGGGCGACCGGGACGCGCTCATGGCCCAATTCGACGCGGGGTGGGCGCGCCTGCTGGCGGGGCTCGACGAGATCGAATGCGCCGATCCCGCGACGACCATCCGCATCCGGGGCGAGCCGCACACGCTGCCGCAGGCGGCTGCGCGGTCGATCGCGCACGTCGCGTACCACGTCGGGCAGATCGTGATGGTCGGCCGCATGGTGCACGAGGGCGAATGGCAATGGCTCACGATCGCGCCGGGCGCCAGCGACGATCACAACCGTCGCACCTGGGGCTCGTCGGCGAGCCGCGGAACGTTCGGGCCGAACCGGCCGGCATGACCCGCTATGGCGGCGAAATCTGAAGCGCCACCGACGCGGGATGACCGGCCGGAATGTCGAGCGCCTGCGGTTTGACGTCACCCGCCCGAATGCCGTGCATCCGTTTCGCCTCGACGTGGCGCCCCAACGCGCCCGGCGGCAGGATTTCGATCTCGGCGGGCGCAAGCTGACCGAGTCGGACGCAGTAGCTGTAGTTCGGATTGCGACCGAGGCCCTGCTCGAGGTCTCGAACCAGGTGGGCGGGCGGAGCATGCTCGAGATCGAGCAGAAGGACGTATCGCCAGCGACCGTCCACGCATCGCGGCCTGAGGGTCGCGAATCCCGGCATGATTCGGTGCGTTTGGAACAGATCGGCGAGCACCTTCGTGACGAAGGATTCGTTCAGCTTCTCGCCGCAGCGGTCGGAGACGCGGTCGTCCCTTCCCTGGAATGCCAACGAGGGCGTGCGGTCGCAGAAGCCTTCGACGGTGACCTTGTCGCGCAGTCGGTAACGGTACAGCCCGCCCTGCGTCGTCATCACGATGGAATAGGTGTGACCTTGCTCGAGTGCTTCGACACCGTGAACGTCACCACGATCATCCACGAACTCGAAGAAGTGCGAGCGCAGGGCGAGCGGCCGCATTCCGTTGAAGGGCAATGTGACGAAGCCTTCCGTCGCGATGAGCCCCTTGGGCTGGATCGTCACGCCGGGAAACGCCGTGCGCACACGATCCAGGTCCAACGCCGCGTGAGCGTCACCCCAGGCGCTGATCAGACCGAGGCGCGGCCAGCAGGCGGCGGCGTTCGCCTCGAATGTCCCGATACGCCTCAGTTCGTCGGCGCGGCGTGCGTCCGGGGCGAGGCGCCTGGCGACGATTCGCCGTACTTTGTCGCATAGGGGTCGTGGGGGCGAGAGGGTGCCATGTCTGACGTCGTCGAGGAGTCGATCCCAGTGCGCATCGATGGCGCCCAGCAGCAGCAGGAGAAATGACGGATGCCAGACCGAGATCAGCGTCAGGTCTCGCGCCCGCAGAAGGAACAGGGCGCTCACGTAGCGGAAGGTGTCCAGGTCGTCGATCAGGCGAACACAGGTGGGCACGGCGAGCGCGTGATCGATGATATGGCCGATGAGCCCGCCGAGGTACTTCGTATCGGAGTCGAATCCGATCGGCACCCGATGACGATCGTCGCGGAACGCTTCTCCCGCGGGACTGATCGACCAATAGGCGCGGCCGGTCGCGAGCGCCGGCTGGCGTCTGTAGAGATCGACGATCCACGGACCGATCGCGCGGTCGAAGGCGCTTTGCAGATCGCGGGTATAGGGGACGAGCTTGCGGGCGCTGGTCGACCCGCTCGACGGAATGAGGCTTCGCACGATCCCGCGCGTCAGGACGCCGCGCTCGCCTGTGAGTATCCGTTGCACGTAGGGGGCATAGTCCTCCCATGTCGTGAGTGGCACTCGCTCGCGATAACGGGCGACCGTTCGGATCTCACGAAACCCGTATTCCCGGCCGTACTCTGTATCTGCGTTCGCGCGAAGCAGCGTCCTCAGCAGCCGGTATTGCGTCGCGGCGGGATGACGATGGGCCCGCCGGAAGCGCATGGCATGGTGGAACGAACGGCCTGCCCAGAGCGCATTGGCGACTGCGGGGACGAAGGTGGTGATCATCGTGGTTCGAGGCTCGTGCGCAGCGTCGCAGCGATGCGCCGCCCCGCTCTGGTCAGGTTCGAATCGGACAGTTCGGTGAGGCATGCAAGTTCGTCGCCGCGCGAGTGGCCGGGATTGCGGTCGTAGAAGTACCTGGCGTTCCGATTGTGCCGACGTGCCGGCGCGGTCTCGCGGAGCGGTGCTTTCAGAACCTGTGGTCGCGCGAATCGGACGATTCCCGTTGCCTGGTGATAATCGGCGCCGTACCGCTCGATGGCGAGTTGATCGAGCAGAAGCTGGTTGCGATGGGGCGTACGCCGATCGCATCGGGGATAGAACTGCGTCCAGAACAGCGGGAGAAGCCGGTACGTCCGCGTCCCGGACACGATCAGCAACCAGTAGGTCGGCGCGTCCGGCGACTGCGTTCGAAGCTGGCGAATGGCATCGATCCAACTGCGGAACAGGCTCGTGGAGCCCCATGCTGAGGGGTCGACGATCGTGTCTCCCGAATAGACGACGTTGATCGGGTGCTCGGCGTGACGGGTCCGGATGAAGGCCATGGTCGAGAACCCGACCAGCGCGCCGCCGTCGTTCTCGATGAGCACGGCCCAGTTCTTGTTGGCGAGGTCTTCATCGAATCCCTGTTGCGTGATGCCGTCGAAGTGCGATCGGAGCAGCCGTCTCATGGCTTCGCGAACGGTCTGAGTCAGTGACGATGTCGGCAGCAGTCGAGATCTCATAAGAGGGCCACATCCATGTGGGACGGTCGGTCGTCGGGATCGAACTGATCGACGCGATCGTGTTCGGGCCAGTGAACCGAATACAGGTCGCTGACGAACGCGCGATGCCCGAAGCGCCGTTGCACCGGTTCGAGCAACGGGTGGCGCGCGCTGAATCCCATGATCTGGTTCCTGACGCGTCGTCGTCGACCGGATGCCTGCGCCGCCCTGATCAGTGCCTCGAGCACTTCCGGGTCGTCGTGGTCGACGGCGACGTGTGAGAGGAACTCACTTGCGAGAGTTTGGCCCGGCCGCGGCAGGACGGGCGCATGCAGCGCGGGGGCGAGCGCGTTGATTACCGGTCGCCACCTTCCGACGAGACCATCGTAGCCGTGTACGACGACCTGCTTGAAGGGGCGCTGGTCCCATTGTGCCAGGCAGCCTACGACCCGGCCCTCGCGCCGCGCGACCAGGAAGTCGTCGGGGTGGAGGTTCGGCGTCTCCCGTGACGATCGCAGGGCGCGTTCGGTCCAGACCGGCGCGAACTGGAATCGACGATGGTTTCGTTGAAGGCATGCCGCAATGTCGAGCAGCGCCCCAGGCGCACCGGGCCGGATCTCGAGGGCGCCGTCGGTCCATGGGCGTCCTCGGGACGGTACGGGAAGCAGCAGCGTGACGTATGTCTCGCGCGCCTGATAGGACGGCAGTCCCTTCAGATTCGCGCCGAGCAGGCGGCGCGCGATCAGGTTGTCCGCGACGATGCTCGTCAGGTCGTAGGGGACCTCGTCGGACCGTCTGGCCCGGGAGATCATCGCGAATCCCTGTCGCAGCAGGCTGGTTCGTCTTCGCCAGTCGGTCTCGACCCGCAGGTGGCCGAGGTATCCCACCTGCGCCATGCGTCCGTTGAGGTAGACGGATCGCACCGAGCGGTTACCGAGTGCGATCACGCGCCCGTCGGCATCTTCGGCGACGACGGTTTCGTGACGATGTCCCTCGATGGCGCGCGCGGTGAAGAATGAAGGTTCGCACGTCAGTGCCACCGAGACGGGGCCGGCCATGGGCGTGTTTCGCAGCAGTTTGCGGATCCCGGCGTCGTGGCCCGGAGCGGCGCGCCTGAAGCGAACCGGACGGCGGCTACCGGTCGACCGCGTCGAGATCAGCCTGCCTTGAGCAATGGTCCCGTCCATGCCTCGTCACCGAGTGGGAACCCGTCGCGACCGCTCACGTCGGCGCGGTGCAGAGCGTTGATCAGGAAGTAATTTCGGAACATGAACGCGTTCTTGCGATTCGGGCGGTGTCGACAGCGACGCAGAATGCTCGGCCATCCGTAGAATCTCCGGCGCGCTTCGAGACACGCGCGCTGAACCGATTCGGGGCTCATGCGCTTGGGTCGAAATGGAACCTGGTTGTATCGGTACGCATCGTCCAGCCACCAGGTGTCGTGCAGCAGCCGATCCTCGACCTCGAGTTTCTGGTAGAGGGGGGTCGCGGGAAACGGCGTGAGGTGGTTGAAGGCGGCGATATAGAGCCCGTGGGAGATGGCGAAGTCGACGGTTCGCCCGAAGGTTTCGGGCGTGTCCTGGTCGTAACCGAAGATGAAGGTGCCGTAGACGCGTATGCCGTGCTGCGCGAGTCGGGCCAGGGCCCGCTCGAAGCCACCATTCATGAGGTTGAATCGCTTCTGCATGGCGCCGAGATTGTCTGCGTGGAGGCTCTCGAAGCCGATCAGCACGCCTTGGCAGCCGCTGCGTCCGAGCAGGTCGAGCATTTCCTCGTCGTGGGCGACGTCGATGCTTGCCTGGCTCACCCATCGCAGGTGCAGGGGGATCAGGGCGCGGAAGAGCGCCTTCGCGTCGTCGGGATTCGAGGTGATATTGTCGTCCACGAAGAAGATCAGCGTCGAGCGTTTGCTGATGCGCCGGACCTCGTCGATGACTTCATCGATCGGACGTCGGGTCTGCGTGCGACGGAACACGGTCTGTACGGCACAGAAGTCGCACTTGAAATGACACCCCCCGGCCTGATTCGACCAGTCCGACCGGCAGGTATCGCTTGCCGCGAAAGATGCGGCGGTCGGGTGCGATCCCCTCCAGGGCCGTTCGACCCGAGGTCTGGTACCGCGGCCTGAGTCGACCGTGACGAGCGTCATCGATCAGTTCGGGCCAGACCGTTTCCGCCTCGCCCACGACGATGGCTTCGGCGAACTGCGCCGCTTCGTCAGGAACGAGCGTGGGGTGGAATCCGCCCATGACGACGGGCACTCCGCGACGACGATACTCGCTCGAAATCTGGTAGGCTCGCCGCGCGGTATAGGTCTCGACGCTCATGGCCACGAGGTCGGTCGGCTCGTCGAACGCAAGGCGCTCCATGCGATCATCGTGGAATCGGATGTCGATGCCCGAGGGCGTCAGCCCGGCGATCGTTGCGGCGGGAAGTGGCTCCATCTGCCACGTGCGAATGTAGCTGCGATCGCCCTGTCGACGACCGATGCACGGATGAATCAGCGTGAGCTTCACGCGCTCGCTCCCGCAGTGACGGCGCTCGATGGCGCGCGGCCGACGATCCAGTCGCAGTTGTAGAAGCGATCAAGGTGGTAGCCGTAGTAGCGGTAGCCGAGGTTTGACGCGATCCTCACCGTCAGCGGGGCAGGCGAACGTGCGATGCGTTTCGCGATCGATCCGAATCGGTAGGCATATCGCCATGCGGCCGAGGTGCCGGCCTGCAGTTCATCGGCGCTCATTCTCTGCGGGCGAAACACGACGTGCTGCCCGTCGTACTTCTCCCAGTCCCGGGTCATGATCCGGTCCTCGCGTTCGAGCCGCCGGTAGAGGGCCGTCCCCGGAAATGGCGTGAGCACGGCGAACCGCGGAAGGTCGATCCTGGCGCTGACGGCGATCTCGGCGGTCTCCTGGAACACCGTTCGCGTGTCGCCGTCAAAGCCGAACACGAAGCATCCCATGAGCGCGATGCCGTGTTCGTGCAGCAGGCGCGTCAGTTCAGGGTAGCGTTGCGGATCGTGAAATCCCTTGTTGGCGCCGGCGAGGCTCTCGGATCGAATGGACTCGAGGCCGATGAGCAGTCCCCGGCAGCCACTGCGTCGCGCCAGGTCGAGCAGCTCGATGTCGTCGGCGATCAGCACCGTGGCGAGCCCGTACCAGGAGATCCGCAGCGGAATGAGCGCGGCGAACAGCTCGGCGGCGTAACCGCGATGGGCGATGAGGTTGAGGTCGA
Source organism: Phycisphaeraceae bacterium (assembly GCA_002686995.1). Lineage (GTDB taxonomy): Bacteria > Planctomycetota > Phycisphaerae > Phycisphaerales > Phycisphaeraceae > NYZC01. The sequence continues at coordinate 2,025 of NYZC01000303.1, read as the reverse complement.
TGAAGATCAGCTTTCGCGCGCCGTGTTGACGGATGTCGGCGACCACCTCGCCAACCGGGCGGCGCAGCGGGCTCCTTCCCCATGCGGACGGAACGACGCAGAAATCACAGTCGTGGCTGCAGCCACGTGTGGCCTCGAAGACGTTGGTCGTGCTGAACCGACGCCGCGGCAGGAGGTCGCGCCGGGGAAACGGCGTTCCCGCGATGGACAGGCCCGGATCCTGGTCGTATCGACTCCGCATTCGATCGGACGCGAAGTCGCGCAGCAGCCGGGGCCAGCTCTCTTCGGCGTATCCGACCACGATCGCGTCGGCGTGCCCGATGGCATCGTGGGGGACGAGCGTGACGTGGGGACCTCCGAGAACGACGGGGCGCCCGCGCGCCCGAAACCGCGCCGACAGTTCGTAAGCCCGCGGCGCGGTTCCGGTGATCACCGTCATGGCGACCAGGTCGACGTTCAGGTCGTCGTCGATGGCCTCGATGCTCTCGTCGATGATCACGACGTCCAGGTCGAGGTCCTCCGGGACGAGGGCGGCCAGAGTGGTCAATGTGAGCGGAGCGTACCGAAGCGATCGGCGGAAGATGCCTCCGCGGTAGCGGTAGAGCGGTCCTTTCGGCGAGACGAGCGCGATGCGGCGGCAGGTGAACCCGGAGGTCGCAGTTGGTGGCCTTGCGGACATGAACGGATCGTCGATCGAGGCGGATCAGGAGTGCTTTTTGCGGCCGGCCGTCGCGCCGAGGGCGAGCAGGGCCACCGCCAGCGCGAAGAAGAATCCGGCGTTGGCCAGATTTCGCGTCGCATCGATCGCGAAGACCTCCGCGATCTCGTTCCGAAACAGGAGCCGCTGCGCCACCCGGATCAGCAGCAGGATCGAAAAACAGAAGATGACGAATCGGTATCGTACGGGGTTGAGGGCGGCGGCGATGCCTGCCAGGCCGAGCGCGACCATGAATGCCCCGAGAGGGCGCAGGATGTAGGCGAACTGCGGCGTCCAGTCGACCTGGGCGCCATAAATCGATGCGACTTTCCTCTGCAGCTCCGACGACACCATGATTGCCGCCCCCAGGCCGAGGTGCGACACGCTCACGAACCAGAGCAGGATCTTGAGCAGCAATGTGGCGCGATTGTCCGTTCCGGGCATGGCGCGCTTTCGTGGATCGCGGGGCAAGTACCTTTATCCAGCCGTTTCGTCCTTTCTGAGATCGACATTTGGGCGCCTGGCGGGTGAAAATCGGATGTTCATGCCGGGGGACCCGTGCGTGGGGGAGGATCCCCAGCGCTGCAGGAAGCGCACCGTCCCGAACCCGGCAACCAGCAGCGCGAGCACCTGGTAACCGCTGAAGCCGCCGCCGAGGCGCGGCGTGTCGCGCGCGAACTCGTGGCCGAATCGAAACACGCCGTACGCCATCAGGTAGACGTGGAAGAGCTGACCGGGAAGCACGCGCCGGCGATGCAGGTGCGCCAGCAGCAGCGCGGCGAGCAGGTTGAAGAGCGATTCGACGACCGGCGCGGGCCATCGGGTGACGCCCTCGGCGTCGAGGATCGCGTACCACGCAGCGGCGCACGGTCGCCCGGGACAGCATCCCTGAAGCAGGCATCCGATGCGTCCGAGCACGAGGCCGATCGGCGCGATGAACGCGAACACGTCGCCCGTCGTGTCCCGGTAGCCGACCATGCGCTTGGCGCCCTCCACCCCCAGGTAACCGCCGAGCAGCGCGCCGAGAATCGTGCGACCGCCGAGAATCTCGAGCCACCCGCCGGACCCGTCGATCCGCGCCGGCAGCTCGGCCAGGATGAAGCCGACGTGCGCGCCGAGCAGGGCGCCCACCAGGCCGCCGAGCCAGACGAGGGCCAGCATGGGATCGTCGTTCGTACGCCGAATCCACAGAATTGCCGACACGGTCAGTCCGGCCAGCATCAACAATGCATACCAGGGCGCGGGCAATACAATCTTCCGACCTTCGACCTTCGACCTTCGACCTTCGACCTTCGACCTTCGACCTTCGACCTTCGACCTTCGACCTT
>NYZC01000302.1 GCA_002686995.1 Phycisphaeraceae bacterium | reverse complement strand
TGCCCGGCGACCGCGTCTTCGCCAGCAGCAGCTACGGCGTCGGCTGCGCCCTGTTCCAGGTCGGGCACGAGGCCGGCGCCTGGTCGATCGATCGCACCTGGAAGCGCATGACCCTCAAGGCCAAGTTCACGAACACCGTGCTGCACGAGGGCTTCATCTACGGCCTCGACGAGAGCGTGCTCGTCTGCCTCGATCCCGAGACGGGTCGGCGGCGCTGGAAGAAGGGGCGCTACGGCCACGGCCAGGTCCTGCTCGTCCCGCCGTGGCTGCTCGTGGTCGCGGAGTCGGGCGAGGTGGCGCTCGTCGAGGCGTCACCCGATCAGCTCGTCGAGCGGGCGCGCTTCCAGGCGATCACCGGCAAGACATGGAACCACCCGGCGCTCGCGGGACGTTTCCTGCTGGTGCGCAACGACCGCGAAGCGGCATGCTACGAACTGCCAGTGGAGGAGGATTCCGGAGGCTGAGCGGCCCGTCGCGCGGCGCAGCACGCGCCGACTCACCCCGCCTGGTCCACGACCGCGCCCGCCAGGGCCATGCCGTGGGCGGTGTCATCGAGTCGCGACGCGACGTCGGGCGGAAGCTCGACCGTGTCGCCCTGGTAGACGACGCGGCCCTCGTCGAGGACGACGAGCATGTCCGCGTAGGCGTATAGCTCGGGCCGATGGGTGATCATCAGCGTCGTGCGGCCCATCATGGTTTCGTGCACGGCCCGGATGATCTTCTGCTCGCCGGCGACGTCGATCGAGCTCGTCGCCTCGTCGAGAATGAGGATGCGCGGTTGCTTCACCAGGGCGCGCGTCAGCGCGAGCTTCTGCTTCTCGCCCCGTGACAGGTGCCATCCCCGCTCGCCCAGCAGCGTGTCGTAGTCGTCCGGAAGCTTCGCGATCAGCTCGGCCGCTCCGGTCAGGTCGGCGACCGACTCGATCTCGTCGCGCGTCGCGTCAGGGTTGCCGTAGCGCAGGTTCTCGAGCACCGTGGCGTTGAACAGGAAGCTCTCCTGCTGGGCGATGCCGATCGACTCGCGGAGTCGCTTCGGGTCGCACGTCGACAGGTCCATGGTGTCGAGCAGGATGCGGCCATGGTCAGGGGCCGTGAATCGCGGGACCAGGTTCACCAGCGTCGACTTGCCGCTGCCGGACGGGCCGGTGATCACGCAGAACGTGCCCGCGGGAATCTCAATCGTCACGTCGCGGAGCACGGGCCGGCCCCCATGGCGTCCGACGCCGACCCAGTAGAAGCTGAGGTGCCCGCGGACCGGGCCACGGAACGCGTCGGTCGCGCCCGCGTCCTCGACCTCCTCGTTCATCACCTCGTCGATCCGGTCGAGACAGGCGGAGATCTTCACGACCTTGGCCATCCCGCCCATGAGCACCGTGACCGTGGGGTAGAGCATCAGCACGAATCCCCAGAACGCGATGAAGGTGCCCGGCTGCATCGGCGACCGGTTCGTCGGCTCGTGCATCACCTGGTACGCGCCGAAGCCGAGCAGGGCCACCGTCGAGATCCCGATCAGCAGGTCGGCGACGACCTTCTGCAGCACGTGCAGCTTCTTGCTCGCGAGCTGGCTCTTGCGCGACTCGTCGATGGCCTCGACGAACGAAGCCTGCTCGCGATGTTCGGCGGTGAAGCCCTTGACGACCTCCATGCCCAGGAATTTCTCGACGAGACTGCCGTGCACGGAGGCCAGCTTCTCCTGGGCCACCGCGCTCGTCTGCTTGATGGCCCGCTTGTAGTAGCGGAACACGAACAGGTGCACCGGCAGCACGACCGTCGTGACCAGGGCGAGTCGCCAGTTCACGACGTACAGCACCAGGACGAGCAGCACGAACATGCACGTCGCCTGGATCAGGCTCAGGATCTCCTCCTGGATGAACGTCTGCACCGCGAACGTGTCGTCCATGATGCGGCTGGAAAGCTCGCCGGGATTCCGATCGCGGTAGAACGCGACGTTGCGCCGCTGCAGGCGCTGGAACAGGCGCCGGCGAAGCTGGAAGCTGACCTGCTCACCGATGGCGACCGACGTGTACTTGCTCGCGTAGAACAGGAGGTTCCGCAGGAGGTAGCCGATGAGGATGGCCGGCAGGATCAGGCCGAGCAGCCACCATGTCCGGTCCGGAAACACCTCGTTGAGCAGCAACCCGATCGAGGCCGGAACCGCCATGTTCACCAGGGCCAGCACCGTCAGCATCCCGAGCACGAGCGCCAGCCGTCCCCCGTAGGGGCGAAGCAGCCCGAACAGGCGGCCGAGATGCCCTGATGCCGCCTCACCGCTTTGCTGCCTGGATGGGTGCCTGGCCATGGGAGGATAACGCCGCGATGGTCGCGGCTCCTGCTGCATTTCACCCGTCGTACTGAATCTGCGTTGAATCGAGCGTCAGGTAATGACTGATCCGGGTAAAACTGGGAGGTCCCTCACGATATCGGACGAATCCGCACCCGGGAACATTCTAATTCATCTTCGGGAAAAGGCAACCGTTTCGACGGCCGCCCGACTGCGCATTGCTACGCTGCAATCGCGATGCCGGTTCCGGTTCCGGGCAGGGCCCACCACTGATTTATATCGGTTTGGAGGCTCGAAATTGCCCAGGTTCTCACCGGATCCGCGTCACCGATTCCGGACAAACAAGGGCGAAAACGGCGCGGTAGCATGGCTGCAGCCGCACTGGAGCCCTCCCATCGCCCTTCGACTCGAGAACAAGGTGGCCATCGTGACCGGGGCCGGATCATCGGGCCCCGGCTGGGGCAACGGCAAGGCCGCGGCGGTGCTGTTCGCCCGCGAGGGCGCGAGCGTGCTGGCCGTCGACGTCAACGAGGAAGCGGCCGCGGAAACCGCCTCGATCATCGCGTCGGAGGGTGGACGATGCACGGTCCGAATAGTCGACGTCACCCGCGCTGACGACGTCGAGGCCATGGCCGCCGCCTGCGTCGACGTCTACGGCCGGATCGACATCCTGCACAACAACGTCGGGATCATCGGCCTGGGCGGTCCGGTGGAAACCAGCGAGCAGGAATGGGACCGCGTCAATGACGTCAACCTCAAGAGCATGTTCCTGACGTGCAAGGCGGTGCTGCCGCGCATGGCGGCGCAGGGAGGCGGCGCGATCGTCAACATCTCGTCCGTGGCCGGCATCCGCCACCTGGGCGTCGACTACGTCTCCTACAGCGTCACCAAGGGCGCGATCATCCCGTTCACCCGAAGCGTCGCGATGCAGTATGCGGACCGGGGCATCCGCGCCAACGCGATTCTGCCCGGGTTCATGAACACGCCGATGATCGTCGAGCCGCTCAGGGATGCGTACGGAGCGGGTGATGTCGACCGGATGATCGCGGTCAGGGACGCGATGTGTCCCATGGGAAAGATGGGCGATGCGTGGGACGTGGCGTACGCGGCGCTGTTCCTGGCGTCCGACGAAGCGAAGTACATCACGGGCGCCGAGCTGGTCGTCGACGGCGGCCTGACCTGCAAGACGGGGTAGAAGATTAAGCTATCAGTCAGTAGGCCATAGGCCAATGGCTATTGGGTATTTTGGAGGGCCTACTGGCGAGCGAGTTCATGACGACCACCACGGAGCAGGTCTGGCGCACCAGGGGGTTCGACGCGTTCCGCGCCGGGACCTTCGGGAACGCGGGGCAGAACCTGTACGTCTCCCGGACGGGCGTGCTGCAGCGCATCCAGTTGTTCGACCTGAACCGGGATGGCTACGTCGATCTGCTGTTCTGCAACGCCCAGGATCACCACGAGTCCCCGCGGACGTACGTCTACCACGACGTGCTCGGCGCGTGCACGCGCCGCACGCTTCCCTCGGCGGGCTCGCCCACCGGGGTGCTGGCCGATCTGAGCGGTGACGGTTACCTCGACCTGGTGATCGGCATGGAAAAGAGCGGCGCGGCGGGATTCCACAACGCCCATGTCTTCTTCGGCGGCGCCGAAGGGCTCGGCGAGAAGCACATGCTCCACCTGCCGGCCCACTTCTGCCTCTCGGCCACGACGGGTGACTTCAACGGTGACGGCCGACGCGAGCTCGCGTTCATGACGCAGGGGCGCCTGCGGATTTTCACGCAGACCGAGCTGGGCTTCGAGGCGCACCGGTTCGCCGATCTCGACGTGTCCGCACAGCAGATCGGCGCCGCGGACCTCGACGGCGACGGCCGGGCCGAGTTGATCGCCACGTTTCCGGACGGGCCGATGCGCGTCTACTGGGGCGGCGACGAGGGGATCGATCCCGACCGGTACGACGAGATCGCCGTCGGCGACGCCACCGATCGCACCGTCACGGAAATGCAGGAGGGCCTGAGCGTCGAGGAAGCGGTCGGCGCCGTCGCCGCGATCGTGAACGTCATCGATCTGGACGGCGTGCCGCACGTCTTCGTCCCCTACGCCGACCGGGTGTTCCTCGTGCCCGTCGCGTCCGACCGGAGGTTCGGCGAGCCGCTGATCTTCCCGGCGCGGCGCACGGTGGCGGTGGCGGCGGGCGACATCACCGGTGACGGCACCACCGACCTCGTCTTCGCGGGGCGCGACGATCTCGAAGGCACCGAGTGCTGCTGGATCTACTGGGGCGGCCCCGGCGGGTACTCCGCCGAGCGCCGGACCGCGCTGCGCTCGCACCGCGCCTGCGACGTCGTCGTCGCCGATCTCGACGGCAACGGTCACGCCGACGTCGTCATCTGCCAGTATCGCGACGACGAGATGTTCACCTTCCACAGCCAGGTGATCCGCGGCGGTCCCGGGGGCATCACCGGCGAGCCGATCCGTCTCGAGACGCTGGGCGCGCGGCGCGTCCTCGTCGGTCGGACCGATGACGATCCGAATCCGCAGATCGTGTTCATCAACCACCGCGCCCGCAATGCCAACGGCTCGATCGATTCATACATCTATTTCGGCGGCCCGGACGGCTTCGATCCGAACCGGCGCGCCGAACTTTCCGGGCGCGGCGCGACCGGCGGCGTCGCGTGCGACTTCAACGACGACGGCCTGCCCGATATCGCGATCATGAACAGCGCGGAGAACGCGCAGCACCTCGACCCGGGATCGTTCGTCTTCTACGGCCGCCCCGACGGGTTCAGAAGAGAGCCGGACATCGTCGTGCCCACGACGCGGGCGTGGCATCACCAGGTCGCCGACGTGTACCGCCGAGGATATCTCGACCTGGTCATCTCGATGTACTACGACTCGCGGATCCTCGTTTTCCGAGGCACCGACGACGGGTTCGACCTCGAGAAGCCTGACGTGATCGACGTCAAGGGGGCGCCCGGAATCCGCATCGCCCCGCGCCGCATCGTGCTCGGCGACATCAACCGTGACGGCTGGCTCGACCTCGTGGTCGCGCCGATCGACCGCCGCAACGCGGCCGTGCTCTGGGGCGGACCCGACGGGTTCCGCGCCGACCGCATGACGGTGCTCCCCGCAGGCGGTGGCTCGTCCTGTTGCCTGCACGATCTCAACGGCAACGGCTGGCTTGACCTCATCATCGGGAGCGGTCCGCCGACGCCGGGCCTGCCGCACGACGCCTGGGTCACCATCTACTGGAACGGCCCGGACGGATTTCAGCCGCATCGACGCAGCCAGCTGATCGGTCAAAAGTCGATCGGCATGGCCGTCGCGGACTTCAACAACGATGGCCATCTCGACCTGTTCATGACCGCCTACAAGAGCGCGGTCGAACGCGACATCGACGCCCACATCTACTGGGGCGGCCCGGACGGGTTCTCCGATTCGCGGCGGCAGCGGATCCGCGCCCACTCGTCCGTCGCGTGCTTCGTCGCCGACTTCAACGAGGATGGCTACCTGGACGTGGCGCTGGCGAACCACAAGACGTTCAACGATCACGTCGGCGATTCGTGGGTGCTGTGGAACGGACCCGACGGCATCAGCAACGACCGGTTCACCGCCCTGCCGGCCCGCGGGCCGCACGGCATGTACAACAACCAGCCTCGCAACATCCTCACGAACGGCGAGGAGGAGTACTACACCTCGACCCCCTTTCGGCTTCCGGACCAGCGGGCCGTGTCACGAATCGGCTGGGACGCGGACCTCGGCCCGAAGACCTGGGTGCGGGCTCAGCTGCGCTTCGCACCGGATGACGAAGGGCTCGAGCGCGCCCCCTGGAGCGGCCCTTCCGACGACACCGATTGGTTCGAGAACGATGAACCGGTCGACGCGCGCCCGCAAGCGGGGCAGTGGGTGCAGTACCGGCTCGCCCTCGGCGCAACGAACGGAGGATGCACCCCGCGCGTGACGGAGGTGAGGGTGTATTACGAGTAGCGCCCGGCCGACATCCCACGTCGGCACGCACACGGACGTCACTTCGACGCGGACGTCACCCGCGCAACCTTTACCGTCGCGTTCCATAGGCCCCACGCAACGAGACTTCGATCCTCCGAGATCGCCGTCGACTGCACGGGCATCGGTTCGCGCCGCTCGAGCAGCAGCCGGTCCGCGTCGACGTCCCACAGTCTCAGCCAGCCGCGCTCGTCGCCGCTGAGCATCCGGTTGCCGCTGGCGTCGAAGGACAGGGCGCGCACCCAGTACGACTCGAAGCCGCGACGCTGGAAGATCGGCCTGCCCGTCGCGAGATCCCAGACGATCAGGCCGGATTTCGCGTCGGTCTGCGTCGTCGTCGCCAGCCGCCCGTTCACGATGTGCAACTGCCACATGCCCAGCACGGTGCCCTCCATCTCGAAGATCCGCTTCGTCGCGGGCTCGATGCCGTACGCCTCGACGACGCCGCGATGCCCGGAGCCGGACACGTACCGGCCGGTCGCCGCGGCCACGTACCGGCCGTCAGGCGCCATCGCCAGTCCGTTGCGCACGGGAAGCGTCGTCTCCATGTCGCGCTCCGTCCGCGGCAGCCGGATCAAGTGATCGCCACTGCTGACCGCGACGACCCCTTCGTCGCTGGTCGCGACGTGCTCGATGCCGTCCAGCCTCCCGATCGGCTTTCGCGTCGCCCCGATTGCGCTCTGCCGGATGATCTGCCCCTTGTCGTGAGCGATCGCCAGCATCCCTCCGTCGGCACTGACCCCAACCGCACCTGACGATGCGCTGAGCAGCGTCATCGTCCGATCCTTCAGCCGCCAGCGCTCGATCGCGCCGTCGCGCCGGATGACGACGAGCGCGCCGCCCTTCGCGAACGCGATCTTCACCGCCATGCGCTTCGGCTCGTGTTCGAGATCGAACGGCTCTGGCCGGCCGAGCGTCGTTTCGTCGGCGAGGCGCATCTTCGATGGCGCCGGCCGCTCCGCGAGCGCCGTCTCGTTCGCGAACAATGCCAGCAGCGCCATCGCGAGCCTGATGATCATCACTCAATCACTCGCTTTTCCGTACCAGTCCACGCCCAGTCCAACCTCTCTGCGAAGGTAGGCGCACAGCTGTCCTGCATGGTGCTGGACGTGGCGAACGCTGGTGAGATGGTGCTCGCCGCGCGACATGCGGTACCAGGGAAAACCGGAATCTCTCTCGAGGGAATCGGGCGTCTCGACGACGATCGTCTTCGCCACCTTGTCACTGCAATGCGCGACGTATCGCCTGACGACGTCCTTGGAGTGCGGCGGACCGGGCGCCGCGTCGAGATCCAGGTTCTGATCGCCTTGCCGATGCCAGGGCCGAGGTTCATACGACGCCTCGTCGAGGGACAGGTAGAGATCAACGTAGAACAGGGTGTGATACGCGACCTGCCAGAACGGGCGCCGACCGATCGTTCCCTCCCAGTGCGGTTCCGGACAGGCCTCCACGCAGGCACCGAGCGTACAGAGCGAGGCGTCGAACTGGTCATTGAGAATGCGCCTGAAGTACTCGATCATCGCATCGTGCTCCCTGTCCTGGAATGCGTCTCGGTATCCGGATCGTCCGCGCCGTCGAACATCTTCAGGCAGTCTTCGGCGAGCGCCTCGGCGGCGTGCGGCCGGTGCAGCGCGCGCACCCGCTCGGCGCACACCTTCCATGCCTCCGCATCCTGCATCATCGATGCGGTCCGGCGGGCAAGGCCGTCGGGCGCCCAGTCTACCGTGCCGGACCAGGGGCCGCCGGTAGCCTCGGCGAACATGCGCGCGTTGGGAGTCTGGTGATCGCCGGTCGCCTCGGGCAGCGGCACGAGCACTGCGGGAAGCCCCGACGCCGCAAGCTCCGACATGGTCACTGCGCCCGCGCTGCTGATCGCGATGTGGGCGCCGGCATAAGCGCCGGCGATGTCGTCGATGAAGGGAACGACCTCGGCATCGATGCTCCGTTGCGCATAGGCCGCGCGCAGCGCCCCTGCATCGGCGTCGCCGCCACACTGGTGCGTGACGGCGAAATTCGCCTCGAGCGCCCCGACGCGCTCGAGCAGGTCCGGCACGCGCTCGTTGAGCACGCCGGAGCCGCGCGAGCCGCCCAGCACCAGGACCCGCGCCGCCTGTCCGGCGATGGGCGCGGACGCCTGCCGCGCGCCAATGCCGGCACGCAGCGGGTTGCCGACGAGGCGCACCTTCGACGCAGCGAACGCATCGCGCGTGGTCGCCCATCCCAGGTAGACGCGATCCACGATCCGCCCCATCACGCGATTGGCCACGCCCGCGCCGACGTTCGCCTCGTGAATCACCGTCGGAACGCGTCGCGTCCAGGCCGCCAGAACGCCGCCTGCCGATACGTATCCGCCGACGCCGACGACCAGGTCCGTCCCGTGCTCGCGCAGCACGCGCCGTGCCTGCCGCGTCGCTGCGAACGCATGCATGATGCCGCGCGCCTTGCCGATCAGCGTCGCGCCGGCAATCGGGCTCGCGGCCACCGTTCGCAGCCGGTATCCCGCCTCGGGCACGAGCCTGCACTCCATGCCGTGGTGGGCGCCGATGAAGAGGATGTCCGCGTCCGGGCGGGCGCACCGGAACGCGTCGGCGATCGCCAATCCGATCGTGACATGGCCGGCCGTCGAGCCGCCCGCGATCACGATGCGCGGCGGCGATCCTTGACAGGCGGCGGGTTGACGGCTCCAGTTACGATTCATGCAATCGCCCGGTCGACAGATGCGCATCGCCGTCGTGGTCCTCGGAGACCTGGGCCGAAGCCCGCGTATGCAGTACCAGGCACTCGCCCTCGCCGACGCCGGCGCCGCGGTCGAGCTCGTCGGATACTGCGAGCACCCAGTGTATCCGCAGGTGCGCGCCCGATCGGACATTCGCGTCCACTGCCTCGCGGGCACCGGACACGGCCAGTCGCGCGGACGCGGATACCTGGCGTCCTCGATCCTGCGCACGATCCGACAGCACCTTCAGCTGCTTCGAACGCTGATGATCCGCCTGCCGCCGTGCGACGCGATCCTCGTCCAGAACCCGCCGTCCGTGCCGACGCTCCCCGTCGCGCTGCTCGCTTCGCGCCTGCGCCGGGCGCGCCTGATCGTCGACTGGCACAACTTCGGACACACGATTCTCGCCCTGAAGCTTCGCCCCGGTCATCCGGCACTGCGATGCTATCGATGGCTCGAGCGCACGTTCGGACGCCGCGGTGACGGACACCTCTGCGTCTCGCATGCCATGCGTTCGGTCCTCGCGGAACAATGGCGGGTGCCGGACGCGCGGGTGCTCTACGACCGGCCGCTGCAGTTCGATCCGCCCGTCGGCGTCACCGCTCGACACGAATGGCTCGACCGCCTGGAGGTGCCGCCGCCGGATCGCGACCGCACGGCGCTCGTCGTCTGCCCGACCGGCTGGACCGCGGACGAGGACGCGGACCTGCTGCTCGACGCGATGACGACACTCGACCGCGCGATCGCCGACCGCCCCGGCACCCGGTGCCGCATCGAGGTCATCATGACCGGACGCGGTCCGCTGCGCGAGGCGTTCGAGCGTCAGCTTGCCGCGTCGCGCCCGGCGCACGTGTACATTCATACGCTCTGGCTCGAACACGACGCGTACCGTGGCCTGCTCCGCGCCGCCGATCTCGGCATCTGCCTGCACCGCTCGTCGTCCGGTGTCGACTTGCCCATGAAGCTGGCGGACATGAACGGTGCCGGGCTGCCGGCATGTGCCCTCGACTATGGTCCCTGTCTCGCCGAACGGCTTCACGACGGAGAGAACGGACTCTTGTTCCACTCCGGCGACGAACTCGCCAAACGAATGCTCGAACTGTTCGAAGAGCACGCGCCCGGCAATCCGCGGCTCGCCCGGCTGCGCGAAGGCGTGCGACGTGAGGCCGGGGACGACTGGCTGCGCGGCTGGCAGCGGGAGGCGCGCGACGTCTTTGGACTGGGCTGACGATGCAGGAAAGGTGATCGAAATTTGCCGTCTCCGATGGATCGCGTGAACGACCAGACCAGCGCCGGTGTCCCGACCGACGCGCCGATCGAGCGGCGCATCGCGATCGGCATCGCGACGTATTGCCGGCCGTCAGGGCTCGACCGGATGCTTGCGAGCCTCGCGCGCATCGACGCGCCGCAGCGCTGCGCGATCGAGATTCGTGTCGTCGACAACGAGGCGGGCGGCTCGGCGCGGCCGGTGATCGAGCGTCACGCCGCCTCGTCGCCGTGGCCCATCCGGTACGACATCGAGCCGATCCAGAATATCGCCCGCGCCCGCAACCGGATCATCGGGATGGGGCCGTGTGACCTGCTGTCGATCATCGACGATGACGAGTTCGT
>NYZC01000301.1 GCA_002686995.1 Phycisphaeraceae bacterium | reverse complement strand
TGCGCGCCATCCCCACGAGGTGCCGACGCGCGTCCGGTAGTTCATGAGGTCGCCGCCGCGGCTGACGCAGTAGCAGAGGGTGCGCACGGGCGTGCCCGCCAGGCCGTCGACGACGTGCTTCAGGTTGGCCTCGGTGCGGGCGACCAGCTCGTCGACCGGCGCGTCGACCCAGTCGAACGTGCCCCCGGAGTCGTCGTTGTAGATCAGACCGAAGTCCATCGGCGCCTCGACCCTTCAAACGCGGGGGCGCGAACGCCAGGTGACGTGAAATGCGAGCACCGCACAGACGAGATCGTGCTCGGCGAGAAGCAGGCTGAGATTACGGATGCAGGACGTCCGCGCGTCGGCGCCCGCTCCCATTATCATCAGCGCGAGAAGACATCGGCCCTGCAGGATGCGACAATCGCCGATGTGCAGGTTCTCGTTCAACACCAGCGCCCGTATGACTGGTCGAAGCTGACCGGATCCTAGCGGCATTCGGCATCGATTCAAGCACTTGCGAAGCGATTTGGGCTGCATCACGATCATGACAGCCTGCTGACCCGATCCGCGGCCGAGCCGGAGCCACGAATGAGCGAATCCCCGAACACCGAGAACCGCGGATCGACAACCGGCGAGCTCATCCGCGAATCATACTTTCCGACCCAGATTTTCTATAGAGATCTGTCCGACGCCGAGGCCATGAACGAAGCGGTCAAGCGCGAGATCTATGCGTGGCGCGCGCGCGACGAGGAAGGCATCGTCAGGTCGAATGTGAGGCAGGCGGGCTCCTGGCACAGTCGGCACCGCGGGAGGTGATTTCCTCCTTCAGTTCCACATCGTCCCCGGGGACGTCTCACGTGACGACCTGGTCAACATCCTCGACACCATCACGGCCCGCAATCGCAGCTTCCAGGAGATCGATGACCCGAGTTACTCGATTCACCTCGACGTCGACGGCAGCGGCGGGATCAACGTCGCCGACGCGCTGCTGGCCCGCAATCGTGCGTTCACGTCGCTTCCCGTGAACAATCCGGCGCTGCCGCCGTCAGCGCGTCTCGTGGCCGCGACGGTATCGGCGCAGCACGCGCCGCGGTATGCTGCGGCCACGGCCGATTCATCGGATTTCCTCGGTGAGATCCAATCGGGGAGGCTGGACCTGACGGATATGCAGATCGCCCGCTGGCTCTCCGAGCAATTGGGCTGATCGAGAACAGACCCATTGCCCTGACCTGGTCCGTACGGGCGAACACAGGTCGGGCCTCGAGAGACCATGCCATGCATCGCATCTCGCGTGTTGTCGTCGTTTCAGGTTTCATCCTGATCGGCTCCGGTTCCGCCGCCCGCGCGGACGACGCGCCGATCGTCTTCGAGAATGCCAATGAGTCACTGGGCATCTCGGGCATGGCAGCCGGCAACGCGGCGTGGGGCGACTACGACCACGACGGCTGGGTGGACGTGACCGACGGCGCGAACCTCTGGCGCAACGAGGGCGGAAAGCGCTTCGTGAAGGTGGAGGGATCGGGGCTGTCCTACGGTTCGTGGGTCGATTTCGACAACGACGGGCATCTCGATTTCTACATGTGGCCGAGCGGCAAGCTGATGCGCAACAAGGGCGACGGCACGTTCGAGGACGTGTCCGGTCGTCTGCCGGAGCGGCCCATGGCCAACTCGCGGGGCGCGGCGTGGGCCGATTTCAACAATGACGGATTCCTCGACCTCTACCTCGGTGGATACGAGGAGCCCGGGTACCTGCCCGACGCGCTCTATTTCAGCGAGCAGGCGAAGTCCTTCAGGCCGGTGGCGCTGCCGCACGAGAAGAACCGCCCGGCCCGCGGGATCACCGCCGCGGATTACGACAATGACGGTGACGTCGACATCTACGTGTCGAACTACCGGCTCGAGCCGAACCTGCTCTGGCGCAATGACGGCAGCGGCGCATTCCCCGACGCGCGCGACCAGGCGGGCGTCGACGGCGACGATCCGCTCGGCGCGTGGGGACACACGATCGGGTCTTCCTGGGGCGACCTCGACAACGACGGCGACATCGACCTGTTCGCAGGCAACTTCAGCCATCCGGCGGATTACCAGGACCGGCCGAAGTTCTACGAGAACCTCGGAAGCAAGGAGGCGTACCGGTTCAAGGACCACCAGATGGCGGGCATGCGGTGGCAGGAGTCGTACGCCCATCCGACGCTGGGCGATTTCGACAACGACGGCCTGCTCGACCTGTTCTTCACCTGCGTCTATTCAGGCGACAAGCCGGTGCTCTACCGCAACAACGGCGACTGGACGTTCACGGAGGTGACCGCCGCGTCGAAGCTCACGCTGGCCAACACCTACCAGGGGGCCTGGGCCGACTTCGACAACGATGGCGACCTCGACCTGCTGACCGGCGGCGTGATCCACCGCAACCCCGGAAACGGCAATCACTGGCTCAGGGTGCGGCTCGACGGCGGCTCGGCGATGAACCGAAACGCGATCGGCGCGATCGCGCGCGTGCGCGTCGGCGACAGGGTGATCGCCCGCCATGTCGAGTCGACGACCGGCGAAGGCAGCCAGAACGACATGACGCTGCACTTCGGTCTCGGCGGTCACGATCAGCCCGTGCCGCTGATCATCTCGTGGCCCAACGGTGACAGGCAGGAGATGGTGACGCCCGTCAACCGCCTCGTGAAGATCGCGCACCCGTAGCCGTTGCGCGAAGCCTCGTGCCCAGGGCGCCCAGTCCCAGCAGCACGAGCAGCGCTTCGGTGGGCTCGGGCACGGCGCCGGTGTCCGGTGGCGTGCCGGGGACGGTCATGTCCAGCGGCGCGTCGAGGCTCGCCTGGCCCTTGACGATCGCCGCACCGTCGAGAGGCAGTAGCGGCGAATGAACGTAGAGCAGCGCGCTGGTTTCGCCCGCGGCGAGCGCCGGCGCCAGGAAGTTCCACATCACGGAATTCGGACCGATGCTCGTGGAACTCGGCGCTACGCCGGGTGCCGTGACGGGATTGATGAACCCCGCAGCAAAAACGGACGAAGTGTCGAATTCCAGGTCGAAATCGACGATCGACGGGGCGAATGCGCCCGCGCTGCCAAGATGCTCGACCCGGTAGCTGTAGGTGTTGCTGCCGGCGAACGGCAGGGGATTCTGCGGATCGTCGAACGCGTGGACCGCGAAGTCCACCCTCGCGGTGTAGCACGGCTGATTGCAGACTCCGGGAAAGCCGTTGGGCTCGTCGACGGTCACGCTGCCTGACGTGATGGCGGAAGCGTCATGGTGCGCGATCAGGATCGCGCAAGCGCTCACGAGTACGATCAGCGTTCGATATTTCATCAGGTGTTCTCATCTCCGGGTTGTCATCTGCCGCCACGGGATCTGACATGGGAACCATACGATCGCGCGGCCGGCCGGTCAAGAGCGATAGCGCATCGCCCGCGCGCGTGATCATCATGGCCATGACGTGCAGCAACAGAAGGATTGCCGCGACCGAGATGAACAGTGCGGTCAGGTCGCCCGAAGCGCTGCGCCATGGCACGTGGATCGTTTCACCGAAAAGGGCCACGCCCGCGACGAGCAGTGGGGTTCGGACGATCGTCGCGCCGATCGATCGGATCGCCATCTTCCAGGGTGCGTAACCGACCGTGCCGGCGGCGATGAGGATGGCCGAGCGATGGCCCGGCATGAAGCGGCACAGCAGCACGGCGCGCCAGCCCCTGCGGTCGAGCAAGTCGCTCAGCTCGTCGAGCGGCACCGGAACGCGCGACGCGATCAGGCGACGATCGAGGAGGGCTCGGCCGAAGCGGACGCCGGCGGCGTAGCGCGCCGCATCGCCGACGAGCGTGCCGAGCAGACAGCCGAAGATGGCGAGGAACAGATCGAGCTCCAGTCGCCCCGCGAACAGCCCCATCGCCACGCACACCGGGCCGTCGAGCACGGCGCCCGCCGTCATGATCAGCGCCGCGTGGCGCCATGCATTGACGTCGCGTTTCACCCTGACGTCGGGACCGGGACCCATTGGATCGATCGTCCGACGTTGGGGCACCGCGCCAGGCGGCGAATGCCGGTCCACGAAGAAAAGGATTTCGTCGGTCAGCAGTCGCGCGCGGTCCGGGGCGAAGACCATGAAGTGCGAAGCCTCGAACATGACCAGCTCGCTGTGTCCGACGATCCGGTGATGCTCGCGCGCCGCCCATGCCGGCACGAGCGGATCGTGGCGGCCGTGCAGGATGAGCAGCGGCGCCTCGAGGTTGCTGAGCATGCCGCGCAGTGGTCGCTGGTCGGTATCGATGAAGTTGCGGATGAAGCCGCGCCGGTCGTCGCGCGTCCCGAGCAGGCCGAAATGCGGCACCAGCTCGGGCAGCACCGTCAGGGCGACCTGGCCGACGCGGTACTTCGATTGCTCGAAGTGATAGTCGCCGCTTCCTTCGCCTTCCATGACGCCGATTCCGCCGTACATGATGATCGACGCGACGCGCGCCGGGTCGAGGTCCGCGACCTGCAGCGCGACGCCGCTGCCCATCGAGAAGCCGAGCAGGTGACAGCGCTCGACGCCCAGCACTTCGAGGAGATCGATGACGTAGCGCCCATGCGCCCGAATGCCGTAGTCCGGCACGCGACGCTCCGAATCGCCGAAACCCGGTAGATCGATCCGGATGACGCGTAGCTCGTCGTCGAGCGTGCGGCTCACCAGGTCGAAGTGCTCGAGACGGCCGGGGCTGCCGTGAAGCAGCACGATCGTCTCGCCCGCCCCTTCGTCGCGATAGCGGATACGAACGTGATCGCCTTCGACGGGTCCTGACGCGGCCTGGCGCGGCAGCATGGCCTCGCGGTCGCCCGGATGGCGGCGCGGCGGCGGCTGGCGCCGCTGCGCGAGGTTGGAAGCGACGACCAGGGCGACCCAGATGACGATGAGGATGGTTGTGCGGCGGCGCGGGCGTTTCACGGGATTCGACGTACCGGGTATCTTGTAGCGTCACTTTCGCGCATCAGCGATGAATCATACGCGCCCTTCAGGAGCTCAACCTTGCGTCTGTTCGTATTGCTGTACGGCCTCGTCTGCTACGGCCTGTTTCTGTTCACGTTCCTCTACCAGATCGGTTTCATCTCGGGGTTCGTCGTGCCGAAGACGATCGACAGCGGCGAAGCGGGAGCCGCAACCGCGTCGATCGTCGTCAACGTCCTGCTGCTCGGCCTGTTCGCGGTTCAGCACACGATCATGGCACGGCTCGGGTTCAAGCGATGGTGGACGACGATCATTCCGAAGCCGATCGAGCGCAGCACGTTCGTGCTCCTGACGAACGCGGTGCTCCTGCTGATGAACTGGCAGTGGCGGCCGATGCCGGAGGCCATATGGTCGATCGAGAGCACGGCCGGGCGCGGCATCGTCTACGTGATCGCGGCGCTCGGCTGGGTGCTCGTGCTCTACTCGACGCTGCTGATCAACCACCTCGACCTGTTCGGGATGCGCCAGGTGTGGCTGCACTTCAACGAGCGGCCGTACACGCCCGTCCGTTTCAAGGAGAGCGTGCTCTACCGGTGGGTCCGGCACCCGCTCATGCTGGGTTTCCTCGTCGCGTTCTGGGCGACGCCGGACATGTCGCAGGGGCATCTTCTCTTTGCGATCGTGACGACGGCCTATATTCTCGTCGCGGTCCGGATCGAGGAGCGCACGCTCGTGGCGCTGCACGGCGAGGACTACGTCCGCTATCGCAAGCGCGTGCCGATGATCGTTCCATGGCCGCCGCGCACGGAATCCTGAATATGGATTTTGATTGACTCAGGATGAGCAACGTGCCGTTCCAGTCAGGCGTCAGCTGGCACGGATCAAGTGGTGATGTCTACGCCGGCGGCGCGGTCTTCAGCAGCACCAATGCGGGTGCAAGCTTCACGATGTTCAATCGCGACTTCGCGTTCACGAGCTACGTACAGCCGATTCCCGAGCCGTCGGCGCTGGTTGGCGTGCTGTCAGTGGGCACGATGTCGTGGTGTGGGCGCCGTCGACGCGCGTCCTGACAACCTCAATCCTCGTTGCTTTCCCGGTCGGCGCTCTCGATCCCGAGCGGAATGTCGTTCGACAGGCGCAGGTCCCACGGGCCGTCTTCACGGAGGGTTTCGATCGGTGTGACGCGCAACGCGCGGACGCGGCGCGGGCTGCCCGTGTAGATGAAGGTCTCGCGGTCGTAGGTGATATACGCGTTGCCGTCGGCGAAGTCGACGTTCGGATACCGAAAGATGCAGTAATTCGCGGGAAGCTCGCCGCATTCCCTGCGCGCCACCACGAATGACGGGGGTTCCCCCGGCTCGACGTGCGCGACCGGGTCGAGCGGGTCGGCGCAGTCGAGCAGCTTGAAGCTGCCCCATGTCGCGCCCCCGTCGGTGGAGACGGCGCTCGTCAGGCGGCTGCGGCGGAAACCACGACGGATCTCTTCGGGACTGACCTGGTTCCAGACGAGCAGGACCTCGAACGTGCCCGGGATCCGGACGAGGCGGGCCGGCGAGTACGAGTTGCAGAGATCGGTCGGCAGCCCGCGCGACCACGACGCGCCGTTGTCGTCACTCGTCGATGTGACGATCCGCCCGATTGTCGAGCGCGCGGCCATGAGAAGTGTGCCGGGCGCTGTCTCCGCCACGCACGGCTCGTCGACGGCATACGCTCCGCGGGCCCCGTTGTCCGGCCAGCAGATGATCTCGTACCGGGTCGACTCCCAGGTCTGTCCCTGGTCGTCGGAGAAGTACGCGCTGGCGATGTCGATCTCCGGGTATTGCGCGTGCCCTTCGACGATCGAGGCCTCGCCGCGCACCGTGCCCATGGCTTTCTCACCGGCTTGCCCTGACTCCCGGCCGGCGAAGCAGGCCCGTACCGGGAGGACGAGGCGGCCCGACTCCGTGGCGATCATTGCATCGTGGTAAGGGCTCGCCGTCGCGCCGGGCAGGTTGATCGCGTGCTCGTCGGACCACGACCGGCCTTCGTCGGCGCTCCTGCAGCAGGCCATCGACATGTGCCCCTTGTCGTTCTGGCGCAGCACCTGCAGCACGAGCACGCCCGATTCGAGGCGGACCAGGCTCGGATTCCATAACCAGGGGTCGCGCTGCGCCGCGTCGGCAAGCGGCGATTCGGACCACGTCCGCCCGCCGTCGGCGCTCGTTGCCGCAGACCAGTCGGGTGTCATGGTCAGAAGGCGCCCATCGGAAAGCTCGATCAGGCCGACGCGACCGTAGGGGAACTCGTTGACGAACAGATCGGCGGACATGCCTGACTCCCTTTGGGGCTAACAGCTGAAACTGAACAAAGCCGCCTTCTCCATCACGAACCTGAACTTCAGCCCGCGTCCTACTTTCGGCTGGCGGCGCGCGGTGCCGATGATCGGCTTCAGGTCGGCGCCGCCGTGCCACGTGACCGCATGGCCCAGGCGGTCGCCCGTGATCGGGTCACAGTCGTCGAGGGTGAAGCCCTCGATCGGGCGGTTCTCGTAATCGAGAATCTCGATGCGCAGCGAACCGTCGCTCGCGTCGGCGTTCACGTGAAGCTCGTCGTGGGCGATGCTGACCAGCCGCGTGGTGAGCTCGCCCGCGAAGTGCTTCGGCCTCATGCCGGCCCACCGGTCGCGCCGGCCCTTGGCGAGCCCGAGCGCCGATCGCGTGACGTCCTTGCCGTCGGTCGTCGGCTCGCCCCACGTCTTGCCGCGATTCTTGCCGTAGTAGAAGACGAAGATCTCGTCACCGCGCACGATGGGTTGCAGCGGCAGGGCGCACGGGCCGTTCTTCCATGAATCGGGCGCCGCGTCGAGGATCGGCCTGTATCCGATGCGCTGCCACGCACGGCCGTCCCGGCTATAGCAGAGCTCGGGCAGGTCGTTCGATGCCTGGAAGCCCCCGCCGGCGTAGCCGGAGATCGTGACCAGGCCGATGTAGCCGCGCGTCGGGGCTTCGATCGAGGCGAAGCAGTCGAACTGGATGCCGGGGACGTCGGTTTCGTCCGGGGCGAAGATATCGACGGGGTAGGTCCAGTTCTCGAAGTCATCGGACAGGCTCATCGCGACGGTGCGAAACTTCGGCAGGATACGCGGCCGCTGCCACATCACCCACTTGCCGATCCGTGCATCGAAGCCGTGCAGCACCGATCCGTCTGCGATCAGTGCCCCGGACGCGGCCCAGCCCTTCTTCATGGTCCAGGAAAGGCCGTCGGGCGAGAAGCCGACGAAAAGGCCGCATCCGATGTGGCGGCCCATGCGCTCGTACCACTCGTCTTCGCCGTCGGGACCGGTCCAGGTGATCTCACCGTCCTGCATCGCGTGTCGGTCGAGACCGATCGACTTGTAGCGTCGGGAAGGATCGGGGTCGCGATCGTCCTTGACGACGTTCTGAAGCAGCGCGACGTTCGGCCCGACGTTGGTGAACTTCATGATGTTGTTGGCGGTCGAGCCGCCATGCTCGACGAGGCCGAGACTTGGGCGCTGCCAGTTCAAGCCGTCCGGACTCGTCGCGTAGGCCCATCGGCGGTAAACACTCTCGGGATTCTGAGCGATGCGCGGATCTTCGCACGCGTACCAGAACTTGAAGCAGTGCTCGGTCTCGTCGTAAAGCAGGCAGTTGCACCGGCACACGATCGATACACCCTCCCAGTCCTCTTCGGCCTGCAGGGCCGGCGCGTCGACGGTGATGTCCTCGAGCATCTCCGCCACGAGTTCGACGCCGCGCTGCGATTCGGTGACCAGGTCATCGAGCAGCAGGTAGGTGCGCGGTGGATAGACGCCGCGGTCGACGTGGGATTGCCATTGGGTCAACGATGGCTCCTCGATTCCGGTGCCGCTCTCGCCTTCTCAGTGTGCGATGATTGATCGGCTGCCGCGAGGGAGCAATATAGCAACCGGATAGCAACCGCCCGCGATGCGCCATTCGACGCCAGCCGAGTCGATTGACGAAGTATTCCTTCTGTTTTCTCTGGTATGGCTGGAGATTGAAGAGGCCTTGCAGGAGGTGCGGGTCTTCGAGGATCCCGATGTGCCGAACATCACGCATGGAATGTGCCCTGCGTGCCATGCGAATTTCAAGCAGGTCGTCGATTCGTCGGACTGGCCTGCCTTTGGGCGAAGCATAGGCGGCCCTCTGAAGACGCGTGACTTCAGCTAGGGATCCTGGTCGCTCAATAGCTCAGGAACCCGCCGTCCACGAGCCACGTCGCGCCCGTCACGAAGCTGGCTTCGTCGCTGGCCAGGAACGCCGCGACGTGACCGATCTCCTCGGGCCTGCCTCTTCGATCGAGCGGTGTATAGCGAAAGAACTTGCCGCGCAGACCTTCGTCCGCCGCGGTCCCGACGACGTCGTCGCTCGCGACGGTATGGATGTCGCCCGGCGCGATGCCGTTGACGCGAACGCGGTGCGGTCCCAGCTCGATCGCCGCGGTCTTGGTCAGGCCGTCCATGCCGGCCTTGCTGGCGCAGTACGGCGCGCAGCCTTCCTGGGCGGCGTACTGGGCGACGGAGGAGATATTGATGATGCTGCCGCCGTTGCCCTGGGCGATCATCTGCCGCGCGGCCTCCTGGACCCCGAAGAACGCGCCGGTGAGGTTGATGTCGATCATCCGGCGCCAGTGCTCTTCGGTCTCCTCCATGAATGGACGACGCTCGGCCGCCTCGCCGGTGAGCGCGGCGTTATTGATCATGACGTCGACGGAGCCGAACGCGTCGACGGACTCCCTGATGAGCGACACCACGCTCTCTCTCTCGCTCACGTCGCAGCGCCGGGCTTGCGCCGGGTATCCGGCATCCCTGAACTGCTCCGCCTCCTTCTCGGCGATCTCGACGCGCCGCTGCGCCATCATCACCGAGGCGCCCGATTCCAGGCAGCATTTCGCAATGCCCAGTCCGATTCCCGTGCCGCCGCCTGTGATGACGACCACTTTTCCCTTGAGCTTTTCCATGATCATTTCCACATCGAAGGATGGATCCGAAGTCGCGGTAAGCCCCCCCTTCGTAAGGGGGGTTGGGGGGGCATGGTCCCGACCTGTAGCGCTGGTCGGAGGCCCGTGCGTACGATCTTACTGAACACCGAACATCTGCGGACTTCCGCCTGCTCCGTGTCCAGCCGTGGTTCTTCACAATCCTGTTCGGCACGGCGTTCGCTTCGGCAAGCGTTCGGGGATATGGAACAACGCAACCAGCAAATACCGGGGGCTGACCCTGGAACCGGCCCCGATTTCTGCCCCGCGATCCGAGTGCCGAACAGGATTGGGGTCCTCACCTTCGAGTCAAGGCGGATCGATCAGGTCCACCGTCAGCTCGATCATGTTGAGCGCGGCGGATCGGATCGCCCGGTCGAGCGCGTCGCCGAAGTCCTCGATGCGATGGACCCGGACGGCCGGCACGCCGTATGCCTCCGCAAGCCTTTGAAAATTCGGGTTCACCAGCGTGCAGCCGATGTCTGCGTGGCCGTAGCCGCGCGTCATGCCGGCTTTGATCGCTCCGAAGCAGTGATTGTTGCAGAGGACGATCGTGATCGGCACCTGGTGCTCGACGGCCACGATCAGGTCGGAGCCGGTGTACTGGAATCCACCGTCGCCGATGACGCAGACGACCGGCCGATCGGGGCACGCCATCTTCGCGCCGATCGCCTGCGGCAGGGCGGGACCGATGCCGCCATAGCCGAGCGGATATTGAAACGTGCGCGGTTCGTACGCGGGCATGCAGCGATGTGCCCAGTAACCCAGGTTGCAGCGGTCGCAGACGATGACGGCGTCGTGGGGCGAAGCGGCGCGCAGCATGTCGACGGCCTGCATCTCCGTCGGGCCGACGCTGCGAAGTCCGGCAAGGGCGTCATCCTGTGCCTCGCGTGCGCGTGCGCGCCACGCCGGACCGGCAGGATCGCGAGCGGGCAGGGCGCGCTCGATCGCCTCGAGCGCGGCGCCGGCATCGGCGACGATGCCCAGGTCGGCGGGATACGATCGATCGATCTCTTCCGGATCGATGTCGACGTGGATCAGCCGACCTCCGAACTCGATGCTCCACTGCGACGCGTCCTCCTGCCGGAACATGGTGCCGACGGCCAGGACGACGTCGGCGTCGTGGATGACGGCGTCGACGGCCTCGCCCTTGATCGGGTTGCGAATGACGGCGTTGGGGTGATCAGCGCTGATCACGCCGCGGGCCAGGGCGCTGGTGGTCACGACCGCGCCGAGCCGTTCCGCCAGGCGTACGAGCGTGTCGCCGGCGCCGCTGATGACGGTGCCTGTCCCGGCCCAGATCACGGGGCGCTGCGCGGACGAAAGCATCGCGGCGGCCTTGTCGATCGCGGATGAATCCGGCGCCGTTCGCTTGCGCGCGACCGGCGCCGGAATGTCGACGTCGGCCTCCGCGACCAGCAGGTCGTTGGGGATTTCGCAGTACGCGGCGCCGGGCCGCCCGTTGGTGATGCGGTCGATGAGGTCGGCGATGGCCTGCGGGATCTCGTCGACGCTGCGGCAGCGATGCACCGCGCGGCACACGGGGCGCATGATGTCGATCGATTCGTTGAGGTCATGCAGGCCGCCGCGGTTCCTCCCGACGAGGCCGGTGGCAACCGTGGACGAGATGGCGAGCACCGACACGGTGTCGGTTGTCGCCGAACCCATTGCCGCGGCCATGTTCGCGACGCCGGGGCCGCTGGTCGTCGTCACGACGCCGAGACGACCCGAAGCGCGGTTGTAGCCGTCGGCCATGCCGACAAGCCCCTGCTCGTGCCGGCCGAGGACGAGGCTGACGTCATCCTGGTGCAGCAGCGCGTCGAACAGCGGCACCGTATGTCCCCCGGGGACCCCGAAGACGCGATCGATCCCTTGCGCCGCCAGGGTGTCGACGACCGCGCAGGCGCCGGTCATGGTCGTAGTGGGGCTTTGGGGCATCGGGTGAATCCTTCCGGTGAGAATCTACTCCGATACGGATGGTGCGTCCAAGCCGCGGACGACTGGTGTTGTTGATTTCGAGGTTGCGATTTCGAACCGGTTCGGAGTTCGAGATCCTGGGTTTCTGCCGCTCGCACCCACCTTCACCATCAGTGACGGCACCCGGTTGCATCATCCGCCCAACTTACCATCATGAGCACGTTGCATGAAGATCACTGACATCAAAACCTTCAAGTTCAGCGTGCCGACCGGTCAGGACGTGCGCGATCCCGCGACAGGACATCTCATCTGCAGCACCTCGAAGCCGTGGCTGTTCGCGAAGATCGAGACGGATGCGGGGATCAGCGGATGGGGCGAGGGGACGGGGGAGTGGCTGGTGCCCTCGGTCGAAGCCACGCTGCACGAATGGAAGGGCCTTCTGATCGGTCGCGATCCGCTTCCGGTCGCGGCGCTATCCGAGGACATTACGAACCGCATCCCGTGGAAGGGCGGACCGGTCTTCGGCACGGCGCTCGCTGCGATCAACATGGCGCTTTACGACATCGCGGGCAAGGCGTGGAGCGTGCCGGTGCACACGATCCTGGGTGGCGCTCGGCGCGAGCGCGTTCGCGTGTACTCGAACGGCGGCGCCTACGGTGCGCCCGAGACGGCGGTCGAGAGCGCGCGGGCCGCGGCGCAGCGCGGTTACGCGGGCATCAAGGGCAACCCGCTGGAGACCCGCACCTGGCCGATGGATTGCGAAGCGGTGGACCTGACGGTCGCGTGCATCCGCGCCGTGCGCGAGGAGGTCGGTCCCGAGTTCGACATCCTGCTCGACGCCCACGGCAGCCCGACGCCCGAGCTGAGCATCTCACTGGCGCGCGACGCCGCACCCTATCGCCCGCTCTTCATCGAGGAGCCGGTCAAGGTCGGATCGGTCGACGCGCTCGCGGCCGTGACGAGGCAGAGCCCCGTACCGGTGGCGACCGGCGAAAAGCTCTTTACGCCGGGCGACTTCAAGCCGCTGATCGACGCCCGGGCCTGCGCGATCCTGCAGCCGGACGTCACGCACTGCTTCGGTATCACCACGCTCGTCGAGATCGCGCGAATGGCCGAACGTCAGCAGATGATGATGGCGCCCCACAATGCGTGCGGCCCCATCGGCCACGCCGCATCGCTCCAGGCCGACGCGGTGATGAGCAACTTCCTGATCCAGGAGACCTGTGCCGACTGGTTCGAGATCTTCGATCGGTACGTCGATCACGACTGGGTCGTCCAGGGCGGCTACACGAACGTGTCGCGGCGGCCCGGTCTCGGCCTGGAGGTCAAGGAAGTCGACATCGCGTCGCTGAAGTACGAGCCAATGCCGTACCGCGAGTACCGCCATGCGGACGGCAGCTGGAAGGGATGGTAGGGGAAGAGCGGGCTGCACCCGCGAGTGTTCCGTGCTTAGAAGTCAGACCGCCGCCGCGCGGCGGGAGATCGGAGGCACGGGCCTTTGATCCGTGCGTATAACCACCCTGAACCCTGAACCCTGAACCCTGAAGCGTGGACTGCCGCATGGATCGCGTCCGCCTCGGCAACTCCGATCTCGACGTCTCCCGCATCTGCCTGGGCACGGTGTTCCGCGCGTTCTGCGACGAGGACACCTGCGTGGCCGCGATTCACGAGGCCGGCGCGCAGGGGTGCAATTATCTCGACTGTGCCAACGTCTACGGCGACGGCGTCGGCGAGCGCGTCGTCGGTCGCGCCGTGAAGGGTCAGCGCGACCGGTATGTGATCAGCACGAAGGTGGGGACGCCCGAGGTAGGCGTCGCCGGTAGCGGAGGCCTGTCCCGGCACGAGATCATGCGGGCGTCCGAGGCGAGCCTGCGTCGACTCGATACCGATTACCTTGACTGCTACCTGTGCCACTGCCCCGATCCCGACACGCCGCTCGATGAAACGTTCGGTGCGCTGAACGAACTGGTGGAGTCGGGGAAGGTGCGCTACGTCGGTGTCAGTCGCTTCGAGAGCTGGCGGCTGCACGAGACGCTTTCGACCTGCGCCACCGAGCGCTTCGCCTCGCCGGTCTGCAACCAGCTTCTCTACAGCATGCTGGACCGCCGCGCCGAGGACGAGGTGGTTCCGTATTGCCGGTCGCGCGGCGTCGGCGTGACCGTGTTCGCCGCGACGTGCATCGGCCTGCTCTCGGGCCGGTACCGGTTTGGCCAGCCGCCGCCACGCGGCTCGTCCTGGCATCGTGGTCCTTACAACCTGCGCCGTGCGATGACGCCGCAGGTGGATCGCGTGATCGAGACGCTGATCGAGATCGCGACGGCACACGGAAAGTCACCGACGCAGGTCGCGATGGCCTGGTGTCTCGCCCAGCCGGGCATCGATGTGGTCATTACCGGCGCGGATACACCGGAGCGCGTGCGCGAGAACTGCGGCGCCGCGGGATGGAGGCTGACCGCGGACGAGCTTGACGCGCTCGACCGGCTGACCGAAGGGCACCGGATCGAGGTCCACAAGGACTGTCCGGAGGGGTGGAAAGAGGATTCCTGATCCCGTTCGATTCGTTAGATTCTTCCGCCGTCACTTCTTGTCGCGATGACGAGAAGTTGAAGTGCCACGGATGAACACGGATGGGGCATCGGGGCTCGCTTCGCTCAACCGCAGCCCGCGCACTGGTCGTCGGCGAACCGCGCGGCGTAGGCCCGCGGGTCAGATGTGAGCACGTCCTGTAATGAACGGGTTGTTCGGCGCGTGTCAACCGCACCGGCTGAATGCGGCCGTCATGGCGTTCGACCCGCGGGCTTACGCCGCGCGGTTCGCCAGCATTCATCCGTGTCCATCCGTCCGCCTGTGGCGGATCCGTGGTTCCTGAACGTTACGGCTCAGCCGCGTCAGGAGGCAGGCACGCACCATGCATCGGAGACCAGGTCGTGTCCTTGACCGGGGCAACAGATCATGGAGGGTTCTCAATTTCGCAGTCTTGCGGGAGCTCTCGTGGAATGCATCCAGCCGTGCAATGGTACAGAGACGCAAAGCTCTATCCTGTACGATGACGCGCCGCGCTTTCATTTCCACGGAGTCGCAGCAGATGTCCGCGCTGACCGCACTGTTCGTGACCGGAACCCTGCTCATGACCGCGTCCCCGGATCCCTCGTCCCTTCCCGTCGTCGGTCGGCACGAGAAGATCCGCTACGGGTTCGCGCAATGGAACCATTTCAGGGATGGCGGCGTGAGCGACGAGCAGCTCATTGCCTCGCTCGGCAACGTCGGTCTCAACGTGCTGGTGGCCAATCCCGGGGATGAAGGGCGGCGCTGGAGCGCGATCGCGCACGAGCACGGCATCCGCTTCTACGCCGGCCTCTACATCAGCAGCCTTTACGACAACCGCAAGGACGAGTGGCGCCTCGCCGTCGACCGCGAAGGTCTGACGTGCCCCGACCGCGGCGGCCGCCAGTTCCGCATCCCGTGCCCGCTCGACCGCCGCGCATGGGACGTGCTCTTCGCGCCGGCGCTCGAGGGCGCGAAGGAGGGCTGGCTCGACGGCGCGCAGCTCGACATGGAGCCGTACGGCGCGTACACGTTCG
The DNA here is from genome assembly GCA_002686995.1 of Phycisphaeraceae bacterium. Lineage (GTDB taxonomy): Bacteria > Planctomycetota > Phycisphaerae > Phycisphaerales > Phycisphaeraceae > NYZC01. The sequence continues at coordinate 3,594 of NYZC01000301.1, read as the reverse complement.
ACCTGCCGGGAGAGCATCTGTGCTACTGCGATGACTGCTTCAGTCGGTACCGGAAGTTCGCGAACCTCGAAGAGGATCCGCCCCGGCCCGAACGTCACGCCTGGCTGCGCGATCACGATCACCTTCATCGTTACCTCGAACGGCTCCAGGTCCGGCTGATCGACCTTCTACGCGAGATCGCCGCCGACATCCGCCGTCATCACCCCACGTTCGGCTTCGCCGCCTACCCGGACTGGATCCCCGATCACCTCACCGGGCACTGGCGCATGCAGGCCCTGGCCCTGGGCCTGCATCACGAGGACGCGCCGTTCATCGTCATCAACTCGACGCCGTATTGGGAAGACCACACCCGACCGTGGTGGGAATCGCCCGTCGACGCGTATCGCTCGATGGGCCTGCGCAGCATCATGGGATCATGGGACGGCGGCCTGCACGGGCACCATCCTCAACTTCAAGTGGGCGCGGCCGAAGCGATGGTGGAGATGGCAATGGCGTCCGACGGCTTCTGGCGCTGGGGCGAGCGCCAGTACAGTCCCGAGGAATGGCAGACGGTCGCCGAAGCGCACCGGCGCATCCGCCAGATCGAGTCGCGCGTCGGTGAGTTCGTGATTCGCGGCGAGCCGATCCGCCACTTCGCCACGCTCCGCGAACACAGCGGCAACCCGCTGCTGGAGCGCGCCCTGGTCACGCGGGCATGGCGTGCCGACGGGAAGACGCTCGTCCGGGTGTTCAACGGCAACTCCGACTGGCCCGTGACGCTGACCGTGCGCTTCCCGCGCGTCGAGGACGGGCAATGGCAGTTGCGCGACCCGCTGCACGACACCATGTATCTGCCTGCCGGCAAGGCGCGTGCGTGGTCGCGCCAGGCGCTGTTCGAAGGCGTGACCATCGCGCTCGGCGGCCGCGATGATCTCTACCTTCTGATCGAGCCCGCCGAGGACGCCGCCGATCGATTCCGATCGATCCGATCGCTTGCCGCGCGACCGCCCCTGCCTCGACCGCCCGCCCTGCCTCCGGTGCCCGCGCGGCTCGAGCGCGTCATGCTGGACGAATCCGATCACGATCTCGACGCCTGGGATCTCGCGCGCGTCGATCCCGGAAACGACGGTCACGCCGTGCGCCGCAACGAGGCCGGGCAACTGGTGATCGACTCCGGCAACGAAACCGGCGACGGCCGCGGCTTCCTGCTTTCGCGCGCGTCCTTTCCCAGCAGCGCCGAGCTGGCCCGCCACGCCGACCCGAACCAGGTGTTCTTTCGCGTCGAATACGACATCGTGTCGTCGGCCGATCCGAACTCGGGCGGCCTGGTGGTCGGCGCGCACTTCAATGGCGACGACGCCGGCGGCACGCGCATCCTCGACTCACTTGCCACCACCGACGACCGGGACCGCGCCATCACCTGGGCGACGTTTCCGGGCGACCGCAGGTTTTCGAGCTCGATGAGCCCGCAGCCCGTCCTGACCTTCAAGTCGCGCATGCCGCATCAGCCCGGCAGAAGCATGCGCGTCGACTGGATCGCGGGCCAGAGCGGACGTTGCGCCCGCATCGAGATCCTGGTCGACGGCGTGGTCGCGGGCGAGCTGACCGATCCGTCCGGCGACCGGCTCGGATTCGAGGCCGGACAGGTCGGCTTCTGGCTGCTGCTCGATCGCGACGTCGTCATCGACAACTTCAGCGTCTGGCAACTGGCGGCCGACGACGCGAACAGCGACGTCCCCGCGATCTCCAGCGATACGAACCTCACCGAAGGAGACGCCCGCCCGTCCGAGTTCGTGTTCACCAGCACGCTGTTCGGCGACGAGGTCGGCTTCCGGGGACAGAACCTCGGCCAGCAGGTCACGTCGGCGCTCGCCGTCGCCGACGCCGAGACGGGCGAAACGCGCCCCCTGTTCCGGCTGCAGGGCTACTGCCGGGAGCCGGTGCTCGCGCGCGACCGGAAGGTCGTCGCGGCCTCGGTGTGGGTCAACGGAAAGGGCCGGATCTACCTGGTCAACACGCGCACTGGTCGCGCCTGGAACATCAGCAACAACGACCATTGCGACCGCGCGCCGGACTTCTCGCCGGACCGGGACCAGGTGACATTCCTGTCTGACCGCGACGGGACATGGCAGGTGTACGTCATGCGATCCGACGGCAGCGACGTGCGTCGCCTGTCGACCGCCGACGCGAATCACCGATCCCCTGCGTTCTCGCCCCGTGGTGACCGGGTGGCGTTCGTGTGCGACGTCGAGGGCAACTTCAACGTCTACACCGTCGGGCTCGACGGCGACGATCCGCTGCCGATCGCGCCGCAGCGCGGCGCCAACGCCTACGACCCGACATGGTCGCCCGACGGCTCGAAGCTCTGCTGGTCGATTCAGAGCCGCCAGCTTCGACGGATCGCGATCGCCGACGTCGACGGCGCGAACCATCGCGAGATGCCGGCCACGCAGGAGGGCCCGCTTCGTTTCGAGCACGGCTCACCGACCGACGTCACCTCGCTCTGCTTCTCTCCGGACGGCACCATGATCGCCGGCGCGTTCACGGACTACCGCACGTCGGGCGTCTTCGTGCTGGACATCGCCGCATCACGCATCCGCAAGATCGTCGATGCGCGCCCCGTGATGCCCTACCCGTTCGACTGGTATGCGAGCGGCACCGGAAGTCCGCGCTGGATCGTCAGGACGTTCACAGGCGTCAGCTTCGCGCCGGACGGGCGCAGCCTCGTGTACTGCACGAACCACCACCGCGGCGCCGAAAAGACCGACCAGGACTGGCTCCTGACCCGACGTGGTTTCGCGCTCTACGCGCAGCCGATCCCAGGCACGTCGGACGACGTAGAAGACGACGATGAACGGATCAACCTCTACGTCCCCGGCGACCGGACCTCCTCAGGCGGCGCCAAGGACGCCGTGATGCTGCCCGGCACCGCGACATCGTGGCCGGCGCAGACGAACTGGTAGTTCCCATGACTGCAGAAGTCAGACCTCCTGTATGTACTTCCAGTAACCGGCTCCGGTCATCGCACCGGCCCCGGCGCCGAGGGTCAGCCCACCGACCGATTGCGAGGAGGTAGTGGCCATCCCGCGCGTCTCGCCCGATTCCGGGTTCGTCGCGACGAATCCCAGCGGTTCGTTCTCCTGGACCGTGCCGGGTGAGACGTCGGCTTCCATCGGCGGCGCACCGGACACGTCGCCGCCGACGCCGTCCGCCGAAAGCAGCACGCGTCCCTCGAGCGACTCCAGGCCGATCCAGGTGACCGGTTGCGGACAACGACGACGATTGATCCGACCTCGAGCGTTCATGGCGTGCTCCTTGTGATTGTGCGTATCACGAAACACAAGGAAGCACATGCCGTGCCAGAAGTGGAGCGTCCGCCTGGATGGCCCGGAACCGGAAGGTGGGACACCCATATGGGCGATTTCGCGCGGTACGGATGGGGACGTTGATCCAACGTTCCGACTTGCCGACCTAACGCGGGCTTCGCCCGCAAGTCGGAAAGTCGGAAGGTCGAAGGTCGAAGGAACCGGACTCCGGCCGGCGCGGGGGGGCAATCGACAGTTCCGCTTTCGACCTTCGACCTTCGACCTTCGACTTCTCGTCACCGTGACGAGA
>NYZC01000300.1 GCA_002686995.1 Phycisphaeraceae bacterium | reverse complement strand
TTGGTTAACTCGGCTGCGGGCGAAAAAGGGACCGACTCGCGCATTGATCGCCGTGCTTCTGCTTCATGTCGTCGCTTCGGCGGCGGGGGGCGATGCGGCGCCCATCCGCGCGCGGATCTGCCTGAACGGGACGTGGCAGTTCGGGCCCCTATTCGACCGGGACTGGCACCAGCCTTCGAACCTCGACGACACGAAGACGCTGAAGTGGGAGACGGCGCGCGTGCCGGGCACGTGGCGCGGCGGTGACTGGATGCATGAGGCGGAGTTTCTGCCGAGCACGGTGCGTCTCGCCAGGGTCGACGAGGCGTGGTACCGGCGGTCGATCGAAGTGCCAGCGGACTGGCGGGGATCGAGCGTCCGGATCGAGTTCGGTGCGGTCGGTTATTTCGCCGAGGTGTACGTGAACGGCCGACTGGCTGGCCGCCACGTCGGAGGGTTCACACCGTTTGCCGTCGAGGTAGGCCGGCACGTGCGTTACGGTGCCGCCGCCGACCTGCTCGTGTTCGTCAAGGGCTTCCGAAGGGGATGGGACAAGCCGCATGAAGGTTGCCTGATCGCAAGCGGCAATCGGTTTGCCGGCATCTGGCAGGACGTCTTTCTGACCCGCCGCCCGCAGCGGCATGTGGAAGACGCGCACGTACGCACTTCAGTGCGCGATAAGCGGATCGAAGTCGATGTCGAGATCGGTTGCCTCGACGGCGCGGCCCGGGCGAACCTCGTGTTGAAATGCCACGTCGCCCACAAGGGGAAGAGGGTACTCGAGTTCGCGCCGCGTGAGATCGAGGTCGCTCCCGGCGCTCCGACTCGCACTTCGGTTTTCCAGGCGTGGCCCAACCCGCTTCTCTGGTCGCCGCAGAAGCCACACCTCTACGAGTTCGTGTGCGAACTGCACGAGCAAAGCGTCGTGATCGACCGGTTCTCGACCCGGTTCGGCTTCCGCGAGATCTGGATCGACGGACGCGACTTCCGCCTGAACGGTCGCGTCACCCGGCTTCGCGCCTTCCTGTACGACCACGGGGTGCCCCTGTCGATGTATCGGCGCGACTTTCTAACCGGCTACTTCAGAGCGCTCAAGGAGCAGGTGAACTACAACGCAGTGCGTTTTTTCAACATCGTGCCGAAGACGTGCCTCGAGGTCGCCGACGAGGTGGGCCTTCTCGTCGCCGAGGGGTCGGCGATCACGAGCATGGAGCTTCGGTCGCGCTTCGACGCGCAACAGTCCAACGAGGTGATGAAGCGAGAGTTCAGCGAGTGGATCCGCGACCATCGCAATCACCCGTCGATCGTCATCTGGGAGACAGACAATGAGAATTGGACGGTCGGCTTCAGCCTGGTGAAAGCGGGGCGCGAGGTGTCGCCGGAGCACTTCGAATGGTTGCCCAACTTCGGTTTCAGCATGGAGGAGCTTCGGCGCGACGTGGATCGATACTACGCCTGGCTGACGTCGCTCGACGGCTGGATCCGTGAGCACGACGATACGCGCATCATCACCCATTCCGGCGCGATGCTCGAACTCGGATTCGATACCGCCGCGCACGACGAGCCCGACCTGCACGAGTGCCGCTATCTCGCGGGCGATCTGCACGGGTTCATGGATCACTACGACTTTCACTATCCCTACGAGAAGCATGCGCGCCGGGAAATGGTCCGGTTCATGCGACACTGGGCCGAGACGAAGCGCAAGCCGATGATCGTCGGAGAGTTTCTCGCGGAGGAGACCTATCCGCAGGAAGGCTGGGGCATCCGGATCCTCGGCGAGCAGGCATTGACGGGCTACACGCTCGAGAACGCGGCCGCCGGCGAGGACGTGTCCCGCCTTCTGAAGGGATGGCGCAGCGCCGGCGTCTCGGCGATGTTCCTGTTTTATCCCAACTACTACGTTTTCAAGAACGTCGTGCCGGAGGATTTCCGCTTCGAATGGGACGACCTTGCAACGCCGGGCGCCAAGCCGGTCCGACCAGCCAATCGGTACTTCAATCCGGGGTGGGCGCCGGGCGCGCCCGAGTGCGTGCCCAACCGCAACTCGGGCCTGTACGACCAGCTGAAGCAGAGCCTGAGCCCGTTGCTCGTCACGTTCGGTGAGCAGTGGCGGCGTCATGGCCTCAGTGGGGAGACGCTCGCGCGAAAGGTGTACGTCGTCAACGACACGGAAGCGGCAGAACGAGTTCGATGGACGGCCGGGCTCTCGAGCGGGGGCGAGGCCGCCGGTGAGCTGACCCTTCGAGCGGGCGAGATCCATGTGGAGGACATCGTGCTCGATCTGCCCCGGGTCGACGCGACGCGCCGACTCGAACTGTCGCTTCGGCTCTCACGGCGCGGCGAGATCGTCTCGCACGAGCGGCAGCAGGTCACGGTGTTCGCACGCGAGTTTCAACGACCGCCGGACCTTCCGCCCGCCAGGATCGCCGTCCTCGGCCGTGTCCACCCGCTTGCCTGGCAGACATTCGAAGCGGCGTTCCTGGACGACCTGTCCGCGCTGTCCCAGGAAGTCGATCTTCTGGTCATCCCGGAGAACGCCGCGGGGGCGCTCGCCGACGCCGACGAGCGCGCTCGGGTCGTCCGGTACCTGGCGGCCGGCGGACGGCTGCTTGTCCTCGAGCAGGACGCGGCCGCGCTCGAAAGGGTCGAAGAGCTTCAACGGCTGCAGGGCGGGCAGTTCGCCGAGTACACCCACGTCCAGATGGCGAGCCCCGGGCACCCGGTGCTCGACGGGATCGAGGCGGACGACCTGCACGACTGGAACGGCCGGAACGGCATCCTTGCGTCGCGTCCTTACTCCCGGCTGCTCCGCAACGGCCGAGCGCTGCTGTTCGCCGGGTGGAGGCATGCGCCGCTGGTCGAAGGCCGCTTCGGCCCGGGGCGCTACGTGCTCAGCCAGCTTCATCTGGGTGGCCGATACGGACGTGACCCGGTCGCGACGCATCTCTTGCACAACCTGGTGCGCTATCTGCTGACCGTGCCCGATGCGCCCGAGTGCGCCGCCGGCTACATGGGTGACGATTCGCGAATCGCCCGGCGCTACAAGCTACAGAGGCCACTGGGGGACGACATGGGCCGTTACGACGTGCTGGTTGTCGGGCGCGGCGGATGGTCACGCGACTCGCCGATCGCGGCTCGCTTTCAGCAGATCATGCAATTCGTGGCGCAGGGAGGCACGCTGCTGCTTCTGCCGCAGGATCCGCAGTATTTTGCGACCAACGTGCTTCCGGGAGACATCGCGCTGCGCCGCTTCGACGGCCGTTTCATCTGCAAGGAGCGCTCGACCGCGCCGATCCTGTGGGGCGTGAGCGGATTCGACCTGACGATCAGCCGTCCGCAGCGTGGTCTGACCGCCGGGGAATGGGACGGCCCCAAGCTGAGCGCGGAGATCGTCGGCATCGGCCCGCCGTGGGCGTCGCTCCTGCTCGTGTCGACGCGGTTCGGCAACCGGGACATCTACGCCATGGAGGACGTGGGCGGCGTGTTTCCCTCGGGCGGTTCGGCGCTGGCGCGGGCGAGATTCGGAAAGGGTGAGATCATCCTCTGCCAGCTCGACATCGACCGGGAGTCGAGGGATCGAGAAGGATCGGCGCCACCGCACGACGTGCTGAACGACCAGGCGCTCAACGTGGCGGATGCGCTGTTTTACAATCTCGGGATTGATCGCGTCGACGGACCTTGAGGACGCCGGGCATCGTGGGTCGGATCCAGGACGACACGGCCCGGTCCTGTCGCGTTCGAATCGGACCGGCAATGGATATAAATGGAACGGATGGAATTCGATCGTTTCGAGTGCATGAGCTTCGACTGCTACGGGACGCTCATCGACTGGGAAACGGGCATTCTGGAGGCGCTGCGCCCGGTGCTTGCTGCGCACGGGGTGCGCGCCGATGACGAGAGATTGCTCGAAATGTACGGCGCGGCGGAGTCGGAGGTCCAAGCCGGACCGTATCGGCCGTATCGCGCAGTGCTGCGAGACGTCCTGGCGAAGCTGGGCGGGCAACTCGGATTCACGACTACGGTCGAGCAGTCGGATGCCTTCACGGTATCCGTTCGAGACTGGCCGTCATTCGCTGACTCCCGGGCGGCACTGCGCGCCCTCGGAAAGCGCTTTCGGCTGATCATCCTCTCCAACATCGACGACGACCTGTTCGAGTTCTCGCGACAGCGCCTCGACGTGACGTTCGACCGCATCTTCACCGCCCAGCAGATCGGCTCGTACAAGCCGTCTCCCGGCAACTTCGAGCATCTCGTCGCGCATGCCGGCGTGCCGCGGGATCGGCTCCTTCACGTGGCGCAGAGCCTGTATCACGACATCGGTCCGGCGCGCGACGCGGGCCTGGCGACCGTCTGGGTGAACCGAAGGCACGATCGAGAAGGCTCCGGTGCCACGCCGCGCGCGACCGGCGCCGTGCCGGACCTGACCGTGCCGGACTTGCAGACCCTCGCGGCGTTGTCGGGCGCGAATTGACGCCGCATGGCCCGCGCCGGCGCCGAAGGCCTCTCACGGAGGCCTTCCGTGGGGATCGATCGACTATGCTACGGCATGCCCAGAGGGCGACGCCGCACGACGAATGCAAAGGGGACATCAGCCGCGACCGTGGAGACCGTGCGCGACGGCGGCGCGGACGGGGCGGACAGGGCGCTGATGTGCGCGACCGCGGTTGTGCTTTCGGTCGTGCTGGTCCAGATGGTCGTCGGGATGGCGCCCACGATCTATCTCGACATCGACCCGCGCGCGATGTCGATCAGCGTGCCGGCGACGGTGATGGGACCGACGGTGATCGCGGCGCTGAACATCCTGTCCATCGTCGTCGCGGCCGGGGCGCTCGCGTGTCACGTCATGTCAGGAGGTCGCGTCCGATGGTGGGCGCTCGTCCTCGTCGCCGCGGGGGGCGTACCGTGTCTCGTCCACCAGTGGAGCCACATCGACAACCACGTTCTCTCCGGCACGTGGCTCGCCGCGGCCTGCCTGGGCCTCGCGGCGCTGCACCTGGGCGAGCACGACCGACCTTGTCGTTACATGACCGCCGGCCTGGCCGCCATGGTGCTTCCGGTGGCCCTCGCCGCCGTGTGGTACGTGCTGGTCGAGCACCCCGAGACGGTCGCTCATTTCGAGGAGAACGAGGCGGAGATCCTGCGCAGCCGATCCTGGGAACCGGGCTCGCCGCAGCACCTGCTCTACCGGCGTCGCCTGGAGCAGCCGGACGTGACCGGCGCGTTCGGACTCTCCAACGTCCTGGGCTCGATCATGGCCTGCCTGACACTCGTCGCCACCGCGACGGCGATTTCGTTTGCGCGGCGACGGGGCACGGTCGTCGCCTGGCTCGCGCTCGGGCTGCCCGCGGCTGGGCTGGTCGTCGTGCTGCTGACCCGATCCAAGGGCGGAGCGGTCGCGCTGTCGTTCGGAGCGCTCGTGCTCCTGATCGGATGGCCCGGGTCGCGCCTGTTCGCCGCGCGACGCCGATCGATTCTCGGGCTGATCTCGACGGCCCTGCTGGTCCTGGCCGTCGCGCTCGTGCTCGTCCGCGCCGCCGCCGGCCCGCCGCCCACCGTCGAGGGTGAGCGCAGCATCTTGTTCCGAAGTCACTACTGGCAGGCCGCAAGCCGCATGCTCGTGGAGGATGGTCACTGGCTCTTCGGAACGGGAAGGGCGGGATTCAAGAACGGGTACCTGCAGCACAAGGTGCCGCTCAACCCGGAGGAGGTCACCAGCGCCCATAGCGTGTTCATCGACTATGTCACGATGCTCGGGATCGGCGGCGCGGCGTGGTCCGTCCTGCTGATCTACCTGCTTTGGAGCGGCGCCCGCACCGTGGGCCGCGACGAACCGGGGGCGAGAGCGGAGAAGTCGCCCGCGCCGCCGGGGCGCGCCGCCCTGCAGGTCGACCTCGCGGATCTGAAGTGGTGCGGGGCGGTCACGGCGATCATCTTCGGCGCCCAGCTCTACTACGAGATCCACATGCTGGCGATCTTCGAGCGGATGCTCGTGTGGCTGCTCGGCGTCGGCGGTTTCCTGGCGATCTCGGCGATCCTGATGTCGAGCCGCTGGTCAAGCCGATCCTGGACGGCGCCGGGACTGCATGCGGGCGTCGCGGCGCTGCTCATCCAGTCGCAGATCGAGATGACGTTCTTCCACCTGGGGGCGGTGACGATCGCGTGGTTCGTGGTGGGGCTTTCCGCGTCGCGCGCTGCAGGTGATGCACCGGCCGCACCGACCCGCGCAGGCCTGCTCGCGCCCGCGATCGTTCTGATCATGGCCGTGGGGATTGCCGCGCCGTTCCCCCGGATCGCCCGTTCGCAGGCTCACCTCGCGGACGCAGCCGCTGCGATCGGGGCCAATCGACTCGACCCGGCGCTGGCCTTCCTTGACGGCGCCATCGATGCGCTGCCGGTTGACCCGATCGCCTATCGCTGGCAGGCCCGGCTGCGCCACGAGTTGGCGTTCATGCATGACCATCGCGGCGAGCACGATCGGATCGAGCCTCTCTTTCGCGACGCGCTCGATCGCCTGGTTCGCGCCGAAGCGGCGGGGCTTGCGGAGGTTTCGCTCCTGCGGTCGCGCGTCCAGACGATGGACCGGCTCGCGACGCTGCTCGCCAGCGCCGAGGAATCGGAGTCGGCCATCCGGTCCGGTTTACGATTGCTGGAGGTGAATCCGCATGGTCTCCAGGATCATCTTTACGTGGCGGACCTGCTCTGGCGCCTGCAGCGCCTTGACGAGGCCAGGCGCGTGTACGGGCGGGCCCTCGAGATCAGCGACGCGAACTACCTCGATCCGGCGAAGCAACTGACGGAGAAACAGCGGGCTTTTGTAGAGGGGCGCGTCTCCGCCGAACCAGGCCGTATCGGCCCGGACCAATGAGCCGACGCCCGCGTTCCGCGCTCCGCGACAACTTGACGCGTCCACGTCCTCCCGTGTACGCTCGTCGCTTGTGTTACGGGGCGTAGCGCAGCTTGGTTAGCGCGCTTGACTGGGGGTCAAGAGGTCGAGAGTTCAAATCTCTCCGCCCCGATTGGACTTACGACGATTCGGAAAACAGCCAGGTCCATCTCAGGTCCATCTGACGGTTTTGGAACCGCCGCGAACCGCGGCGAACCCTAACAAACCAACTCTCAGCAGCGCCGCTGTTTCGGTGTTTCGGGTCGCGCGAAGAATCTTCGAATTCGTCGTAGTGCGCGGCATCTGCGCGAGTGGTCACGACCACCCCATAGAGCGTGGTCCCCTCGAATCGCCCCCACGGGCCCGCAAACACATTATTCAGGGACGAGCGCGAACGTCGGCGGTCCTCCCGTTTCTGTCACGATTGCGCATTAAGACGCATTGCAGGAGGGCGATTTCGTGAGCGATCCGACCCTGCATCCCTGCCCCTTCTGCGGAAGCGACGACGTCGGGATCTGTCATGTCGTCGACCAGCCGTCCCGCGTCGAGTGCTGGAAGTGCCACGCGGAAGGCCCGCCGGCGGACAGCTCGAAGGATCCGGGCGACTTGGCCGTTGAGCGGTGGAACGCCCGCCGCGGGCGGAATGTCCTGACGTCCACGATCAAGCTCAGTGACGAGTCCTTGACGGCGATCGGGGCGCTGATCGAAACGCTCTACCGGAACACGCGGGCGAGGGAGGCCACTGCACAGCAGGAGCCACTCGACCCGCCGCAGTCGAGAACCTATTTCCCCTCCCATACGAGCTTCGATTGAGGTAAGGGCGCGCAAAACAATAAGTTACCGAATTTTGATGGGGGCTCGATGTGTTATTCATGAACCGGGAAGTAT
>NYZC01000299.1 GCA_002686995.1 Phycisphaeraceae bacterium | reverse complement strand
AGCGTCTGGGCGTCAGTACCCAAGGTAGGAGCCCAGTGCGGTAGTCCCGCACGCTGGGATCTGTGCGGGGGGCCGCCCGAAAGGGCGGCTCCTACCGCGCCGGTCGCAAGGCGCGTCCGACGTCTTGCAGCCACCTGATTCTTGACACATCGATGATCGCCGGATAAGATCTCCCATTGGGCTGAGTGAGATTCGCTATTTCAAACCTGGACGGGCGATTTCAACACGGTGACGATTTCGGTGCCGGCGCTCTCCGATTTCACGGCGTACGAGATATCGACCTCCGACATGGTCGTGTTCCAGGGGGCGCTCAATCAGCCGTTCGTGATAGACTTCGAACTCGCCACCGCGGCCTTCGCGATCGGTCCCTTCGAAGCGTGGACGGAGGCCGACTTCGGAAGCACGGGGTCCTATTCGCTCGAGGCGTTCGACCCCTCGACGGGCGATCCGCTGAACGTGACGTTCAACGCGGTGCCGGAGCCGGCGGCCCTGGCCGCCATGGCGGTGCTCCTCGTGGGGATGGGCCGGCGACGATCGCGCTGACGGCTATGCCGCACCGGCCGGCATCGGCACCGGCACCTTCGGGAGAAACTGGTACTTCGGGTCTTCTCGCTGCCTTCGCAGAATGCCGATGATCTGGCGCCAGGCCGCGATGAGTCCGTGCGGGCATTCCGGAAGCTCGTGGCGGATCGCCGCGTGCAGTTGTCCGAGGTTGTAGCAGGGCACCGCCGGATACATGTGGTGCTCGATGTGATAGTTCATGTGCCAGTAGAGGAAGCGGACGACCGATCCCAGGATGACGGTGCGCGTGCAAAGCCTGAAGTCGGGCACGTCGTCGGTCAACCCGGCGTGCTGGGTGTTGTTGCACAGGAAGCGCAACCACTGACCGAAGAAGATCGCGAACGACGTCAGCAACGGAATCATCCACAGGCCGAGCGCGAACGAGACGGTGATGATCGTCGCGTGGCCGATCAGAATGAAACGGGCCCATCGGATGACTCCGCGGCGCCGCGGCTCTTCCATCATGTTGAGCAGGTGCTGATTCCACACGCCTGCGGGCCGCCCGACGCTCAGGGCCAGCGTATTGCGGAGGGCGATGTGCAGATACAGCACGTCGACGAACGCCGTGGCGAGAAACGTCCGCAGCGTGATCTGCGAGGGCAAAACGACCTCGAGGTCGTCGGGCTGATGCAGCGTGTACCGGTGGTGCTCGCCGTGGCTGGCGCGAAATACTTCGTAGCTGCGCCACCCGAAAAACGAGTACAGCGCGAGGAAGAACCGGTTCAGGAACCGCGTCCGGAACACCGTATGGTGGGAAAGCTCGTGCGTGGCGTTCATGATGAACGCGAAGCAGGTGCCGTACAGGAACAGCAGCGGTACGAGCAGCGCGGGCTGATGGCGGTTCCACCATGCGAGCGTGCCCAGGGCGACGATCAGGGCCAGGTGTCCCGAAAGCTGCACGGCCCCCTTCAGGTCGCTGCGACGGTGCAGCGCCTTCATGGTCTGCTTGTCGATTGGAACCCGGTACCAGGCGACGCGGCGCGGGTTGCCGGGAAGGTCTCGGACCGATTCGGTCATGGCGTTCATTCCGTCGTGATCCGCATGGCGTCCGGCGGGTCTCCTTCCCCGAGGAACGTTACGTTCCCCGGGCGGTACGCGAAGATACAGACGCGCCGATCGTGATCGGAGCGATTGGGCTGCGAAGCGTGCAGCAGCAGGCTGTGAAACACGAGCGCATCGCCCGCACGAAGGGGCGCGAACCGCGTGCGCGCCTGATGACCGGTCGTCAGGTCGACCCGAAGCTCGTCGCCATGGTGCTGGAGCGTCTCCTGGTGACTTCCCGGAATGATCTGCAGGCATCCGTTCTCAGGCGTGGCGTCGTCGAGCGCGGTCATGACGGAAACGAGATTCATCGGTCTCCAGGGCCAGTAGACGGCGTCCTGGTGCCAAGGCTTCTCGCGCCCGATCTTCGCGGGCTTCATCATCACGACGTCACGGAACAGGTACACCTCGTCGCCGAGGATCGCGCCCAGGATCGAGGCGATGCGCGGGTGGGTGAGAAGTCCGCGAAACGCATCCGAATTCCGGCTGACGCCGCCGATCTTTCTGAAACCCGGCGTGGCGCGGCCGCGGTCCTTGTTCGGCTCGAGGTCGAAGCCCTCGCCGGTGCCTGGCGTGCTCGCATGTTTTCGCGCGAGCGTCGTCAGGTCGCGGTCGAGCGATGCAAGCTCGTCGCGCCCGAGCACCCCGCGGAGCACCAGGTATCCCTCGCGGTCGAAGAACGCGGCCTGCGCGGCGGGATCGGCCGGGCCGTCGTCGTCGATGACACCGGCCGCGGCGGGCACGTCGATCTGCTCAGTGAATGCCGCGCCGGGGAGGGGGGCGTCGTGCTTGGTGGCCATCGGAGGGTCCGGGCCTCGGGGTTCGGGTTCCGCGTGTCGGATGAGACTGCCTGAATCTTAGCCCATCGGACAGAGTCGTTCGGATACCAGGGAGGTGGCCTCACGGCGATGCAGGCTTCAGGAATTCCGGCTCCTTCCACGCCGGGTTCGGATACGAGTAGAACCCCTGCCCGGTCTTCTCGCCGAGATGGCCGCGTGCGATCTTGTCGAGGAGAATCTTCGGCGGCAGGTCCGACGGATCGCCCGACTCCTCGTGGTAGACCAGTTCGATATCGCGCACGACGTCGAGGCCGATGATGTCCATCAGGCCGAGCGGTCCCATCGGCGTCTCCATCTGGATCATCCAGGTGCGGTCCACGTCCTCGACGCCGGCGATGCCCTGGTCGACGACCCGCAGCGCCTCCTTCTTCAGCGCCCGCCACATCCGGTTGAAGATGAACCCGGTACTCTCCTTTCGAACGACGACGGGAATGACCTGGATCGACGCCATGAAGGCCCGCACGGCCTGGAGCGTCGCATCCGACGTCGCATGGCCGCGCATCAGCTCGACGAACGGGTGCCGCCAGATGGGCTGGACGAAGTGGGTGTTGAGCACCCGCTCGGGTCGCGCGGTTGCCGACTCGATCCGCGACGCTCGGATCGACGAGCTGTTGGTGGCGAGAATCGTTTCGGCCGGGCACAGGCGGTCAAGCTCTCCGAAAAGCTCGCGCTTGGCGTCGAGGTCCTCGCGGACCGCCTCGATGACGAGCACTGAATCGGAGACTGCGCTGCGCAGATCGGTCGTTCGCCGTACGCGATCGAGGATCGACTGTCGATCGTCGGAGGCCGCGCTCCCGTCGGCGATCATTCGATCCAGAAATCCGGGCATCGTTTCCTCGGCGCTGTGCCGAATCGCCTCTTCCTGCGTGTCGTGCATCCAGACCGACTTACCGTGCGCCGCACAGTGCAGCGCGATCTGGTTGCCCATGAACCCGGAGCCGATGACGGTGACTGAGTTGGTGGTGAAGGTCATGGATATCGATCGCGATGGTCTTCAGGAATATACTATTCCGCGTAGAGGGCATCGGCCGACGTTCTGAATCCTTCGAGATGGAAACCCGCCGTGCATTGCACTTCCGCCGTCCGTTCCGTTCTGGTTGCGATCATTGTATGCGTTCTCACCTGCTTGGCGCTGACCGCCCCGGTGCTTCCGAGCAGGGCGCTTCCTCCTGATTTGCGCAGCCTGAGCGGGCTGTCGCACGTGCGGGTCAGTGTCGATGCCCTTCCCCCGAATCTGCGGCGCATGGGTGTCACCAGGAAGTCGGCAGTCGCCCGGTTGTCCAATCGTCTGCGCGCGGGCGATATCGAGATCGTCGAGGACCAGGCCATGCCCCTGGTCCTGCTGCGCTTCGAGGAAGCGCTGGACGTCTCGGCGCCTCGGGCCATCGGTTTCAGCGCGACGATCTCGCTCGAGCAGAGCGCGCACGTCGATCGCATCCAGCAGCGCCTTCGCGTGCCGACCTTTCACCACACGCGTATCGCGCTGTTCGATCAGGAAGAAGCCGTGAAGATGATTCCCGTGGCGATCGAACTCGTGGTGGATCACCTGTTGGCGGGCGTCAAGGCCACCACGATGCGATGACTGCAGCATTGAGACCGTTCGCGAACGGTCGCGAACACCCATAGCGCAGTTTGCGCCCGCAATCTATTCTGGCTGTTAGCTTGCGGCTGCTGCGCGCGTGGTGTGTTGCAGGCCGCATGAAGGCGGATTCTCTGTACGAATCAATTCAGCGCTGCCACGACCGGATTTGGCAGAAGCTCGTTCACCCGGAGATCGGTCTTATCTACGATTACGCCGGGCTCGACGACGATGATCGCCCACCGTGGCGAGAGAGAGGGAACTCGTCGACCAGGACGTCACCGGGCGTGAAATCTGAACCCGCGGCCGACCGGCTACACCCTGCTCGATAGCGGGTTCAGGCCGGCTGGTGTCCGCGGCGATCTCGTCGACGTCAGGTGGCTTCAGAATCGTTTTATCGGGTCAGGCGCACGTTGTGGTACGTGCCCCCACCGCCGAAGAAGAGGTTGCAGTTCTTCGAATGAAGATAGGGGGCAAGCTCCCGGATGTCGGGCACGGTCAGCTCCAAATCGTCATCCGTGGGGCCGTCGTTGTCCGGGTCGACCTGGAAGGTGACCGAATCCTCTTCCTTGATGATCCGGACCATGTGCCTGCCCTTGTGCGTGACCCCGCCTTGCAGCCCCGTCCTGCCTTTCTTCCACGACTCGACATCCACCATGCCGCTGGCCGCGTGCGGCGGGTGAAATCGCATGTAGATCGAATCCGTGAGCGCGTTGTACGAGCGGTCCTTCTTCCCCGCGCCCAGTCCGATGTAGGCGATCGTGTCGTCGTGCTCGAAGGAGACCAGCACCTCGAACGTGAAGTCCTTGTTCAGGAACGTGCGGTCCCTCGTCTGCACCGGACCGCCGCCGAGGATGCGCACGCCCCCGTCCTTTGTTCGCTTGAGCCGCGCCTGCGTCGTGAGGAATTTCGGCAGCCTGCGCGACCGTCCGAGATTGCCGACCACCGACTTGCCGCTATTCGAGCGCGATGCGCCGGATTCCGAGGTAGACGACGACGATTCACTGCGCGCCGGTGCCACCACGTTCACCTTGCTCAGCGAAATGCGACCGGAGGCGGCAAAGAGAATCTCGGCGGTCGCGACGTCGACGAGGCGGATGTACGCCGTGCCTCGCCTGCCATGCGGGACGATCTTGCCCGTTACGACGGCGCTCGCCCCGGCGAGCTTGCCGATCTTCTGGGCCGTCTTCGGATCGAACAGGATGGTGTTCTGCATGAGCAGCTCGGGCAGCACGGTGTCCAGGACCGAGCGCTCGACGACCGGGATCTCGCGCTGGACGAGCAGGGTCGTCATGTCTTCGCTCAGCTTCGACCCGACATCGGTCAGGCTTCCGTTGTCGTGATAGATCGGGCAGACTGCGACCCTCAGATCGCTCGTCGGCAGCTCGACCTCGTCGCCCGGCAGGAGCTTGACCTCCATCTCGCTTGCGATCCTCGATTTCGAAAAGCGATCGCCGCTGACCTCGACGACGGTGAGCTCAGCGATCTTCGGGCGCTCCACGCCGAGAAGCTCGTTCGTATCCGGATCCCGGATCTCTCCTTCGTTGCGGTACACCGTCAGCTTCGTGCCCGTCTGAAGGCCGTGCCGCTTGCCGAGCGTGATGTAAACAACGTGAGACGTGACCTTGGCGATCTTGCCGACGGGCGCTTTGCGGCACCAGAGGCTGCGGACCTTCCACGCGATGACCGGGGGCAGTCCGGCGATGCGCGTCGCCTCATCGATCGTGGCGGGCAGGGGGACCTTGGGGCTATCTTTCTCGAGGACCGTCATCTCGCGGTTCGTGACCAGGTCGCGCAGCGTCACGTTGCCGTCATCCTTCGAGACGAACTCGCCGACGTGGCGCTTCGCCTTGCGCGTGATGACCTGGACAAGCTCACCCTTGTGCTTGTCCGGCTTCTTCGCGGCCGCGACGGCGCGCGACGCGCCGCAATGGCACTGGACTGCGAGAGCCAGCGCAACGATTAATCGATTTCGACGCATCCATGTTGCTGGATCCTGTAGATCAGGGCGGTACGCCCGAGACGCTACCGCGCTATGCAGAACGGGTCAAAGCTTGCTCAGGCCACGTGCATGCTGCGCTGTTTTCAGAGCGATCGATCGTCGTTAGAGAAGCGGGAAAACCTGGGGGGCTGGGGGCGAGCGCGGTACGACCCCAGCGAAACGTCGTCGAGCTACTGCGAGCATCGCGATTGATGAATACGGCGCCACTGGGGGCTCGCTTCGCTCGACCCCAGCCACCCGACGTGTGCTGATCGAAAACGAGCGGAACTCGGATGATCTCGGGCGCCGCGAATACGTGCTGGCCACCGATCCGCCGTTCATCGGGCCGTCGTTCCAGTTCGGTCCGAAGGACGCGTCAATGAGGTTCGAGCAGCCGCAGCCGCCCTACAGCTGAAGTCGCTTCAGGCGGACATTCGAATCATTCGGCGCCGTTTGGCCTGCGCGCCGGTCGGCCCGCCCAGGTTCCAGGTTGCAGGGTCTCGGGGCTAGGAGCCCGGTTGCCCGGGGAATGGCTCGGACGTGTACTTGTAGAGGTCACCAGTGCCGCCGGGCAGCGTCGTGCGGAGCGTGCCGCGATTCAGCCGCACCGGAACCTCCCGGCCGGTGATCCGGTCAAGCCGGTAGAGCCGTCGTACGTCGGGGGCGAAGTTCATCGTGATCGAGAGGGCCCGCTCCTGCGCCGAGGCGTTCGCGCCGTGCCACAGGCTGGTCACCATGAAATAGCGCTGCCCCCGGTCGTCGCGAAAGAGGCCGAGCAGGGCGTCCTTCTTCTCTCCCGCCTCGTCGATCGAGATCGCCGTGATCCGATCGTCGCCGCCGGCGCCCGGCGTCCACGCTTTCGTGTCGATGGGTAGCTTGTTCGGCACCGTCGCGTCCTTCTCGACGCGGTCACGCCCCGAGAACATGCGGACGTGCACGACTTTTCTGGGCTCTTCGGTCCGATTGGACATCGACCCGTGGACGAGGCAGTAGTGAAAGAACAGGACGTCGCCGGCGTCCGCCTCGATCACGGTCGAGCCTTCGAGCGGAAATCGCTCGTGAAACGCGGTCGCGTCCGCATCGGCCCGCGCGCCCTCGATCCGCGCGCGGTGCGTGCCGGGATAGACGCGAAGGGCGCCCATCGATTCGGTGGCCCGGCAAACGTGGATCATGCCCGAGACCATCGTGTCGTCGCGCGTCGGACCGTACGGCCAGTCCTGGTGCATTCGGAACGGCCCCTCGACGTCGGCCCGGCTCTTCTGGTAGAGGCTCGACCGCTGAAGGAGGATGTCCGGACCGATGAACTGCACGGCGGCGTCGAGAAAGCTCTTGTGGAGGAGCCCGCCGGTAAGCCAGAGGGACGAGAACTTCTGCACGTTCGTCGTCGAGATGATGCCGTTGTCGGCGGCGGCGTTGGGGCCGGCGTACGGATCGTCGCTCCTCCGGAGCTGCTGCACGATGCGATCGAACTCGGCTTCGAGCCGGCGAATCTCGTCTCCCGAAAAGACGCCGCGCGACAGGTAGTAGCCGTGCTCTTCGAAGTGGTCGCGTGGCGTGGTCAAGCTATCTTCACCATGTTCTTCACCATGTATCGCTCGACGCATTCGTCGTTGAGCACGGCCCCCAGTCCCGGTCCCTCGGGCAGCCGGACGCGCCCGTCCTCGATCTGCAGATCGAACGGTGCGAGGTCGCGGCGCAGCGGCGAGTCGAACAGGTGCGGCGAAATGTACTCGACGTGGGGCGCGTTGAGCGTCGAGGCCTGGAAGTGCTGTCCGCAGGCCGACGTGATGCCCGTTTTCCAGCCGTGCGGGACGACCTGCACTCCGTAGAGCTCGGCCATGTCGGCGATGCGCCTGATCTCGGTCAGCCCGCCGCAGCGGTTGATGTCCGGCTGCAGGACCGAGACCTTTGCGGTCTCGATCCACTCCCGAAGCTCCCACCGCGTCGCGGCGAATTCACCGCCGCCGATCCGCACGTCGGTGTGGTCGGAAAGCCGCGCGTGACCGTGAAGGTCATCGTGCTGGAGCGTGGCTTCGGCGAGAAAGATGTCGCACGACGCAACTCGGTTCAGGACGCGGCGGGCGTCCTGCCAGTCACGCCACCGGTAGGCGAAGTCGAGCAGCAGCCGGATGTCGTCGCCGAGCATCTTCCGCGCCTCCCGGATCGTGTCGATGAGCCTGTCGTCGTCGACGAGATCGTCGAACATGAGCTCGAGCTTGACGGCGCGGAACCCCAGTTCGACCGCGCGGGCGAAGCGGCTGCCGATGATCTGCATCAGCGCGTCCATCGACCTGCCCTGGGGCATGCCGGGGAATACCGTTGCGTAGGGCGTGTTGTAAGGCCTGCGAGCGCCGCCCATGAGCTTGTATACGGGTTGGTCGATCTGTCGGGCCGCAAGGTCGTGCAGTGCGATGTCGATCGCTGAAAGGGCGTGGATTCCCAATCCGCGCCGCCCAGGGTACAGCGTGCCGTCGTAAATATCCTGCCAGATCGCTGTAACCTCGAGCGGATCCCGACCTTTCAGAATGTCGATGGGGTTGAGGCTCCATATGTGAGCGCTCGGCATCTCGATGAACGCCTTGGCGACCGTCGGCGGCGCATCGCATTCACCGATTCCCGCAAGCCCGTTCTCGTCGACGAGGCGCACGACGAGCGTGTCGACCGTGCCGTCGCACTCGCCGCTCGAGTCTCCGTGGATCGCGACAGGCATCAATTCGACGTCTACGATACTGGCCATGCGTTGCCGCTCCTCATAGAATCATCGCGTCGCGGCGTGGCGCCGCGGCGTTTGCGCCATCCTACTCAAGGAGCACAAGGTGGGCACACTCGATGGACGGGTCGTCATCGTCACCGGCGCGGGTTCCGGGATTGGTCGAGGCATCGCGCACCACGCGGCCCGGGAAGGTGCGTCTGTCGTCGTTGCGGAGGTGAACGCGGAGAACGGGGCGAGCAGCGAGAAGGAGATGCGCGACGCAGGCGGAACCGCGACGTTTGTCAACACCGACGTCGCCGACGATTCATCGGTCGACGCGATGGTCGAGAGGACGCTCGAGACGTACGGTCACATCGACGGCCTCGTGAACAATGCCGGCGTCGATCTCGAAGGCGAGACGACCGCCTTCAATACGGAAACGTGGCGGCGGGTCATCGACATCAATCTTGCCGGCGTCTTTTTCTGCGCCCGCGCCTGCCTGCCGACGCTTCGGCAGAAGGGTGGCGTCATCGTGAACATCGCGTCGGTCCACGCGACGCACGGGTTCGCCGGCGCGGCGGCGTACGACGCGTCGAAGGGCGGAATCGTGTCGATGACGAGATCGCTGGCCATCGAGAACGGGCCACATGGCGTCAGGGTGAACGCGATTTGCCCGGGGTACGTCGACACGCCGATCTGGGAGCACCACCTGGCGCAACAACCGAATCCTGAGAGGCTCGAGCGACTTACGCGCGAGCACCACCCGTTGCGCCGAAGAGGCACGCCGAAGGACATCGCCCAGGCCGCGCGCTTCCTGCTTTCCGACGAGGCGAGCTGGATCACGGGGACATCACTGGTGGTGGACGGCGGCATGGGAGCGCAGTTCTACGAACAGTCGTTCGAACTCTGAGAAGCGATCATGGGCGAGCGCTCAGGCGAGCGGAAGAATCTAACGCGGGCTTCGCCCGCAAGTCGGAAAGCCGCAAGTCGCAAGTTGAAGGTCGAAAGTCGAAGGTCGCAAGTCAGACACGCTTTCGACCTTCGACCTTCGACCTTGGACCTTCGACCTTCGACCTTGGACCTTCGACCTTCGACCTT
>NYZC01000298.1 GCA_002686995.1 Phycisphaeraceae bacterium | reverse complement strand
GGGCGTCAGTACCCAAGGTAGGAGCCCAGTGCGGTAGTCCCGCACGCTGGGATCTGTGCGGGGGGCCGCCCGAAAGGGCGGTCCCTACCGTGCCGAGGCGGGTCGGAAGGTGCGTCCGAAATGGTAAATAACCATTGGCTTAATGACTAATAGCCTTATGAAAGGGATCCCATGCGTCGCGGTACGACAGGCGCGCCGTGTCGGTGCCGGGATCGACGTGCAATGGCAGCCAGAGGTAGCGCGAGCGGTTGAGATTCTTGCGATCGGGGATCCACCACTGGTCGCACATGCAGACCACGTTGTCGGATTCGCTCACGTGAAAGAAAGCAGTGATTTGCGATCCCCAGGTCTTCTGCTCGGTCATGCAGTGCTTGGGGCCGTAAGGTCCCATCGGCGACTTCGCCACCGCGCCGTGCGTTTCGGTCGGTCCCCAGCCGGCCACGCCGGATCCGGCGACGACGTAGCGGTCGCGAAAGCGGATCATGGCCGGAGCCTCGTGCACCGCCTCGAGCGCCACGACGCTTTCGCCGGTGCAGTCGAGGTAGTCGTCGGTCAGATGATCGACGCGGATGTTGCGGCTCCCGTCGTCGTAGACGAGATACGCGGCGCCGTCGTCGTCGCGAAAGACGTTGAGGTCCTGGGCGGAGCCCGCCGGTCCGCCCGAACGCCACGTCGCCGGCGGCGCCCCGGTCGCTCGGGGGCCGAGAATGCGGAACGGGCCGGTCGGCGCGTCGGCCACCGATACCGTCGCCATGACGTCCGGATACGCCGTGGCGTAGTGGAAGCACCACATGACGTACTGCCGGGTGCCGGCGTTGAAGATGACGTGCGCCCGTCCAATCGTCCCCTCGGCGCCCCAGCCCGACTCCGGATAGGCGAGCGCGATCCCGGCGTGCTTCCAGCGCGCCAGGTCGCTTGACGTGTACACATTGATGCCAGGGTTCAGCCGCGCCGCCTTCGCGCCGTACTCTCCGCCGGGCGTGTTGACGTAGCTCGTGCCGTACCAGTGCCAGATGCCGTCGAAACGCGACACGCCCCCGTCGTGCGCCTCGATCGGGTGGCCGTCGACGTCGATCCAGTCCTCGCCGTTGCGAATGGTGTGTGCATGGTCAGCATTGCCGGGTTCGGTGGATTCGGGTGTGTTCATTCCGCTCATCGTTCGAACACCTCTCTGAAGGCTGAAGAAAGGATTCTCTTTTCCGCCGCGGACAGCAATCCGTCCGGATCGTGGGACAAGCCCGCATGAAGAAGGATGCTGCAGGCATGGCTCCAATCCGGGACCAGGCAGGTTTCACCGTCCTCGTCTTCAATGAACGCCTCATCACCCAGCAGTTCCCTGGCGCGAACGTCGACCTGGGGCGCGATCGTCGACAGGCCACGGTTGATCGGTGAACCGAACGATCCGTCGGACGCTGGCATTCCGAAAGCGACCACACCGTCAGGTCGATCCTGCGTTGCGATCCATCGATTCCAGACCTCGGCGAAGATTCTGCCTGCTTCGGTCGTGTCGAACCGCGTCAACGATTCCACCTGCTCGACGGAAAGGCTTCTTGCCTTGTCGATGATCCGACAGAGGTGCTGCCCGTTCGGGCCGAACAGCTTTCTGATCGGCAGCTCGTTCAGGATTCGTACGCCCAGCGTTCTCGAATACCAGACGTTCTTCACGAGGTCCGCATTGAGATCCTCTTCGCCTGACGGATCCAGGATCTCGACCTCGAACAGTCTTCCGGGCCAGTTCGCGACGATGATCGTGGCGGTTTCGTGATCGACCACGATCCACGGTGGCGTTCGACGTTCGTTGACGATGACGTCGCCGATCTTCGCATGACGGAATCTCGGATCATCCTCTACGGCGCAGTACGTAAACCCCGTCGTGATCTGCTTCTTTCGATTGAACAGCTTCATGCAGGAACTCGCCGATCGTTCAGCTGATCACCTCCGTTCCAACGAACAGCGGCTCCAATCAATGGTAGCGGGTCCACCCCAAACCCCATACCCCATACCCCGTCCGATCAGCTTCGCCCGAAGTGCGCCAATACGAGCGACAGGTCGTCGGCGCCCACGATGCCGTCGGGCTCACCGTCCGGTCCGGTCAGGTCGCCGCGCGAGCGGTCCCCGATCGGCACGCTTTGGCCGAAGTGGCTGAGGACCAGCGCGAGGTCGTCCGCGCCCACGACGTGGTCGCCGTTGAGATCGCCGGGCATCGGGGCGCCGAAGTCGGCGAGCAGGTCGAGGTGCACCGGACTCGCGACGGTCGCGTCGTTGTGGCGGAACCGCGGCTCGAGCCAGGTCGTCGCCGGCGCGGACGCGGGCCTCTTCGCGGATGACTTGTTTCTGTTGAGCGGCGCGGACGTCGACGTGCTCTATGAGGACGGGCCGGTGATCACGGTGACGCGCAGACCGGACTCGGGCGCGATCCCGGAGCCGCACGCGGCAGCGCTGGCGGCGATTGCATTGATGTCGCTCGCATCATGGACGCGACGACGGAGAATAGCCGGGGTGCGCGGATTTAGGTTGTTCCGATAATGGCCCACCATGGCGTTCGACCCGCGGGCTCACGCCGCGCGGTTCGCCGTCACGTGGCGAACCGTGGGCGTCAGTCGGCGTCAGCCCACGGGTCTGATGTGCGGCGCGCCCTCCCGGCGCGGCGCCGTCTTCATGGCCTACACCCTTGAGATGACCTCGCGACCGCCCATATACGGTCGCAGCGCTTCGGGCACCGTCACCGTGCCGTCGTCGTTCTGGTAGATCTCGATGATCGGAATCAGGATGCGCGGGCTCGCCGCGACCGTATTGTTCAGCGCGTGACAGATCGTCGTCTTCTTCGTCTTCGGATCGCGGTAGCGAAGATTCAATCGGCGACACTGGTAGTCGTACAGCCGGGACGCCGAATGCGTTTCCCCGTACGCCCCCAGCGGTCTGCCGTCCCCGTCCGTTTCGCCGCGGCCAGGCATCCACGACTCGATGTCGATCTGGTCCGCGTTCTTCGGTCCGAGGTCGCCGGTGCAGCATTGGATGAGCCGGTAAGGCAACTCGAGGCGCTGCATCAGGGCCTCGACGAATCCGATCATCTTCTGGTGCCAGTCGCGGCTCTCCTGCTCCGACGCTTCGCAGATCACCACCTGCTCGACCTTGTCGAACTGGTGAATGCGGTAAAGGCCCGCGGTGTCCTTGCCGGCGGCGCCGGCCTCGCGGCGAAAGCAGCTTGACAGCGTCGTGTAGCGGAGCGGCAGCGCGTCGAAATCAAGGATCTCGCCCTGGTGCAGGCCCATGAGGCCGACCTCGCCCGTGCCCGCAAGGTAGAGGTCGTAGCCGCCGCCGCGGTCGGTCTCGCGAATTTCGTAGGACTGGTCCTTGCCGGTCGGGAAGAAGCCCGTGCCGACCATCATCTCCTCGCGGACGAGCACCGGCACGCTCGCGGGCGTGAAGCCGTTCTCGTTGACCATCGTGTCGAACGCGAGGCGGAGGATCGCCTGGTGCAGGCGCATGCCGTCGCGTACGAGCACGTAGCTGCGCGATCCCGCGATCTTGACGCCGCGCTCGAAGTCGATGATTCCCAGATCGAGGCCCAGCTCGATGTGGGACCGGACGGGGAAGCCCCGGTTCTGCTCGAACGTCTTCGCGGGATCGAACCGCTCCGGATGCCATTGACGGATTTCGATGTTGTCGTCGGCGGACGCGCCGACGGGCACATCGGGATCCGCGGGCTGCGGCACGCACAGCCAGAGCTCGTCGCGCCGCGCCTGGAGACGCTCGGCGGTCTCGTTGAGATCGCCCTCGCGCGCCTTGATCTCGTTCGGACGCTCGCGCAGCGCGGCCATCTCGGCTTCCAGTGCCGCGCGCTCGTCGCCTTCGAGCTTCTTGAGCCGACCCGCGGCCGCGCCGATCTGCTTGCCGATGCGGTTCTTCTCGGCGGTGAGCTGCTCGCGCTCGGTCTGCGCGGCGCGCAGGTCGCGGTCAACCTCGAGCAGCTCGTCGACGAAACGCGCGTCGCCGCCCTTGTCGATCGTTCCCTTGCGGAAGCGATCCGGATCGTCGCGCAGTGACTTGAGATCGATCATGGTGGTTATGTGAAGCGGTCGGGCGTCGAGTGTCAAGGATCGGGCCGGGATTCGGGTGTGTCGTGGCGCGCAGTCGCGATGCAACCGGCATGAGGTCGCCACGCGTTCGACCCGTGGGCTGACGCCGCTGATCTCGGCCGGCAGCCCGTTTTTCAATTTCCAGTGGGACATCCTGCTGCTCGAGTCGACGTTCATGGCGATCTTCATGGCCCCCCGGCAATGGCTGCCCCGGAGACCTGGCGCGCGTCCGGCACTGCCCGGCGGGATCTGGCTTACGCGATGCCTCCTGTTCAAGCTGATGTTTCTCTCCGGCATCGTGAAGCTTCTTTCCGGCGACGCGACGTGGTTCGAGCTCACGGCGCTCGACTTCCATTACGAGACCCAGCCGCTGCCCACCTGGACCGCCTGGTATGCGCATCATCTGCCCGCCTGGTTTCAGAAGCTGTCCGTGGCGCTGATGTTCGTCATCGAGCTCGTTCTGCCCTTCCTGATCTTCGCGCCGCGACGTCTGCGCCATCTCGCGGCGGCCGGCCTGGTCCTTCTCCAGGTCCTGATCGCGGCCACGGGCAACTACAACTTCTTCAACCTGCTGACGATGGCACTGTGCCTGCCGCTGCTTGACGACCGCCTTCTGGAAAGGGCGATCCCGCGAAAGTGGCGCGAACGTGCCGTCATGAAATCGGGCGGATCGCCATCGCGGATCGCTCGAGCGGTCGGCGTTTCCGTTCTCGTCGTGGTCCTGTTCATCAGCGCGCTGACGTTCGCACGTGAGATGGAGCGATCGCGACATCCGCAGCGCATCACCGGCGCGCCGGCCGCGATGCTCGATTTCCTTGATTCGGCGCTACTGAGCTGGGGCGACCCTTACCTGCTGCGGTTCGTCGGCCCGCTGCGCACCATCAATGGCTACGGACTGTTTCGCGTGATGACCACGAAGCGCCCGGAGATCGTCATCGAGGCAAGCCTCGACGGCGAAACGTGGCAGCCGTACGAGTTCAGATGGAAGCCCGGCGACGTCGAGCGCCGGCCGCGTTTCGTGGCGCCGCACCAGCCGCGCCTCGACTGGCAGATGTGGTTCGCGGCGCTGGATATTCGCCGCGCGGGCTGGATCGAAGGACTTCTCGCGCGCCGGTTCGAAGGCTCGGAACCGGTGCTCGCGCTGTTCGACAGGGTGCCGTTCGAAGGGCGCCGGCCGACGTATCTGCGGCTGGTGATGTACGAATACCACTTCACGACGCCGGAGCAGCGAAGCGCGTCGGGAGCGTGGTGGCGAAGGACGAGAATGAGAGCGACGGGCGTGATTCGAGCGCCGGCGCCGGGCAGGGGAAATTAATCAATCCCCTCCCGTCGGCTTACGAATTCCGCTGAGCATCCAACGCGTCCGAAAGTCCGCTCGTGCGGCGGATGCGGTTGCGGACGGTCGTGCGAAGCACGCTTTCGGTCGCGATCACGGTAAGGTGTCCCGGCGTGTCGGCGACGTCCGCGACGCGCGTGATAGCCGTGTAGAGCAGCTCGCGGGAGAGGATCGGTGACGGCCGCGGCGGCAGCACCACGGTGACGTCGTGAAACTGCGAGCCCTGGCTCTTGTGAATCGTCATCGCGTAGGACGCCTCGCACCGCCCGATCAGCACCGCGGGCACGCGCCGCAGTCCATCGGGCCCGGAGGCGTCCTCGAACAGCACGTCGAGCGCGCCGCCGTCGTCCTCGACGGCCACGCCCGTGTCACCGTTGAACAGGCCGAGGCGCTCCTGGTTGGCGGTCACCATGACCGGGCACCCGGGATGCAGGTCGATCGCTTCCGCGGAGGTCAGCCGCGCGGTGACGCGGCGATTGACCTGCGTCGCGCCGAGCGGTCCGAAACGGTGGGCGCAGAGAATGCGGAACTGATTGAGCGCCCGCAGCGTCTCGGCGTCGCCCGCCGGATGCGTCCGCATCGCGTCGCTCAGCGGTTCTACCAGGCGAAGGCAACGGTCGACGACCGAATCGACGGCGGCGTCCGGATTCGCGGGCTCGATCCACCGGATGGACTGCGACCCCGGCTCACGCAGCGCCTCGACGACGTCATCGGCGCGTCCCGCGCGCACCTGCTGCGCCAGGCGTCCCAGGGGCCCCGAGGGGTCGAAGCGGCGACTGACGGGCAGGTTGACGACGTGGTCCGCGAGCGGCGCGCCGGACGGCTCGACGTCCGGAAGCTCCACGCCGGTCCGGGCTTGCAGAAGGCGCCGGCGCGATTCGGACATGCCGCGCACGTCGACCGGCTCGGGCGCAATGCAGAGGTCGCCCAGCACCACGCCGGCCTCGACCGAGGCAAGCTGATCGCGATCCCCCATGAGCACGATCTGCGCGTCGGGGCGGACGGCGTCGAAGAGGCGCCACATCAGGCCGAGGTCGACCATCGAGGCCTCGTCGACCACCACGAGGTCCGCGTCGATCGGGAAGTCGGCGTCGTGCGTGAAGGGGCCGCCGCGCTCGGGCGGCACCGGCGTCCATCGCAGCGCTCGATGGATCGTCGAGGTGCGGATCTCCGACAGGCGACGGCGCAGGGCCGGGTCGGCGTCGATGTGATCCGCGGTGCGCGCCAGCGACTCGCCGAGGCGCGCGGCCGCCTTTCCGGTCGGGGCGGCCAGGACCACCCGCGGCGCAGCCGCGCCGTCGGGCACGAGCCCCCACCGCAGGGCCAGCAGCCTCGCGACGGTCGTGGTCTTTCCCGTGCCCGGCCCGCCGGTGATGACGCTGAGGCGCTGATCGACGGCGTTGGCCGAAGCGAGGCACTGCTCGCGGTCGCCCGCCTCGCCGCGCCGCGGGAAGAGGCGGTGGATGCCGTCGGCCAGCGCGGCCTCGTCGAGGTCCAGCGGCGGCGCGGCGACGCGATCCGCGATGCACGCCGCGAGACGCTGCTGGTAGAACCAGTAGCGCGCCAGGTAAACGCGCTTCCGATCGAGGTCGATGACGAGGGGACGATCGACGCGTCCGCTGTCGTCGGCGGCACTGCGCGCGGCGACGGCCGCGCTCTCCGAGAGCGTCGCGGTCCAGGTCTCCGGCGCGGGCCACTGATCGGCCGTGAGCTGGCGCTCGTCGTCCTCGCCGGCGAACACGATCCGGTCGACCTCGGTGAGATCGAAGCAGACGTGTCCGCGATGCACCTGGTCGCTGGCGACGGCCGCGGCGAGGGCCACGTCCTCGTCGTGCCTGCCGTCGATGCGGCGCACCAGGTCGGCGAGCGCGCGGTGAAGCGGGTGGAGAAGACCGCCTTCGACGAGCTGTGCGTAGGCCCTGCTCAACCTGCCGATCCTCCATCGAGCGCGGCGTGCAGCGCGTCGATCACCGCGCGCGGCGGCCTGTCGAACCAGACGCCGCGATCGGGATCTTCCCCGGGTTCGAACCCTCTGACGAACAGGTACGCGACGCCGCCGAAGTCGCGCTCGTAGTCGTAGTCGCGGACTCGTTGCGCCAGCATCCGATCGAGCGCGACGGCGTACAGGTGGCACTGGAGGATGTAGTCGTGCTCGGACATGACGGCATCGAGACAGGCCGTCGAATAGTGCTCGGGGTGCGGGCCGAGCAGGTTCGTCTTGTAGTCGACGACGTACCAGCGCCCGTCCCATTCGAAGGCGAGATCGATGAACCCCTCGAGCAACCCGCGAATCCGGCGCGTCTCGAGGCGTTCTGCTCGCCGGGCGTAGTCGCGCACGACGGGTCGCTCGGCGCGGGCCAGCGCGCGGGCCAGGGCGGACGTGTCGAACGATCGACCGGCGTCGCCGGCACGTAGCGTGAAGTGCAATTCGCACGCGAGGTCCGATGGCGGCAGGTCGACGAGACGGCAGGTGATGCCGCCGAGCGGGAGCGCGCCGGTCAGGCAGGTCGCTAGCGCATGCGCCAGCGGGTCGTGCCAGGCCGGGTCCAGACCGACGCGCGGCAGGTGGCGGTCGAGCCGTTCGGCGACGATCGTGGTCGCGGCGTCGAGACCGGCGCCGTGGGCGCGGCCGCCGTCAAGGCTCTCTTCGAGCACGCGATGCGCCAGCTCACCGATCCGGCGGCCGCTGGGCATGTCCGCGAGCGGCAGGGTGAACAGCGACTGATCGGCCGGCGCCGGCACTCGGGTCGGGGTCGTCGCCGCATCGTCGAGGTCTGCGGGCTCGTCGAGCGTCGACGCCGAACGAACGAGCGAGGTGAAGCTGGTCCGCGCCAGCGCGGAGACCGCGGTTCGATCGATGCGTCGCGCGGCCAGCGGGCGTGCAGGTCGAGGCGTAGGCTCGTAATGAGCGGTGGACGGGAGCGCCGAGCTCACGCGGCGCGTCGACAACCCCGGACATGCCCGGGACGCGCACCACCGTTCGATGCTCGTCGCGATCCGTGCGTCTTCGGTCTTGCCGCCGACATCCTCGAGCATGAATTCTCCCAGCGCCGTCTTGTGCGCGCTGGTCGCGGCGGTCCAGTGAACGATGCACTGATGCTTCGCTCGCGTCAGCGCGACGTACAGCAGGCGGCGATCCTCGGCGTCGGACTCTGCTCGATCGGCGGTCACCCTCTCGTCGAAATCGTCGGAGCCAACGTCGATCTCGGGGATCTCGATGGGCTCGCCGTCGGCGTCCTTCCGGGCCATGACCACCTTCGGCGTCTTGTGCCCGCCGTAGTGGTGCCAGAGCGTGGGGCAGAAGACGATCGGGTATTCGAGGCCCTTCGAATGGTGGATGGTGCACAGCTGCACCGCTTCCGCGTCGGTCTCGAGGCGAAGCTGGGATTCGAGCTCCGCGCCGCGCTGCCCGTCGGCGACCGACTGCTCAAGCCAGCGGTGTAGCTGCTCGGGACCGGCGTGACGGATCGATTCCTCCCGGTGCAGCAGCTCGGCGAGGTGCAGGTAGTTGGTGATGCGGCGCTCGCCGGTGATCTCGGCGGCCAGGCGCGGCACCGTTTCGGCGTTCTCGATCAGCCGGCGCCAGGCGACCATGAACCCGCGCCGGCGCCAGACGTCGCGCAGCTCGTGAAGCTGGCGGGCCCGGCGCGAGCGCTCCTGGTCGTCCTGCTCGAGGTGCAGGAGCGTCTCCGCCCCGCAACCGAACACCGGTGTGAGCAGGGCGTCCACCATCCGG
>NYZC01000297.1 GCA_002686995.1 Phycisphaeraceae bacterium | reverse complement strand
GGCCACGAACTTCGGCTGGGTCGTCATCGGCGACGAGGGCGTCGCGCAATCGGCGAAGCGGTTCGACACGTACCAGAACCTGGTAGAAGCCAACCGCCCCGTCCTGGCCATCGATTTCACGCCGATCCCGGAGCCGGCCGCGCTATGCGGCCTCGGGCTCGCGGCGGCGGGTCTGGCGCTTCGGCGCCGCTGACCGGACGGCCGCACGCCCCGATCGGATACGCTGTGCGCATGTCCAATCCGCGGCCCTCGTGGGACGAGTACTTCCTGGATCTCGCCGAGCAGGTCAGCCGGCGCTCTCCCGATCCGAGCACGAAGCACGGCTGCGTCCTGGTGGACCAGGATCGCCGCGTGATCAGCACCGGCTACAACGGCCCGGTGTCGGGCATTCCCAACGGGATGGTGCCGACGACGCGGCCGGACAAGTACGACTGGTTCATCCACGCCGAGGACAACGCGGTAGCGTTCGCGCGGTGCGATCTGCGCGGCTCGACGGCGTACGTCACGGGCATTCCCTGCGCCGCGTGCTTCCGCCGCCTGCTGCAGGTCGGCGTAAAGCGGATCGTTCACGCGGACCGCGAGTCGAAGTGCATCACCGACGTTGAGCGTGAGGCCTGCCATCAGATGGCCGAGGCCCTCGGGGTGGAGGTGGTGGCGCGGGCCCGTCAGGCGGACGAATGACACGGCGCGGTCAGGGGAGGGGAAAGACGGATTTTTCGGATCGGACGCCTTCGGCGTCCGGGGAGCGGAAGCGGGCCGTCCACTCCTGCTCCGGCCTTGAATGAGATGTGACTACGCTCCGCACCCCATCCCACATCGGGCCGCGGGCCAATATCGCACATCGTTAGCGCACCGAGCGCCGTGAGCGATCAGGGCCCTGCCGCGCCCCACCTCAATTCTGCGACAGCCCGTCGCCGGGCTCGTCCAGGCCCGTCGGCGCGTCGCCGCGCAGGCCCAGCCGCCTGGCCCGTTCGGCCAGCCGCGCCGAGGCGCGGATCGATCCGTACAAGGCAAGCTCGAGCTGGCGGCGCCGCAGGCGCGCGATCAGGCTCGACACCGGGGGGATCGGGGACTCGGGATTCTCGTCGGAGGGTTTCATGGCGTGTCTCCAGTCGATCGGGTTGACGCCGGGAAGAGTTGCAACCGGGATGCCAGAGAGGTCCGGGGTTCGGGGATCCACGGCAAACTCGTGCTGCGTCACGACTTGCCGTCGGGATGAGACCGATCACGTGATTTCGGCCGCATGGGGATGGGGACGATGGCGCGGCGGCGAGGGCGTTTTCCCCCAATTTGCTCGCTCACGCCTTCTCGTGGGCGACGACGCGCCACGCGCCGTTCCGCTTCTCGAAACGGAAGCGAAATCGCACGCGCACGCGGGCCGCGCCCTCGTCGCGATGCGTCATGGAGATGACCGCTGAGGCCCGCCCGTCACCGTCCGGCTCGAACGACAGGTACTTGACGATCTTCAACTGCATCGTCTTCTGATCGAGATAGTCGCGCACGGCGGCGTCGAGAGCCTCGCGGTCGGGGACGGCGACGCTGCCGCCGCACCCGACAAGCAGGAGCAGCGCCGAAAGGATGAAAGCGGGTCGAGTCATGGGGCCGAAACAGCTCCATCACGATCTCTGCAGGCGTTCGTGAGACCGGGGATGATTGCCCCTTTGATGGGGTGCTTCTGCTTTTTAGCGAATAGCGCACAACGGACATCGATCTGACGCGATTCTAGATCGGGTCGCGCTGGTGCGACACCCCGGCTGCGGTGCTCTGTCGTTCGGAGCACGGGCAAGTCTGCAGTCGGTGCCATGTCGAACTTGATCAACCGAATAGGTGGCGCGGTCGTTGCGCGCCGTCACGTTCGAGTTCGGTGTGGCAATACGTGTTAACCCTTAGGGAGGCCTTGGAAATGTTACGACCGAGAGACAGGAGAGCTTGGGTGTGGATGCTGATCGTCACCCTGGGAATGACGTTGATGTCGAACGGACCGTCACGCGCCGACGATATCAACGTCGTTCACAACGGGAGCTTTGAAACGGGAGACTTCACTGGTTGGATGTGGTCGGACATCATCAACCGACCCAATCTCGGCGTGCGTTCGGGCGGCTCGCCCGGATTCGGCCTGTTCACCGGCGCGCCGACCGACGGGACGTTCTTCGCCAGCCACAACTTCGACGGCAGCGAGGCGGGCGTGATTCAGTTCAGCCAGGACGTCGTCATCCCGAGCGGGACCGCGACGCTGTCCTTCGATTGGCGCGCCGGATGGGATTTTCGATTCGGCGGCACGGTGACCCAGCCGAGAACGTTCCACGTGCATGTCGAGCCGTTCGGGGGCGGGCCGATCGTGGACGCGTTCGAGGTGCTGGTCACGGGCACCGGTCCGCAGGTCAACCTCGACACGGGCGTTCAGAGCGAGTCGATTGACATGTCGCAATACGCCGGCCAGGCCGTCAGGCTCGATTTCCACGCGAACGTGCCGCAGGCCCTGACCGGTCCCGCGCACATGCTCGTCGACAATATCCAGCTGATTTCGAACGCCACCCGTACGATCAATCCCGCTTACAGCGTGGAGGAAGTCGGCGATCCGAGCTGGGAACCGGTGGACTTTCACACGACTTCGGGTCCGGGCACGAGTTTCGAGGCCTTCCTGGACACGATCCACCTGCCGCTGCCGGAACCGAACCACCGTCTTCACCCGGAACTCGGCGTGGGACCGGGTGATCCCCACGATCCACTCTACGACCAGGAGCTGGGCGACGGTCTTGCGAACTCGGTGCTGGTGGAATCGACGACGTTCACGCCCGATCAGTTCACGCTGACCAACGACGTCGTCGTGACGATGTTCATGGTGGTGCCGCGCGGCGGCGCTGCGATCGGATCCTCGCCGGATTTCGCATCGGGGCCGATCATTCCCAACAGCCAGTTCCCGATCGTGGCGGACGTGACGATCGAGCGGGCGGACGCGGCGGGCGAGCCGTTTCTGCCGTTCGACACCGGTCAGTCGGTGGTGCCTCCGCTGGACAGTTCGATCGATCCGCCGTTCTCGGTCGACGGTCACAGCCACTTTCCGCTGTTCGGCGGAGACGCGCTCGAGTTCGGGCCGGCGGGGACGAACCCCGTGGGTGTCTACCGGCGGACCTGGAACATCCGCGATCAACTCGGCAACGGTTGGAACATCGTGACGTCCTACGAAGTCGTGCCCGAGCCAACGACGATCTGGCTGGCCACCTGCG
Organism: Phycisphaeraceae bacterium; assembly: GCA_002686995.1. Taxonomy (GTDB): domain Bacteria; phylum Planctomycetota; class Phycisphaerae; order Phycisphaerales; family Phycisphaeraceae; genus NYZC01. The sequence continues at coordinate 6,216 of NYZC01000297.1, read as the reverse complement.
GAGCGTTGGGGATGGTTCGACGGCGCCGACCCGTTCAGCGTTGAGGCTTCATCGAAGATGGCGCCTTCGACGCGACATGCTCGATGCAGTCCGGGGTGGCGCCGCGGCGCCAGGTCGCCGCCGTAGCGGAGTCCGACCGCCGGTCAGGCCGACCAGGGGCGGGGCGATCGCATGCGGGACTTGATTTCAGGAAACAGCAATTTCACCGATGACGAAAGGTTTCTAATGTCGACATCAACAATCATGAGGATGACAAGACTGGCCACCGTGGCCGCGATCCTTGCCGGTACCGCGATGCTGATGGCCGCCCGCTCGGGCAACAGTGCCAATCAACGCGACATCAGCGAGTTCGTCGATGCGCAGGGCACGTTCTGCTGGCCCGATGGTAGCGGAGGCTGCGTGCAGTTCGTTTCACCGATCGAGAATTTCCTCGGGTGGCTCGCGCCTGACAATGATTTCGCCGCATCGGTCGACTACGCGGGTCTGGCCGACCGATACCTGGAAGATCAGGACGCTGAGACGATCGGGACGACGTTTCGCGGCAGCGTCACCGAACGTCCGCTCGCCGACGGGCGCGCGGAGATCCACATCAGGCTCCATACGAACGATGCGCTGTCATGGGTGGCCGACGGCAACGACTTCGGGGGCGGCAATCTCCTGATGGGCGCCCGTGGCGGCGATCTGCTGAATCCGGACGGCACGTTGAACCTGGACGATGCGGCGTTCGGCGATTCGACGCTCCATGCCGTGATCGTCAACGCGAAGGTCGGCGACCCGCTGCCTGATCTGATGGGACTGATCTTCGACCTGTTCGTGAACCCGCAGCCGGGTGAAGTCAGAGAGATCAGGAAGATATCGTTCCACGCCTCCGCGAGCGGCCCCCTTCGCGCCGCCTTCGGTGTCGAGGAAGGGACGCCGGGGCGCCTCACGGTCGGACAGACGAACGTGGATTCCGAAGGGATGGGCAAGGGCGTCGAAGACGGGTTCCCCGCCGAGCTCGTCAAGCTGCGCGCCGTGGGGAACTGAACTTCAACCGGATCATGAACCGTACCCGGGCCGCCTTCGCTCCGCCGAGGCGGCCTTTTTTTCAATGGGGCGACGGGATGCCGTCCAGTCGTTCCGGGCGCGTTCCACCGTTCGTGTCCCCGCGAACCGTGAACTGCCGAAGATCTGGATCAATCGAGGATCTCCCCTTACGCTGGAAGCATCGGGGTGTCCGGGAGAACCCGGAGCTCGAGATTCTCACTTGATTCAGGATTCGCGGATGTCCACGCCGGATCGCGACCGAGGTCCCGAGACGCGCATCACCCTGCTCAACAACGTGCAGGCGTACCTCAGCGCCGTGCTCGACGGCGAGCAGCCGAACACCGTGATGTCGGATTCGTGGATCGAGTTCTTTCGCGTCTACGACAACCTGCTCAGGCGGTACGCGCGCTCGCGCGGCATGCGCAACGAGGATCTGGACGACTGCCTCCAGGAGGTCTGGGTGGCCGTCTCCCGGCAGCTGGCGGACTTTCAACGGCCGCAGGACCGTCCCGGTCTCCGAGCGTGGCTGTATCGGCTCGTCCAGAACAAGGCCACCGACATCGTGCGCCGCAAGTGCCGAAGCCGGGCCGCTCCGTTGGATTGCGTCGGCGATGTGCCGGCGGTCGAGCGGCACGAAGACGCGGTCGCGGAAGCGGAGGAGGCCCGTTGGCAGCATCATCTGGTCCGAACCATGCTCGACGAGCTTCGCGGGCAGGTGACCGATCTCAACTATCGCGTCCTGCACCTGCGCCTCGTGGAAGACTGCAGCATTTCAGAGGTGGCCGAAACGCTCGAACTCACTCACGAGCAGGTCCGATATCGATGCCATCGGATGCTCAAGAAGCTGCGATCGATGATCGAGACCTGCACCGGGGAGCAGATGGAGCTGTGATCGACCACGCGTCGTCAGGAGGCGGCGGACCCACTGCGCTCACCCGGCTCGCCGAGCTTGCGCCCGCTCCCATTCGCGCGGGCCTCATCCCGAATTTCTGAAGGTCCGGCGCCACATACCGTGCGGAGCCGCGATTCACCTGTGGCATCGACGGCTTGACGGCGCGAATGCCGTGCCGCTTGCGATCGCAGGAGAAGATGTGCGGCGGACACGGCGGGATTTCTGTGCCTGCGCGGACGTGCTCGAGCGGGTCGTCGGATCTGAGCAGCTTGGCGCCAGTCTGCTCATGGTGTCCGGGTGTCCTGACGGCGAAGTCTGGCTCGATCTGCGCACCGGGGCGTGCCGTCACAGCCTGGTCGGCGCCGTCGAGCTGCCCGTCGGTTCCGAGCTTCGGGATTGGTTCGGCAGACGGCTCGTGAAGCTCGATTGTCCGATGACGGAGGTGAGTGAAGCCATGCTTCATCTTCGCTATCGGCTGAATCGCTTTCTGACGGTGGGGGGCCGTAGCGCGCTCGCGGACGTGTCGGCATCATGCAGGATCCAGATCGCGGATCGGCAGTTCCGGGGATCGACGACGAATGCGATCTGGCTGACGAGGTCGATCGGAGACCGAACGAAGCCTACTTGATCTCCTTGAGTTTCTTCGGGTCGTTCATGCCCCGGGGGCCGTACAGGTTCTTGAGCCAGGACAGCACGAAGTACCTGTCGTTGCGAGGCGGGCGGTTGATCTTGAACACGTCGAGGGCGGATTTCAGCAGACGTTCGGCTTCCGCATGCAGCGACGGCTCCTCCTTCATGATCAGCAGCTTGGCGAGCTTGGCCATGGTGAGGGCCGTTCGTTCGTTCCCGTCGCCGAGACGGCGGCGACGGATCATCAGGACTTCGCGCAGAAGGCGCTCGCCCTCGTCGAAACGGCCCCGACGCGCGATGTTCTCAGCCAGATTGCTCATGATGCTCAAGGCCCGAGGGTGATCGTAGGCAAGCGTCTCGCGGCAGATCTCGAGCGCTTCGCGTGCCAACTGCTCGGCCTCGATGAACTTGCCGAGGCGCGACAGCGTCGTGGACAGGCTCGTCAGCGAGTGAATTGTCTCTTCGGGCACCCGATCCGTGTACGTCCGGCGCATCTCGAGCGCCCGGCGGCCGAGCATCTCCGCCTCTTCGAGGCGGTCATCGTCGCGATGGATCTCGGACAGGATGCTCGTGGCCGACGCGATGTAGACCAGATGCTTCTTTGGATCGGCGCCCGCGGCCTGCAGGATGCCTTTCGCGATTCGCTTCGCATCTTCGAGTCGACCTTGCGCCCGAACGTAGAGGGCGAGGTTGCATTCGGCGTCGAGCGTCCTGACGTGGGCCGGACCGTATCTGGAGCGAGAGGTCCGGACCAGCTCTTCGGCCAGGGGGATGATCACGCCGAGCCTTCCGCGTTTCGCCATGACGATCGTGAGCCGCTGGATCGTGTCGAGCGTTTGCTCGTGCTCGTTGCCGAGCAGGTCTCGCTGGATCTTCAACGCCTCGACCAGCAGGGATTCGGCCTCGGCCCACTTGTCCTGGTCCTCCAGCGCCTGGGCCAGCGAGCTCATCGTACGTGCCACCTCTCCGCGGGATCGCTGAGCCGACTCGCGCTCGGCCTCGGCCCGGAAGTAAAGGGTGGTGCTTGCGATGAGTCCGGCCACGATCGTCAACATCAGGACCGCTGCGATGGCGACCAGCCGGCGGTGTCGACGAACGAACTTGCCCAGCAGGTACACGAGCGCCGGCGGCCCGGCGGTCACCTGCTTGTCGTCCAGGTGCCGCTGCACGTCCGCGGCGAACTCGCTGGCCGACTGGTAGCGCCGGGACCGATCCTTCTCCATCGCCTTCATGGTGATCCAGTCGAGATCGCCACGCAGCAGTCGGGTCAGCGCGCCGGGGTCGCTGCGGCGGCGGCGGGCGACGACGGCGAGACGGTCGCCCAGGGTTCCGAGCCGGGTGGAAGGCGCCGGCGGCTCGTCTTCGCGGATGATCCGTCGGATCTCGTCAAACGCGGCGCGCCGCAGCTGCGCCGAATCGAATGGCGTCGTGCCGCTGATCAGCTCGTAGAGCAGGACGCCGAGCGAAAAGATGTCGGCGCGGGTGTCGACGTCCGTGTCATCCTTCTCCGCCTGCTCGGGGCTCATGTATTCCGGGGTGCCGATCAGCTGGCCGTGGGCAGTGAAGATCGTTCGTTCCGTCAGGCGCTGCTCGATCGCCTTGGCGATTCCGAAGTCGACGACGATCGGCACGGGCGCGCCGTCCCGCGTGGCGACCAGCACGTTGGACGGCTTGATGTCCCGGTGGATGACGCCCTTCTGATGCGCGTGCTGAACGGCGCGGCAGACCGGGATGAACAGCTCGAGGCGCTGTCGCGTCGTCAGCTCATGAAGGTCGCAGTACGTCGTGATGTCGGGTCCCTCGACCAGATCCATGACGAAGTAGGGCCGGCCGGAGTCGGTCGCCCCCGCGTCGAGCACCCGCGCGATGTTCGGATGCTCCATCATCGCCATGGCCTGCCGCTCGGCGTCGAAGCGGGCGAGCATCTGGGTCGTGTCGAGGCCGAGCTTGATCATCTTCAGCGCGACACGACGGAGCACCGGCTCCCGCTGCTCGGCGAGGAAGACGGTGCCGCATCCTCCGGAACCGAGTGCCTCGACAAGAACGTACCGGCCGATCCGATCGCCCGGTCCCGCGTCCAGCGGCACCGAAGTCGTCGAGGCGGCCGTGACGTAGTCCTGCGGCCTCTCGCCGGCGCCCGCGGCCCCCGTCTCCGCCAGCAGCGCCTCGAGCCGTCGGCGCAGATTCACGTCGCTCCCACAGATCGAATCGAGATATGTCGACCGCTCCTCGGGCGATCTCAGCTCGCTCGCCCTTCGAATGATCGGATCGAGATCGTCCATCGAACGACTCCGTCATCCCCTTTCGTCGCCTGTGCGCGCCCGAATCAATGGGCCGTACCGAAGCGGGGTGGCCGACCGGGCGCGGGTCGATGCCTTGCCGTGGCGAGCAGCAGGTAAACGACCGCAAGGAGCAGCACGCTGTTCGGCTCCGGCGCAACCATCACGATCTGGGCCGCGATATCGAAGCCTGGAACGGGCACGAACCCGGATGCGTCGAGGTTGTACCACCAGATGCCTGATGGGATGGCGAAGGGAAGGTCCCAAAGTCGAACGGCCAGCGTCCCTTCCGCATCGCCGTAGATGCCGGTGTCGAAACCGATGTAGTACTGTTCGCCCGGCGTGATTTCGATGTCGGGCAGGAAGAGGTGGTCCGTGCGAAACGGCTTGAGGATCCTCGCCTCGCTCTGCCAGAGCGGTGCGCCCGTGGGTGCCCCGAGGGCATCCGTGGCCAGCACGATGGCCGTGAACTGCCCCCCGGTCAGGCCGCCGGCGGTTTGCTCGTACAGCGTGAGCGTGAATGAATGCAGGGTTTGGTCATCCGCCATGAAGGTGTTGCCCGCCGAATCGGGGCCGGTGATTGCATAGAAGGGGCTGTAACCGTTGCCGGGACGTGTGTCGATCTCGCCCGCCGCGCCGATCGACGCCAGGACCAGCAACAGGATCGCGCTCTTGAGGGTCGATTTCATCATGGCAATGCCTGCACCGGCGACGCGTCACGATGGCGAATGACATGCCTGCCAGCATCGGATCTTGCAGCCGATATGCGACAATGCAGAACAGGCGGGGGCCCGCGCTCTCCGTCTCGCGCGACGTCGGTTCCTTTCAACCTTTAGTGAAACATACGAATCCGACAGGAGCCTGATATCCGATCTCCGAGTCCCGGGCATCTCAGAATTCGGTGCTGAAATCCGACAGTCTCAGTTCTGTTTCCGCGACCAGGACGCCGTGACCGTCGGCGTAGATGAAGTTCTGCTGATCGAGGTGCGGCATCGGTAACCAGTTGGCGCAAAGGTGCGACCATTCGGTGAGGTGGTCGTTGAACGGGCACACCGAATTCCAGTACACCGCGCTGCCGACGAGGAAGTCGATCCCGAACGCGTCACCGCCCGCACCGAAGGATTCGGTCAGCGCGAACTGTTCGGCCGGATTGGCCAGGTCGTCGCGCGAGAAGAAGAGCGGGCCCGAAACAGGACTCGAGCTGAAGTGAAACAGCCCGAATCGTCCCCAGGCCTCCTGTCGCTGAATGCCGACATAGCTTCGCGCGGGAAGATACTCCGCCCGTCGTTCGATATGGTCGCTTGCTGAGTCCCACATTACGTGGATCTGATCAGGGCGTTCAGTCCATGAATAGCTGACCCCGCGATCCCGCCTATCCCGCCCACAACT
>NYZC01000296.1 GCA_002686995.1 Phycisphaeraceae bacterium | reverse complement strand
GGGGGCCGCCGGCTCGACCGACGCGCCACGGGATCGACTGCGCAGCGCTCGCCACGCCCGCTCGATCCACCGAGCGCCGTACCGGTTCCCCCTTCGACCTCGCGCCATGCTGTTCCTTCCCAAGGAGGCTGTTTCCCGGGTTTCCCGCGGTCGTCCGCGTGTGTGTGAGGTTCCACCAGTTCCGGCGATGCCACCAGCTTGACCGGAACCCTCCCGTCGTACCGGCGATCCGCGCCGCCGGGTTCAGCAAGTCTAGCCCGGAATCCCGCCCGGACCCGCCGCCGGGGGCAGAAAAACCGCCCCTTGGGGGTCGTGTCGTGCGGTCGGCATCGTTTGCGCCGATCCGGTCCGCAGGCGGAACGGTTAAGTATATAACGGCCGCGGCGGCCGGCCAATTCCGGCGACCCGCTCCGCCCGCAAGTCGCAACGATCCAGCGGTTTACAACCGCGACGGATTCCGAAGAACGGGATCTGGCCGGTCTGACGCCGTTTTCCGATTCCTGCCTTGCCCCGGCCCAGTAGCTGAAGTCGCCAGACTTCAGAGGCCCGCGGAGAAATCATCCCGAGCCAACACGTTCGCGCGCGGACTTCGCACTCGAAGGCACCCCCTCCCGATCGGATTTCCAGTTCGATTCCTCGTAACCAAGACGTCGCCAGTACGTCGGCGGGATCCTCCAGGGTCCTATAGCCGCGCAGGGTTCCAGTCACGGGCCGTGCCCGGTCGATGATCGAGAGTCCGGCGCGTCGACCGGGCAGGGAGGCTTCAGTTGGCGAGCAGCGCTCTGATCACGGGCATTACGGGCCAGGACGGAAGCTACCTCGCCGAGTTCCTCGTCGGGAAGGGCTACGAGGTCCACGGCATCATCCGCCGGTCCAGTTCGTTCAACACCGACCGGATCGACCACCTCTACCTCGATCCGCACCAGGTGGGCGTGCCGATCCGGCTGCATTTCGGCGACCTCGCCGACTCGAACTGCCTGCGGCACGTCCTGGACGAAGTGCAGCCCGACGAGATCTACAACCTCGGCGCCCAGTCGCACGTGCGGGTGAGCTTCGACATGCCCATTTACACGTCCGATATCGTCGCCCTCGGCGCGCTGCGGCTGCTGGACGCGGTGCGCGAGTACGAGCAGGCGCGGGGCGCTCCGGTCCGGTTCTACCAGGCGTCGAGCAGCGAGATGTACGGCAAGGTGGCCGAGACGCCGCAGTCGGAGCGCACGCCGTTCCACCCGCGAAGCCCCTACGCGGTGTCGAAGGTGTACGCCTCCTGGATGACCGTCAACTACCGCGAGGCCTACGGCCTGCACGCGACGAACGGCATCCTGTTCAACCACGAGTCCCCTCGGCGCGGCGAGACGTTCGTCACGCGCAAGATCACGCGCGCGGTGGGCCGCATCCGTCACGGCATTCAGAAGAAGCTCTATCTGGGCAACCTCGACGCGAAGCGCGACTGGGGATTCGCTGGCGACTACGTCGAGGCGATGTGGCTGATGCTGCAGCAGGACGAGCCGGACGACTACGTCGTCGCGACGGGGCAGACGCACACGGTCCGGCGGTTCCTGGAACTTGCCTTCGGTCACGCCGGACTCGACTGGCAGCAGTTCGTGGAATCCGACCCCCGATACCTGCGCCCCGCCGAGGTCGACCTGCTGATCGGTGACGCGACGCGCGCCCGCGAGCAGCTGGGCTGGTCGCCGAGGGTCGACTTCGAGCAACTCGTGAAGATGATGGTCGATCACGACATGGAGCTCGCCTCCCGCGAGCGCGTCCTCGGCGGCGCCGGCTGCATCGACTCGGGCCAGAACGGCCGGCCGAATTGAGCAGGGCGCCGGCTGCGCCGGCGGTGGGTGATTGGGTGATTGGGTGATTGGGTGATGGGTGATTGGGTGATGGGTGGATGGGTGGATGGGTGTTGGGGTAATCTGGCGACGTGGAATGGTCCTCCCTGAGAGTGTGCGTGCCCGGCGGCGGCGGCTTTCTCGGCGGCGCCGTGTGTCGGCGGCTTGCCGAGCGCGGTCCGGCGCGGCTCGACGTGGTCCGCCGGCGTGACTATGACCTCACGCGCGAGCAGGACGTGGCGCGGATGTACGACGAGCTGAAGCCGGACGTCGTGATCAACCTCGCCGCCGAGGTGGGCGGCATCGGCGCCAACCGTGATCACCCCGGTCGCTTCTTCTTCGCCAACATGGCGATGGGGATGCACCTGATCGAGCACGGCCGCCGCCGCGGCGTGCGCAAGTTCGTGCAGGTCGGCACGGTCTGCGCGTACCCCCAGGACACGCCGGTGCCGTTTCGCGAAGAGGACATCTGGAACGGCTATCCGGAGCCGACGAACGCGCCGTACGGGATCGCCAAGCGGGCGCAGTTCGTCATGCTCGACGGTTATCGACGTGAGTACGGGATGCGCTCGGCGATCGTCGTGCCCATCAACCTCTACGGCCCGGGCGACAACTTCGACCTGCACACGAGCCACGTCGTGCCGGCGCTGATCCGCAAGTGCCACGAGGCCGTCGAGCGCGGCGCGTCGTCGGTGACGTGCTGGGGGACGGGCCGGGCCTCGCGGGAGTTCCTCTATGTCGACGACGCGGCCGACGGCGTGGTCGCCGCCGCCGAGCGCATGGACGAGCCGACGCCGATCAATCTCGGCACCGGCGAGGAGGTGGTGATTCGCGACCTGGCCGAGCGGATCGCCCGGATGTGCGGGTTCGAAGGCACCCTCGAATGGGACACGGACCAGCCGGACGGGCAGCAGCGCCGCAGCCTCGATGTCGGGCGCGCCCGGGATCTGCTCGGATGGTCCGCCGGGACCGGCCTCGACGAGGGGCTGCAAAGCACGGTCGACTGGTACCGGTCGCAGTCCGAATTGCGCGAGGTCACGTACGGCTCGTGAGGTCCGGACCGGCATCGGGGCCGTCGGGCCCCGTGCGAACGGAATTCGCGGGTCCATGGTGATATAATCCCGCGGTCGGACGATCGGCAGGTGGTGGCCGGTCCGATACCTCCGCGGCTCTACGCGGCTCTACGTGAAGCTATGTGACGCTACGTGACGCTACGTGGCGGAGAAGTGAATGGCCCCGGCCGTCGGGGATTGATGAACCTGCATGTCCGCGGCCAAATGGTCGATGACCTGACGGATGCGGACAGGAGAACGGATCGATGGATGAACTGATCTTAGTGCCCGGGGGCGGCGGCTTTATCGGCGGCCACCTCGTCTCGTACTTTCGCAACCGCGGCGGCTGCAGGATTCGCGCCGTCGACATCAAGCCGTTCGACGAGTGGTACCAGGTTTTCGACGACGTCGAGAACGTCCAGGCCGACCTCAAGGACATGGGCGCGTGCCTCGAAGCCTGCAAGGGCGCGTCACGCGTCTACAACCTGGCGGCCGACATGGGCGGCATGGGGTTCATCGAGAACAACAAGGCCCTGTGCATGCTCTCGGTGCTCATCAACACCCACTTGCTCGAGGCCGCGCGGCAGTCGGGCGTCGAACGGTTCTTCTATGCCTCGTCGGCGTGCGTCTACAACGCGGACAAGCAGCGCGACGAAGACGTCGTGCCGCTCAAGGAGGCGGACGCGTATCCCGCCATGGCCGAGGACGGCTACGGCTGGGAGAAGCTGTTCAGCGAGCGGATGTGCCGCCATTTCTCCGAGGACTTCGGCATGTACACGCGCGTCGCGCGCTTCCACAACGTCTACGGCCCGGAGGGCACGTGGGACGGCGGGCGCGAGAAGGCGCCCGCGGCGATCTGCCGCAAGGTCATCTCGGCGCTGGAAAGCAAGAAGCACGAGATCGAGATCTGGGGCGACGGCAAGCAGACCCGAAGCTTCATGTGGATCGACGACTGCATCAACGGCATCAACCTGATCATGGACAACGAGGTGCCCGAGCCGATCAACCTGGGCTCGAACGAGCTGGTCACGATCAACGGGCTCGTCGACATCGTCGAGGACATCGCGGGCGTCAAGCTCGAGCGCAACTACAAGCTCGACGCGCCGAAGGGCGTCAACGGGCGCAACAGCGACAACACGAAGATCAAGCAATACCTCGACTGGGCGCCGGAGACCAGGCTGCGCGACGGCATGGAGAAGACCTACGCCTGGATCTACGACCAGTACATGGCCAAGTACGGCGTAGCGAGCAAGTAGCAGGGAGCAGGTAACGAGTAGCGCGTAGCGGATAGCAGGTAGCGAGTAGCGGCTGGTTACTCGATACTTGCTGCTCGTTACTCGTTACTCGTTACTCGTTACTCGTGATGCGCGACAAGACGATACTTGTACTGAGCCAGGTGTACGTGCCCGATCCGGCAAGCGTCGGTCAGCACATGCACGATGCCGCCGCGTCGATGGCGCGGCGCGGGCACCGGGTGGTCGTGTACACGTCCAATCGCGGGTACGACGACGCGTCGGTGCGTTATCGGACGCGGGAGAACCTCGACGGCGTCGAGATTCGCCGCCTGCCCCTTTCCAGCTTCGGCAAGAAGTGGCTCAAGCTGCGGATGCTGGCCGCGATGCTGTTCATCTTCCAATGCATCCTGCGCGGCGTGTTCACGCGGCGCCTGGGCGGCGTGCTGTTCAGCACGTCTCCGCCGATCTGCGCGATGGCCGCCCTGACGATCTCGCGCCTGCGCGGCTGTCCGATCGCGTTCTGGGCGATGGACATCAATCCCGACCAGATCCTCACGCTGGGCTGGGCCACCGAGAAGTCGATGTCGGTCCGCCTGCTCACGTGGCTCAATCGCCGCCTGCTGAGCCGATCCTCGCGGGTGGTCACCCTGGACCGGTTCATGTCGCAGCGCCTCGTCGCGAAGGTCGACGTGCGGGACAAGATGAAGATCATTCCGCCGTGGCCGCACGAGGACCATCTCGACGTCGTCGAGCACGCGGACAACCCGTTCCGGCGCGAGCACGGCATCGACGACCGCTTCGTCATCATGTACAGCGGCAACATGGGCCTGACGACGCCGGTGACGCCGCTGCTCGAGGCGGCCCTGCGCCTGCAGGATCACGAGCGGCTGCGGTTCATGTTCATCGGCGGCGGCTTCGGCATGAACGACGTGAAGGAGACGATCGAGAAGCACGCGCCGCGCAACGTCATCGCGCTGCCGTACCAGCCGCTGGAGACGCTGAAGTACTCCCTGTCCGCCGCGGACGTGCACGCGGTGACGATGGTCGACGAGGTCGTCGGCATCGTCCATCCCTGCAAGGTGTACGGGGCGATGACGGTGCAGCGTCCGATCCTGTTCCTGGGCCCGAGCCCGTCGCACGTCTCGGATCTGCTCGAGGCCGACCGGATCGGCTGGCACGTGCCGTTCGGCGACGTCGACGCCGTCGTCGAGACGGTGGAGCAGATCCTGAAGACCGATCCGCAGGAGTTGCGCGAGATGGGCGTCCGTGCCCGCGCGATCATTCGCGGGCGCCTGGGCGCCGAAGCGCTCTGTCACGAGTTCGCCGACGTGATGGACGAGGCGTTTGCCTGAGGGGGTGTTCAAAGGACGGAAGACAGAGGGCAATGGGCGGACGACTCGGATGCAGGCGGACGGCCGGATCCCGATACTGGATGCATCGCTCAACCGGAGACCCGAACATCGAAGCGATGCGAAGCGAAACGAAGATCCGCCGAAGGCGGACCGAACACTGACACCCGACCCATGACCGCCGACGAAACTTCGCGAGTCCGCATCGACCGACTGATCGCCGAGGGCGACGAAGCCGGCGCGGCGGCCGGGCTGCGCGGGCTCTGGCGCGAAGAGCCCGGGCCGGCGGCGGCGGGTTTCGTCCTGTCGCGATTCGAGAAGTTGCGCGAGCGCCTCGACCTGCCGGTGATGCGCGTCGCCCTGGCGCGCTCGTTCACCGTCGAGGCGGCGGCGCCGCTGCTGAGGGCGGGCGCCCTTTCCGCGGGCATCGACGCGCAGGTGCAGGTGGGCGAGTTCAACGCCTACGTGCAGGAGATCCTCGACCCCGGCAGCGCACTGTACGGGTACGACCCGAACCTCGTGATACTCGCGGTGCAGACGCGCGACGTGGCGCCGGGACTCTGGTCGCAGTTCGCGGACCAGGAGGCGGGGCAGGTCGAGGACTGGATCGACAGGACCGTGTCGAGCTTCCAGTCGTGGATCGACGCGTTTCGCAGCCACAGCAGCGCCCATCTCGTCGTGCACGGGCTCGAGATGCCGCCGTGGCCGGTGCGCGGCGTGCTCGACGGCCAGGACGACGCCGGGCAGGGCGGTGCGATCCGACGCATCAACCAGCGGCTTCGGGAGATCGCCGCGGAGCGCGCGGGCGTCTTCGTGCTCGACTACGACGGCCTGATCGCGCGGTGCGGGCGCGATCACTGGTACGACGAGCGCAAGTGGCTGACGATGCGCATGCCGGTGGCGGCCGCGCAGCTGGCGCACCTCGCCGACGAGTGGCTGCGCTACGTGGTCCCGCTTGCGGGCCGTGCCTGCAAGGCGCTGGTCTGCGACCTCGACAACACGCTGTGGAAGGGCGTGGTCGGCGAGGACGGGGCCGATGGCATCGAGATGGGCATCGAGTACCCGGGCGCCGCGTTCCGCGCGGTGCAGCGCGCCGTGCTCGATCTCTACCGCCGCGGCGTCATTCTCGCGGTGGCCAGCAAGAACAACCACGAAGACGCGATGGAGGTGCTCGCCGATCACCCGGACATGCTCCTGCGCCCCGAGCACTTCGCCGCCCTGCGGATCGACTGGCGCGACAAGTCGCTGAATCTCCGCGAGATCGCGGCCGAGCTGAACATCGGCGTCGACGCGCTGGCGTTCCTTGACGACAACCCCGTCGAGCGACAGCTGGTCCGGGAGCAGCTTCCGGAGGTGACGGTGATCGATCTGCCCGATGATCCGATGGCGTTCGCGTCCGCGGTGAGCCGGCACCCCGCGCTGCAGGTGCTCGCGCAGTCGGAGGACGATCGACGTCGCGGCCAGATGTACGCCCAGCAGCGCGCCCGCGACGCGTCGCGGGCGCAGTCGGCGTCGCTCGACGATTTCTACCGTTCGCTGGAGATGGTGCTCGAGATCGGCGCCGCGGACGGGCGTACGCGGGCGCGGGTGGCGCAGCTCACGCAGAAGACCAACCAGTTCAACCTGACGACCCGGCGCTACAGCGAGCAGGAGATCGCGGGCCTCGAGTCCGACCCGGCGTGCCACGTCTGCTGGCAGCGACTCGTCGACCGCTTCGGCGACAACGGCGTGATCGGCGTGGTGATCGCGCGGCACGACGGTGATCGCTGGGATCTCGACACGTTCCTGATGAGCTGCCGCGTCATCGGGCGCACCGTCGAGACCGCGATGCTCGCGACGATCGTCGAGCGCGCCCGTGCAGCCGGTGCGAAACGTCTCGGCGGCTGGTATCGGCCGACGAAGAAGAACGCGCCGGCGCGCGACGTCTACGAGCGCCACGGTTTTGCGCCGACGCGCGAAGAGGATGGAGCCGTATACTGGGAGCTCGACCTGGAGTCGGCAGGCATCGACCCGCCCCCCTGGATCGAGAGAAGAGTTTCCGATTCCTGATGCCTAACGCGGCCGAGCCGCAACCTTCAGGAACCACGGATGGACACGGATGGACACGGATGGACACGGATGGATCAGAAAGAATCGGAAAACATCCGTGTTCATCCGTGTTCATCAGTGGTTCTTCAACTTCTCGTCACCCCGACAAGAAGTGACGGCGGAAGAATCTAATATGGCTTCGAATCGAGAATCAGGAATCCGGAATCAGGGTTTTCCGAGGTACCGATGGCAGAGACCACCGTCGAACAGGTGAAGCAGACGCTCGCGGACGTCTTCGGGCTCGACGCCGCGCAGGTCAGCGAGACATCCTCGATGGAGACGATCGAGGCGTGGGACTCGATGGGCCACATGAACCTGGTGCTGGCCCTGGAGCAGGCCTTCGGCATCGGTATCGACCCGGAGGAGATTCCGCAGTTGACGAGCGTGGGCGTCATCGCGGCGCGGATCGACGCGAAGCTCGAGACGCCGTCGTGACGTCGCCGGCCGACGACGCCCGGGAACGCTGGCACGCGCGAGTGAGCCTGGCGTCGGTGCCGGCCGACGAGATCGAGACCACCGACTGCCCGATCTGCGGCAGCGACGCGCGGCGCTTCCTGTTCGAGGAGCGCGGCTACCCGGTTCACAAGTGCCGTGACTGCTCGCACGTCTACGTGTCCCCGCGTCCCTCCGAGGCGTGGCTCGCGGACGTCTACGCCGACGCCTACCTGCCCGAATCCGAGAATGCGTGGGAGGGCGACCGGAGCACGGTCGACGTCGCGACCGCCCGCGCGCTGACGCGCTACAACCCGCAGCGCGGCGACCTGCTGGACGTCGGCGCGGGATTCGGCGGCGTGCTGGTGCACGCGGCCAAAGACGGATGGCGCGTGCACGGCATCGAGCCGAATCGCAAGGCCTTCGAAGTGGCGCGGCAGCGCCTCGGCGCCGACGCCGATCTGCGGCAGACCATCTTCGAGGACGTGGACCTGCCCGCCGGATCGTTCGACTGCGTGCTGATGGTCAACGTGATCGAGCACGTGCGCGACCCGGTGGCGCTGTGCCGTCGCGCGCACGAGTTGCTGCGCCCCGGCGGTTGCCTCGCACTGCGCTGGCCGCAGGCGCTGTTCCAGACGCGTCTGCTCTACAACCTGAAGCTCCAGAAGCAGCCGCCCCGCATCTGCCTGAGCGCCCCGATCCACCTGCACGAGTTCACGCGCGCCAGCATGGAGCGGCTCTACCGGGAGGTAGGGTTTACCCGCATACGCCACGTCTGGGGCGGGATGCGCAGCTTCGCTTCGCTGGCGCTGTGGCGCCGCATCGGTGCCGTGTCGATGATGGCGGGTGTGCGCACATTCCAGGCCGCCACGTGCGGCCGACGACTCGTGCCGATCTATTCGAAGCTGACCGTGGGGCGCAAGTAAGGGTATTCCCTTAGTTTTTCCTTTCGGTTCCCGAGAATGCGCCGCCGGGCATTGCCGATTATGCGCTGTTGATTCTTTTCGTTCGTTCTCGGCGATAAAACTCTTGTATTACGATATCGAACAGGTATAAAAGGGTCGTCTGGTTCATTCAACGATCGCGTTCACGATCATCCGGCGAAAGAGAACTTTTTGATTCGATGCGCAGCAAGACCAGGCGCGTCGACAATGACGCAATCGCACCAATGTCGCGATGTCGGCACGCGCCGTCGGATTGATCGCTTCGCGCGGATGCGCCCGTGGCCACGCGAATGCTTCATCACGCTCGCTCTGCTCAGCTCGTGCTGCGGCCTGCCGTCGGGCAGGTGCGTCGCGCAGGGCGCCGCGCCGGACCGCCCGAACATCGTCCTGTTCTACGTCGATGACCTGCGCGCCGACGGAATCGGCGCGGGCGGCCACGCGTTCGTGCAGACGCCGAACATCGATCGAATCGCGAGCGAGGGAATCCGATTCGATCGATCGTATGCGACCACCCCTCTCTGCTCTCCGTCGCGGGCGTCGCTGCTGACCGGTCAGCACGTGTCGCGCCACCACGTGCATGGCAACGAGGGATACAAGTCCGTCAGCGATTTCCGGTTGCGGACATATCCGCAGGTTCTTGACCAGGCGGGCTACGAGACGGCGCACATCGGCAAGTACCACCAGGACGAGAACGACGCGCGGCGCGAGGGATACGATCACTGGGCCGTCTTCCAGACGCCGCAGGGCAGTCACCTCAATCCGCGACTCAACATCAACGGACAGCGACGCGCCCACTCGGGATTCACGACCGACGTGCTGACTGACGTCGCGACGAGCTTCATCGATGCCGTAGAGAGAGGTATTCGCACCGAGCCGTTCGCCATGACGGTGTCCTACAAGGCCCTGCCCCTGCCGTTCGGCGCCGCGTTCAGTCAACACGCCGGGCAGTACGACGGTGAGCCGATCGTCCATCCCCCGAGCGCCCAGTCGGGCTACGCGCTCGACGGCAAGCCGATGATCCGGCGCGATTCGCTTGTCGAGCCCATGACCGGACATCCGGTTCCCGTGCCCGGCGAGAACGAGTTTCACGACCCTGTCCAGCGCCGGCAGATGGAGATGCTCACCGATATCGACGACGGCGTCGGTCGAGTGCTGGATCGTCTGGAGCAGACCGGGATGCTGGACGACACCGTCGTCATATTCACGAGCGACCAGGGGTACTTCTGGGGCGAGCACGGGCTGACCAGCAAGCTGGCCGCGTACGATGAATCCGTACGCACGCCGTTGCTCGTGCGCATGCCGGACGGCACGGGCGCCGGCACGGTCGTCGATGATCTCACGCTGAACATCGACGTCGCCCCGACGATTCTCGACGCCGCGGGCGTGGCGGTGCCGGACTGGATGCAGGGGCGGTCGCTGCTGCCGCATATCCGGGGCGAGGCGGTCGGACCCCGCGCCGCGTTCCTTAGCCAGTACGACTGGGACCTGCGTTATCCCTGGATCGCTTCGTGGGAGGCGGTCAACACCTCCCGGTACCGGTACATTCGGTATCCCGTGTTGGGTGCGGCGGCGAACGACCCGGAAGCGTGGGATGAACTGTACGACCTGGAGGTCGATCCCCACGAGATGAACAACGTCATCGACGACGATATCTACCAGGAGGTGCTGGCGCAGCTCAAGCAGCTGCACGTCGACCTCGTGCGCGAGGCGCGAAGCGTATCGCGCGGTTCTGCGCACGTGCCGTCGGACTGGCTCGACTACAACCTCGTCGAGAATGGCTCGACCAACCCACATGGACGGTTGCTGAGGGTCGGCGCGCACACGACGGGTGGCCGCAACGCGGTCATGCTCTTCGAGCTACCGCCGCTGCCCGCCGATCATCGAATCGAGCAGGCGACCCTGACCCTGACGGTCGCGTCGACGACCGGTCTGACGCCGGACCACAATGCGGATCTCTGGGTGCTCGGCATCTCCGATTCCGAGCCGCTGATCGAGTACCTCGAGAGCCCCGATGATTCGCGTCCCGACCACGTCTTGCTCCAGGACAACCTGCTGGTGGGCACCATCCTCGCGGGACCCGTGTTCACCGACGCGCAGGCTGGAATTCGCCTGGCCGACTACCTGATGGACTTCTACGATCAGAATCCGAGCTACCTGCGCGGTCAGTTCGTGTTTCTCCGGCTGAACCCGGATTCGGACTTCGGCAACGACGTCATCGAGTGGACGGTGGGCTCGGCGAGTCACGCGGACGCGCAGGCCCGCCCGCTGCTGACCCTGCAAGTCGTACCGGAGCCGACCACGTTTGCCCTCCTGTTCATCGCGTTCCTCCTTCGCGTCGGCCGGCGTACCGGTGGAGCTCGAGCGAACCCGGCCTGCTGGGCGGGGCTGCGGTAACATGGCGTCGCGGGTGAGTCCGCCCCCGACGTCCATGTCATCCAACCCGATCACCATTCGCGAAGCGACACCGGACGACGTGCCATCGGTCGTGCGCCTCCTGCGTCTGCGCGACGAGCGCGAGCATCCGGCTGAAGCCGTCGCCTCGTACGTGTGTCGCCTGAATCCGCAGCGATTGCGCGGATGGATCGCGTTCGCGGGCGACGAGCCCGCGGGCATGACGACGCTGTACGTGCGCGGGCTGCGCTGCGGCGATCGCCGCCTCACGATGGGCTACTGGGCGCACCTGTTCATCCGGCCGGAGTACCGCCGGACGATGATCTACCCCCAGCTCCTGATGACGATGATGAAGTCGTCGAAGACGTACGGCCTCGACCTGATCGGCTGCGTGATGCGTCGCGACCAGGTCACCGAGTCGCATCTCAAGCTTGGATACCGCGAAGCCGGGACGCTCCCGGTGCTCATGCTTCCGTTGCGACCGGCGCGGCTGCTGGCGCGGCACCGGAGATGGGGCGCGTGGGCCCAGGCGATCGGCGCCCCCATGGACGGGCTCTACCGGATGATCTCGGGTGGTCGGTCGGGCGCGGCGGACGGCGTCGCGGCCCACGATGCGCCGTTCGAGGACGACGCGGCGGCGAAGCTGGCCGGGCAGGTGGCCGTGGACGGTCGCGACCGGATCGGTCACGAATGGTCCGCCGACGTCGTGCAGGAGCGATACGCGAACACCATCGAGGGCTGGCCGTATACCCTGATGCGGGCGGGCGGCGACGGCCGGCCCGAGGCGTCGCTCGTCTTCCGCGTCGCCGAGCGCGGCCGAGGCATCCGCGCCGGAGTGATCCTCGACGCGGTGGCGGCCCCGGATGGCGAAGCGGCGCTCGCAGCGCTGCTCGCGGCCGCGCGGCGTCGGGCCCTGGAGGAGGACTGTGACCTGATCCTCTACCTCGACGGTCTCGGGGACACGATGCGACGCCAGGTCGCCGCGGCCGGCTACCGCCGCTCGCCCGAGACGTACCGCCTGATCCTCTGGCCGGGCCCCATGCTGGACCAGGAGCCGGATCTGGCCGACGTGAAACGATGGCGCTTCACGTTCGCGGACCATGACGCGTTTTAGGCGGGGAGCGAAGGGACGAAGTCAGAAATCAAGAACCAGCGTTCCACAATGCCCGTCAATGCCTTGTCGTTTGATATCGAGGACTGGTTTCACCTCGTGGCGATCGATGCGGTGGCCGACCCCGACAAGTGGGGCGAGTCTGATTCATTTCGATGTGGACGGCAATGTGCCCGCCCAAGCGACCGTCCATGGCGTCTCTAAAGCCGAGATACGACGACGCCCGTATCGACGATAGATTTTGGGCAGTCTGGATTGACTCGACGCATTATTCGCCTTGGTGTCGATCGGTCTTTGAAGAATCTGCGGGTTGTGATCCGCCTTGCTCCCTACGGCCTATTATGATGAGGTTGGGTGAGAGGAGACAGCATGGCCAGACACGGTTCAAGGGGATCGGGGAGCGTAGCGCGGTCCATCGTGGCACTGGCGCTGGCGTTCGCGCTGACGACCGGCCCGGGAGCTCTCGACGGAGCGGCGCAGAGCGTGCTGGATGTCACGACGCTCACGAAGTATGTGGATTCCCTGGCCAATCCGTTGAGCAACGTGATCGTGCCGACTGGGACGACGGACGGGGTGCCGCTGTACGACATCGGGATTTCGCAATTCGAGCAGTCACTGCACCGGGATCTTCCGCCGACCACGTTGTGGGGCTACGACGGCATGTATCCCGGGCCGACGTTCGAGGTTCAGCGCGGCCAGACGATCAAGGTGCGCTGGACCAACAACCTTGTCGACGATTTCGGGTCACCGCTGGCCCACATCCTGCCCTACGACACGACCGTGCATGGCGCCGGCGCCATGTTTCCCGAGGCGCGCGTGGTGACCCACGTCCACGGGGCGGTTACCGACGAAGCGAGCGACGGCTTTCCCGAGCACTGGTTCTCGGCCGACCCGAACGCGGCCGCCAACGGCATGGGAGGACCCGCCGGCAACAATCTGGTTACCACGTACACGAACGACCAGCGCGCAGCCAACAACTGGTACCACGATCACGCGATGGGCATCACCCGGTTGAATGTCTACGCGGGTCTTTCGGGCTTCTACTTGATTCGCGATCAGGAGGAGGCGGCGCTCGGCCTGCCGTCGGGAGGCTTCGAGATCCCACTCGTCCTGCAGGACCGGTCATTCTATGACGACGGTCGGCTGTTCTATCCCGCCGGGCCGGGCGACCTGAGTTCCCCGGGGGTCGGCGATCCCTTGGCGGGCCTGCCGGCATCGTTCCCCGAAGACGCTTCGCAGGTGCCCTTGTTCCTGGCCGATGCCAATCTGGTCAACGGGACCGTCTGGCCGTTTCTCGAAGTTGAACCGCGCAAGTACCGATTCCGACTGCTCAACGGGGCCAATTCGAGATCGTACGATCTGACGCTCGAACCCGAGCCGGGGTCGTCCTCCTCCGACCCGCTGGTGTTTCATCAGATCGGGACGGACAGTGGGCTGTTGAGCACCCGCGTGGAACGGTCGTCGGTCGGCCTCGCGCCGGGCGATCGATTGGACGTCGTCGTGGATTTTTCCGGCATGGTTCCCGGCGACACGCTGTTGATGCGCAACGGAGGACGCGGTGCCAGGTCGGGGACCACCGATCAGGTGATGCAGGTGCGCGTCGTCGATCCGACGGGCGCGGACAACAGTAACCTGCCGGACCAGTTGTCCTCGATCTTGCGTTATGAGGAGCAGGACGCCGTGCGCGTTCGAACGCTCGAGCTGGTGCGCTCGTTTGACGAGTACGGCCGGATGGAGCTTCTGCTGGACGGCAAGAAGTGGACCGATGAGAATACCGAAACCGTCGTACAGGGAGAGTTGGAGATCTGGGAGTTCGTGAACCGAACCGGCCAATCACATCCCATGCATCTTCACATGGAGGCCTTTCAACTGCTCGATCGCACGGCGCCGAACGGTGCCGACATCCCTTTGGAACTGTATGAACTCGGTTGGGAGGATACCGTTGTCGTGGGCGGTCGCGAGACCGCGCGGATCATGGTCAAGTTCGAGCAGTTCACTGGGACGTTCGTATGGCACTGCCACATCCTCGAGCACGAGGACCTGGAGATGATGCGGACGTTTCGGGTTGTCGCCGTCCCGGAGCCGGGTACGATGCTGCTGGTGATCAGCGCGATCCTGTGTGCAGCCGCCCGTCGGCGTGGTGATCACCGAGGCTGACGATCCTGGATGACGTCAGGTCGCGAAACAGTCAGGGGGACGCGCCAGCGGACCAGCGACGCCTGCGGACGCGATGACGACGCCTTTCTGTGATCGGTC
This sequence comes from Phycisphaeraceae bacterium, assembly GCA_002686995.1. Taxonomy (GTDB): domain Bacteria; phylum Planctomycetota; class Phycisphaerae; order Phycisphaerales; family Phycisphaeraceae; genus NYZC01. Next base: position 23,605 of record NYZC01000296.1, on the reverse strand, counting down.
GCGTGCCCGTCTCGGACCGGCAGGTCGCCCGACCTCCACTACGCTGACGCTCGGACTGGCGGCCCCGGCATCGAATGATTCGCTCATGATCAACGCGCTCTCGTTCGATATCGAGGACTGGTTTCACATGGTCGAGATCGACGCGGTGGCCGATCCGAGCAAGTGGGGCGATCTGCCGTCGATCGTGGTCGAGCGCACCCGGTGGATCGTCGAAGTGCTGGAAGAGAAGGGCGTCCGGGCGACCTTCTTTCTCCTCGGCTGGGTCGCGCGTCGGCATCCGGAGCTGGCGAAGGTGATCGCTGCGCACGGTCACGAGCTTGCTAGCCACGCGTTCTGGCATCTGCGCGTGGATCGGATGACCCCCGAAGCATTCCGCGAGGAGCTCAAGCAGTCGATCGACGTCATCGAGGATCAATGCGGGCGCAAGGTGCTGGGGTTCAGAGCGCCGAGTTTTTCGATCACCCCCGGGGCGGAGTGGGCGTTCGACGTGATGCACGAGCTCGGTCTCGAATACGACGCGAGCCTCTTTCCGGCGCCGCGCGGACACGGCGGCTACCCGTGCCCGCCGGAGCCGCACCGGTTCACTGCGGCCCCGTCGGGGCGCGCGATGCCCGAGTTGCCGATGACGACCGTCCGCTACGGCCGTCTGCGCCTCGCCTTCAGTGGCGGCGGCTACCTGCGACTCCTGCCGGCGCCGTTGATCCGCCACGGGTTCCGACACGTCCACCGTCGCGGACGGCCCGTCGTGGTCTACCTGCACCCGCGCGACTTCGCCCCGGACTGCCCGCGGGTGCCGATGCCGCTGCATCGCCGTTTCAAGTGCTACGTCGGGCTGCGGTCGACGGAGTCGAAGTTCCGAATGATGCTCGATCGCTACCGGTTCGACACGTGCGCGGCGGTGCTGGGGATCGGGGAGGGGGAGGAACCACGGATGGACACGGATGGACACGGATAGTCGGGACGGCGTACCCGCGGCGTACCCCCGGCGTAAGCCGGGGGGGGGAACGTGCAAGTGCTCCGGATGCGCGGGACGGCCATGCGCCACTGCCGTCATCAGACGGTCATGTCATCCGACCCGCGGGCTGACGCCACGCGGTTCGCCGGATGCGGAAGGACGCTTCGGTACGCGCGCGCTAGATTCGCCGCGCCGTCGCGACCTGCTCGTCTTCGTATCCGAGCCAGTGGAGCGTCGGCTCGATCCACTGCATCATCTGCTTGAGCACGTCCGGGTCGGCGCGGCGCGAGCGGCCGCTCGTGCGCTTCGGATCGAACTTCTCGCGGAAGTAGCTGCGCATGCTGTCGCAGTCGTCGATCTCGCAGAACTCGAAGATGCGCTCGAGCAGCTCGGGCGACATGTCCTCCAGCCGGTACTCCATGTACCGGTCGGGCGGAAGCGTCCGGCCGTACTGGCAGGCGAGCTCGACGCACATCCGCCATTGCAGGCAGCACACGTCCAGCACGTCCATGTCGGGGCGCATCGTCCGGATGCCCGGGATGCGCGGCCCCCAGGGGTTCGGGCCGGTGAGCTTCTTGGGCAGCAGCTTGAACAGCGTCTCCTTGGCGTAGTAGGCGAGCTGGCGCAGCTTCACCTCCTTGAGCCGGTCGAGCAGCTTGTCGGGGCGGATGCCGTGCGACTTGGTCTCCCACTTCTCGATCATGCTCAGGATCGAGTCCTCGCCGTGGCGGATCGTGTGGATGAACTTGCAGTCGGGGAAGACACGGTCGACGAACCCCATGCGCAGTGAATTGGACGGCGTCTTCTCGCACAGCCGGTCGCGTCCCATCTCCCGGACCGCGTTCGCGAACGTCGTGCGGATGTGTTGAATGACGTCGGGCCGCGCGTCCTCCGGCCGGAGCATGTCGGACTTGTTGTCATTGCGGTAGCGCCACGTCAGCCGCGGCTCCCACATCAGCCCGAGGCGCGGATGCTGGTTGAAGATCTGCTGCAGCATCGTCGTGCCGGAGCGCGGCGCGCCGATGATGATGATCGGCTTGTGCAGGATCGGGTCGTCGTCGACGGTCATCACGCTGACCCCTGGCCGGTCGCCGCGACCGGCGCGTCGAGGTCCCAGTAATCCCGGGGCTTGCCGTAGAACTCGAGAAACGCCGCGGCGTCCTCGCGGTAGTAGTTGGCAGCCCACTTGCGGGACTCGTCCGTCCACACCGGCGCCTCGACGTTCCTGCCGATGAACCGGCGCGACTGGTTGAAGAACTTGAGCAGTGCCTTTCTGGCGTGCCGCTGACTGCCGTAGGGCATCGCCCGGTACACCCCCAGGAACAACGGGTTGCGCACCGCCTTCTGAAACCAGCCGGGCAGGGACCGGTAACGGCTCGAGGCGTTCTGGTTGCGCTTCCTATTATCGGGCGCGAACCCGGCGTCGATCCCGAGGAACTCGTAGCAGCGCTGAATGTGCGTCACCGGGTCGCGCTTGTACTCGTCGAAGAAGAGCACCAGGATGCGCTCGTCGGGAAAGAACCGGCGATACAGGTTGATCTGCTTCCAGTACAGACCGGGGTCGGCCCACCGGTCTGCGTCGTCGCGAATGGCCGTCGCGAAGGTCAGCTTCTCGGTGATCCCGAGGTAGGTGTCGGTCTTCCAGCTCGACTCGAGCCGATCCAGCGGGTGTCGGACGATGTAGATGAGCCTGGCGTCGGGCAGGTCCTGCGCGATCCGCTCGGACGCATGGGGATGGCGGCCGTGCATCGAGTAGCCGGTCGACGATTCGCCGGTGATCTGGTCGGGGGCGGTCTCCTTGAAGAAATCGAGGTACCAGGACATCCCGCGCTGGTAGAGGTGGTCGCGGGCGAAGTACCACAGCTCCTTCTGCTCGGGCGCGAAGACGTGCGGGTGCGCGCAGAGCAGCGCGTGCAGATTCGTCGTCGCACTCTTTGCCGCACCGATAATCAGGAAGCTGGGCTTGGTCATTCAGGTGACGACCCTGCGAAGGGACGCGGGGGCTCCGACTACCGACGCATCGGAAAGTACGGTTCGACAGATTAGACCGGCCCTGACGGCGAGGCAAGGGATTGCGTTATCGCGCCGTGCCCGCCGTGCCGTGTCAGGCCGAACTGGCCGCCTCCCGGATCGGGGCCGTCACGGCCCGAAAGTCCGATCTCCCGGTCAGCCCTGGTCGAGAATCAGCCGCGCCGCGGCAATGAGGTCCGGCGCGACCGCGTCGATCGCGGGGTCGTCGGCGTCCACGTCGGCGCCGTCGCCGGTGCGGACGATGATCGTGCCGCGCACCTCGGCGTTGCGCCCGGCCAGGGCGTCGCTAATCGTGTCGCCGATCATCCAGGAGCGGGCGACGTCCAGGTCGAGATCGCGCGCGGCGCGAAGCAGCATGCCCGGCCCCGGCTTGCGATCGGGATCCTCGACGACGCGGCGGTCCTTCACGGTGGGCGCGAGGGGGCAGTAATAGATGCCGTCCAGGCGGGCGCCTTCGTCGGCGAGCTGGCGCACCATGACGTCGTGGACCTCGGCGAGCCCTTCCTCGGTGAGCATGCCGCGGCCGATGACCGACTGGTTCGTGACGATGACGCTGGCGTAGCCGTGCTCGCCGAGCGTTCTGATCGCCTGGGCCGCGCCGGCGATCAGGCGGACCTTCGCCGGGTCGCACAGGTAGTGCACGTGCTCGATGACGGTGCCATCCCGATCGAGAAAGGCGGCGGGCCGTGTGGGCATGGTCATGCAGTCCGAGCCGGCATCGGGCCGTCATGGCATTCGACCCGCGGGCTTACGCCGCGCGGTTCGCAGGCGGCTGGTGAACCGTGGGCGTCAGCCGGCGTCAGCCCACGGGTCGGTTGCGCGGTGCCGTCATGACGGAGGCCGCGCCGCTTTCGCAGACCCCTACTCCACCGCGCGCACCACGTTCATCTTTGCCATCTGGCGATTGCAGTAGTCGAGAATGTCTCGGCCCACGTCCGCATCGTGCAGCCACGCGCGGTACGCGTCCACGCTGTCCTGCACCGTCCGCCGCGGCTTCCAGCCCAGCTTCTTCAGCTTCGAGACGTCGGAAAAAATGTGTCGCGTGTCCCCGAACCGATACTTGCCGCAGGGCTTCGGTTCGTAGTCGCCGCGGCCGAAGATCTCCGCCACGATCGAAGCGAACTCGCAGACGGTGATGGCCTTCTCGCCGCCCACGTGGAACATCTCGTAGTCGGCGTCGTCGTCGTGCAGCACCCGCAGGTTCGCGTCGACGACGTCCAGATAGTTGACGAAGTCGCGCACCTGGCCACCGTCCTCGTAGATGGGCGGATCGTCGCCCACGTGGAAGTTCAGGCAGAACACGCGGCACGCCCCGCTGTAGGCGTTGTAAAAGCTCTGGCGCGGCCCCTGCACGATCGAGTAGCGCATCGCGACGCTGGGAATGCCGTAGCGCCGGCCGAGGTGCAGCGTCACGCTCTCCTCGGCGATCTTGCTGATGCCGTACTGGTTCTGCGGGTTCGCCACGGTCTCGTCGGTCGGCTGCCACTGGAGCGGCCCGCGATGCCCTTCCGGCGCCGCGATCTCCCATTCGCCGCGCGAAAGCTGCTCGTCGCTGCGGATGTCGGGCAGCACGGGCGTGCCGTCGGCGTCGTGGTAGAGCCCCTCGCCGAGCGTCGCCTGGCTGCTTGCGACGACGACCTTCTTCACCGGCAGCTTTTCGCGGACGATCAGCTCGTAGATCAGCGCCGTCGACGTGACGTTGACGTCGAAGTACCTGCTGAAGACGGGAAGGTAATCCTGGAACGCGGCGAGGTGATAGATCGCGTCGCAGCCGCGCATCGCCTCGAGCAGGACGCCATCGTCGCGCACGTCGCCCTTGACCATCTCGATCCGATCGTCGAGGTACTTCGGCACCTCGCGCTGCGGGTGCACCGGCGGCTCGAGGCTGTCGAGAACGCGCACCTCGTGACCTTCGGCGAGCAGGGCGTCCGCGGTGTGGGAACCGATGAAACCGGCACCGCCGGTGATGAGCCCTTTCATGAGCAGGTCGCCTCGTCACGGACGAGCGCCTGCAGACGCTGGGTCACCATGTGACCGATCGACAGGTGCATGTCCTCGATGATGCCGTAGTTGTCGTTGGGCACGTTGATGTGCAGATCGGCCAGCGCGGCCATCGCGCCGCCCTCGAAGCCGCTCAGTGCGACGATGGTGAGCCCGTGGTCCTTCGCCCAGCGGCAGGCGCGGACTACGTTGGGCGAATTGCCGGAGCAGCTGATCGCGATGGCGACGTCGCCCGGCTTCGCCATTGTCTCGAGCGGCAGCACGAACGTATCGTCGAAGGACAGGTCGTTGCCGATCGCCGTGAGCAGGCCGACGTTGTCGACCAGGCTGAACGCCCGCAGGCGCCGCCGGCCCTCGACCGACGCGGTCTTCACGTAGTCGCAGACGTGGTGGCTGGCCGTGGAGGCGCTGCCGCCGTTGCCGAAGACGAACACCGCCCGGTCGTCACGCCAAGCCTCGTAGAGGGTCCGGGCGTACCGGTCGATGGCGTCCGTATCGATCGCCTTCGCGATCCGGGCGGCGTGCTCGAGGTATTCCCTGGCGCTCTCGGCGGTAGATCCTGCCATACGGTCAACTACCACCATCGGCCAATCGGGGTTCGCCGGTCACGTGCCGATAAAAATAATCCGGCTGCCGGCCCGGTCGATCTGGAGGTTGCGCTCCCGCGGTCGCCCCAGGGCGTCGCGTATCGCTTCATGGTGCTCGGGTGGGGCCAGCAGCAGCAGGAACCCACCTCCTCCGGCGCCCAGGATCTTGCCCGCGGTGGCGCCGGCCCGCCGGGCGGTGTCATACCACTGATCGATCCACGAGTCGCTGATGCCCATGCCCATGGAACGCTTGATCTGCCACCCCTCGTGCAGCAGGTCCGCGAACTCGTCCAGGTCGCCGGCGGAGATCGACTGTCGCATCGTGCCGGCAAGGTCGCGCATCGCGCGAAGCTCGGACATGCGGTCGCTGGTGCCTTCCTTCTGCTTGCCGAGAATCTGGTCGGCGTCCCGCTGGCGGTCAGTGTATATCACGAGCGCCCGACGCTCCAGCTCATCGAGCACCTCGACGCGGCAGGGCACGGGGTGGACCTCGACCGTGTCGTCGGGATTGAACCGGATGTAATTGAGCCCGCCGACCGCCGCGGCGTACTGGTCCTGCCGGCCGATCGGTTTGCCGAGAACGTCGATCTCGATCCGGCACGCCTCCTCCGCGAGCTGGTGGGGCGAGACGATCCGGCCTTGGTAGGCGTAGAACGCGTTGAGCAGTCCGACGGTGAGCGTGCTGCTCGAACCCATGCCGGTGCCGCCCGGCACGTCGCCGATCGTCGTGACCTCGAGCAGGTCGCGGATGCCGCAGATCTGCAGGGCCTCGCGCACCAGCTCGTGGCGGATGTCGACGATGCGCCGGCACGTCTCGACCTTGGAGTACGCGATGCGAAACGAGTCCTCGAAGCGCTGGTGCACCGTGACGTACATGTGGTGCGCCGTCGCCATGCTCAGCACCGCGCCGTACTCCTGCTGGTAGAACGCGGGCAGGTCGGTGCCGCCGCCGGCGAAGCTGACGCGGTAGGGGGTCTGCGAGATGATCACGTACGGTGTCCCACGGCGTTGCGGTAGAGCGTCTCGTAGAGTCCCGCGACGCGGTCCATGCCAAGGTACTCGAAAACCCACGCGCGCCCCATTTCGCCCATCTCGCGGCGACGTGGCGGACCGGCCTCGAGCAGGGTGACGATCGCGTCGGCGAACGCGTCCGCGGTCCGTTCGACGATCAGCGCGCCGCCCGACTCTTCGAGCTGCGGCCAGATGTGCACGCCGCGCGTCGTAATGACGGGCGTGCGGCAGGCCAGGGACTCGGCGAAGACGATGCCGAAGCTCTCCTGTCGCGTCGGCAGCGCGAACACGTCGGCCGCCTCGTAGAGCGACAGCTTCTTCGGACCGCCGACCAGGCCGACGAATCGGATGCGGTCGTCGAGACCGCGCCGCGCGATGTCCGCCATCAGCTGCGCGTCGTAGCCGGGCACCTCGGCGTCGCCCGCGACGATGACGCGGCACCGCACGTCGCGGTCGCGCAGTCGCTCCGTCGCGTCGATGAGCACCTCGATGCCCTTCTTCTCCTGGACGCGGCTGAGGAACAGGACCACGGCGTCGGCGTCCGCTTCGCTCGCGTCGGGAAGATCGTCGAACGACAGGCGCGCCAGCTCGGGGCCGGGAAGCTCCTCGAAGAGGTCGAGGTCGAGGATGACCGGGATCACCATCGTCCGGCCGCGCGGGAACCACGGGTGTGACTGCTCGGCTTCCGTCTCGTTGTCGCAGTGCACGCAGGCGGCCCGCTCGAGAAGCTTCCGGCCGACGAGGGCCATGTACAGCTTCTTCTTCAGGCCGCGCTGCCGCATCGAGTACTCGTCGAGCATCCCGTGCAGCGACAGGACGTAGGGGGTGCCGGTGCGCCGGGCGACGGCGGCGAACTGGGGGTTCGGCGGATCCCACGGGGCATGCAGGTGCAGGACGTCGGCCTCGGCGACGAGGGGCTCGACCTGCTTCATCGTCGAACGCGCGAACCGGCCCAGCGGCGGCCGCGGCGGGTCGATCCTCACGACCCGCGGCTGGCCGGGGTCGCCCTGGCGCCAACTGTCCGGCACGTCGGTGTCGTCGTAGGTGATGACCGTCACCTCGTGGCCGCGCTCGTTGAGGATCGTGCCGACGTCGGTCGTCGTGCGGGTGGTGCCGCCGGCCGAGAGGTTCATCACGTGCTGGTAGTGGACGATGTTCAAGGGGGTGCTCGAAACGCGACATCGACGGCCGACGGGTTATCGGGCCGTCGGATCGTCGTGGGCTCGGGGATTCTATCGCCCCATCGAGCGCAGCGATCGAGCGCCGCGTTCGGTCATCGGACCGCCATGCCATCCGACCCGCGGGCTGACGCCGCGCGGTTCGCCGGGGGTAGCGGACCGTGGGCATGCGCGGCCCCGTCCCGTCCCGCGACGTGGCGGATGACGCCATGACCCTGCTCCTATAATCGCCTCATGGACGCTTCGAACGGGCCAGGGGGCGATGAGCGCCCGGGCCTGGCCATCCTGCTCAACGGCCTTACGCCCTACAACGTGCATCTCTGCGCGCGGCTGGGACGCGAGATGACCGACGTCCGGGTGCACAGCGTGTTCACCACGTCCGGCTCGGACTGGCAGGAGATCGATCTGCCGCCCGAGGCCAACGCCGCCCGGTTCGGGCACGCGGAGACGGACCGGCAGGAGGACTGGTCGACGGTGCGGCTGTCGGACATCGGCCGCGCCCGTCGCATCTTCGAGCACCTTCGCCGGCATCGCGTCGACGCGGTCGTCCACTGCGGGTACGCGAGCCTGCTCCACTTGCGGCTGATCGCCCTGTGCCGGGCGGCCGGCATGAGCGTGTTTCTGCGCGGCGATTCGAACATCAAGGGCGAGGGGCGCCGTCGCTTTCCGATGTCCTGGCTCAAGAAGCGACTGCTGGGCTGGGCGATCCGCCGCTGCCAGGGCGTGATGCCCATGGGCGAGTACGGCCGGCAGTACTTCGAGAAATACGGCGCCGATCTGTCGCGCAGCTATCTCGTACCGTTTGAGCCGCAATACGAAAAGTTCACGAACGTCGATCGCGCCCTCGTCGACCCGTTCGGCGCCGAGCACGACCTGTCGGCGGATCGCAGGCGCATGCTCTACTGCGGGCGACTGGTCGACGTGAAGCGGGTCGACCTGCTCATCGACGCGTTCAGCTCGATCGCCGAGCGCCGTCCTCCGTGGGATCTCGTCATCGCGGGTGACGGCCCGCTTCGCGCCGATCTCGAAGCGCGCGTGCCCGCGGCGCTGAAGGATCGCGTCCGGTGGCTCGGGTTCTGCGAGGTCGAGCAGCTCCGCCTCGCGTACCACCTCTGCGACGTGCTCGTGCTGCCGAGCGAATACGAGCCGTGGGCGGTGGTGATCAACGAGGCGTGCGCCGCGGGGCTCGTCGTGGTCGCGAGCGATGTCGTCGGCGCGGCGCGGCAGCTCGTACGTGACCGCGAGAGCGGGCGCATCTTTCGCAGCGGCGACGTCGCGGACCTGACGGACGCGCTGCTGGACGTCACCGACGACGCGACCTGGGGGCAGTACCAGGGACGGGTGGCCGGCGTGCTGGCGGACTGGCGCCGCGACGCCGATCCCGTCGACGGCGTGCGCGCGGCGCTGCGGGCGGTAGGGGTGTTGGAAGAACCACGGATGAACACGGATGGACACGGATGAACAGGAAAACGTCAGGACGAATCAGTGTTCATCCGTGTCCATCCGTGGTTCCTGCCCGTCTTCGCTCAGCCGCAGCGGGCCACGGGGGGGCGTCGTCGTGAGGATGCCCGACTTCCTGATCATCGGCGCGCAGAAGGCGGGTACGTCGACGATGTACCAGGACCTGCTGACGAACCCGCGCGTCTTCTTTCCGGTCGACAAGGAGCCGCACAACCTCGCGGATCCGGACGTCCTGACGCCGCGCGGTCGCGACAAGTACGCGCACCTGTTCGACGGCGCGGGCGAGGAGCAGGTCTGCGGCGAGGCCTCGACGGGGTACACGAAGCGTCCGGACATCGACGGCGTCGCAGGGCGCGCCCTCGAGCTTCTGGGGCCGACGGCGAAGCTGATCTACATCGTCCGCGAACCGGTGTCGCGCCTCGTGAGCCAGCACCACCACATGGTTTCCGAGAACGAGGCGCCGGCCGACTTCGACCAGGCGTTTCGCGAGATCCCGAGCCTGGTCCACTACAGCCGGTACGCGATGCAGCTCGAGCCATGGCGCGCGGCGTTCGGTCGCGACGCGATCCAGGTGATCCGGTTCGAGCAGTTCGTGAGAGACCGGCAGGCGACGACTGCCGCGGTGTGCGGTCATCTCGGTATCGAGCCGATGCCGCAGCGCATCAGCGAGGACGAGGTGTTCAACCAGAGCAGCGGCAAGCCGGTGTGCAAGGGCTACTGGCAGGTCATCCAGATGAACCCCGTCTACCGCCGGTGCATCCGTCCGCTCTTCTCGCCGCGGGCCCGCATGTGGGTGCAGGAGCGGCTGCTGCCGAAGGCCCCGTCAAAGCTTGCGCCCCCGTCACCCGACACGGTCGAGCGCATCATCGAGCAGGTCGAGCCCGACGCGGTTGAGCTGGGGCGCCTGCTCGGCGAGACGGAGCCGATGTGGGACTTCGACAAGGTGCGGGAAAAATTCGCGGCGGCGTCGTCTGCGACGTAACCGGATCCGCAGCCGTAGCGCGTAGCCGGAGTCGCCAGACCCAGGAGACCTGCAGCAATGGAGTCCGGCGTGAGGTGCGGATCCTGTCCGTCAACCCGAAGTCTGGCGACTTCGGCTACGGCTGCGACGAGGTGCGTGCGGTCCGCGCGGCGGTCGATTCGTGAATCGTTGCGCAGAAGCACGCGGTCTTCTCCGGATCGATCGTCGTCGTTCGGTCGCCGTCATTGCGGCAAACCGCACCGCGCACGCCAATGAAATCCGGGTCGATTCTCTGCAGCGCGACGACGTGCTCCAGGTTGATCGAACCGGCCAGCGCCACCACCAGTTGCGCCGCGCGCGCCGCGCCGACGAAGTCGGCGATCTCCGCTCTCGACATGTGGTCGAACAGCGACGTGCCGTCCTTGATCGCGGTATCGACCATCACCGCGTCGCATTGCGTGGCGTGGGCTGCGTGGACGAGATCTCCGGCGCTCAGACCGTCGAACCGGCGCCAGTCCGCGTAGCCGCAGGCGACGACGGAGGCGACGACGGAGGCGCGGCCGTCGTCCATCCGCGCGGCGCGACCGACGGCGGCCATCATGTCGCATGCGTGCGCGGCCGTGCTCATGCTGTGGAGCCCGGCCTTGACGTAGTCGACGCCGAGGCTCGCGGCGCCCCGCGCCGCCAGCGCGGCGGTGCCGGGCTTGAAGTCGAGATCGCCGAGCGCGGCGCTCGTTCTCACGCCGTGCGGTCGCGCGAGATCGACGATCCCGGCGGTGCGCCAGGGGGCCTGGGCGCCGAGCGCGCCTTCAGCGACGTTCTTCACGTCGAGGATGTCGACGCCGGCCTCGACGATCGACGCCGCTTCCTCGACCGATTCGATGCTGACCAGGACCTTCATGCGTCGCCCTTGTCGGTGGCCGCCAGGACGTGCGACCAGTCCATCAGGTCCTCGTACGGCGCCAGCCCCATCCGTTCGCGCAGCCTTGCCGTCCAGGCGCCGATGAAGTTCTCGGGTGCGTGGAAGGCAAGCAGGCGGTCCGCCGCCTCGGTCGGCCGGTATTGCTCGGCACGGTCAAGGCAACGCGACAGGTCGCGGCGGAACACCTCCGGGTCGAGCACGTCGCACGTCCAGCCCAGGCCGAGCTTCGGCACCAGGGCGCCCAGCCACCCCTGGTCGGTGCCGAGGACGGGGCGACCGGCGGCGACGGCGCGCAGGGCGATGCTCGAGATCGCAGTCGTGCGGCGGTAGGGGGTGGCGACGAGGTCCATCGACGCGAATCCGCAGGCCATCTTCTCCATCTCGAGAAAGCGGTCGACCGAAACGATCTGCTTCGCCGCGAGCAGCTCACGATGCGCCTCGAGCATCTTCACGATCTGCTCGTCATGGCGCCCGATCAGCAGGAGCCGGTCGGTCGGCCGCCGCTCGGCGTCCACGAACGCCCGGATGAGCAGGTCGATCCCCTTGCGCGCGCTCATCTCGCCGATGCAGCCGATGCATCGGCCGTCTTCCGGCAGGTCGAGCATGCGCCGAGCATCGATCGTGGAGATCTGTTCGACCGGCTCGATCGGGTCGGGCAGCAGCCGGCTGCGCTCCGCCAGAACGCCGCCCTGCTTGCGGACGAAGTCATACGCGAGGACGTCGACGAAGTGCACGCGCGCCCATCCGGCGCTCCGAAGGGCGAAGCGGGAGTATCGATCGACCTGCCGCCGGCGCCAGTGCGACTGCGGGTAGGCGAATCGGCAGCCGTGCATGATGACCTCGACCTCGACGTCGCGCCACCAGCGCCCGCCGCGCAGCAGGCGGCGCGGCGCCATGATCTCGGACATCCCGTCGCCGGTCGGCACGAACACGTGGTCGGGTCGGAAGCGCCGGCCGGCCTCCTCCAGCCACCGGCATTTCTCGCGTGCGACCCCGAGCGGATCCATCGTCGTTCGTTCGGACGATGCTTCGACCTGCACGCGGTCGCAGACGGGGTCGAGATTGATCCGTGACTCGGAGGAGTCCCATGCCTCGCGGCTGGTGTAGAGGATGACCTCGCAGTCGAGCCTGGCGAGCGCCTCCAGCAGGTGGCGCAGGTAGGTGGTGCGATGACCGCCGAAGCCGATTTCGAATACGAGCACGCGCATGGGGGCTGGGGTCGAGGGTCGAGGGTCTGGGGTCGAGGGTCCGGGGTCTCTGGAGAGCGATACCCTATACCGCATAGCTCATGGAGAAGCGATCCTTTCCATCGAAGGTTCGGCACCGCGCCCGGTACATGTTCCTGGTGGCACGCCGTGCCGTATGGCGACCGCGGCCGGCCGAGACGCGCTTCGTCATCTTCGGCCAGGGGCGGTCGGGCAGCACGCTGCTCGTCAGCCTGCTCGGTTCACACGGGCGGACCCACTGCGACGGCGAGATTCTTTACTCGCGGCTGCGTTTCCCGCGCGCCTTCATCGACGCCTCGGCCGCGCTGCACCGGGGGCGGATCTACGGCTTCAAGCTGCTGAGCTACCAGCTTCGGGACGTGCAGCGGCTGGCGCGGCCCGAGGCGTTCCTGCGCGGGCTGGGCGAGGACGGGTTCAGGATTCTCTACCTGCGGCGCCGCAACCTGCTGCGCCACGCGCTGTCGAACCTCTACGCACGGGAGACGGAGTTTCATCGCGTCGACGGCGCGAAGAAGGGCCCGGCGCGGCGCATCGACGTGAACGTCGCGGACGTCCTCGAATGGATCCGGGTCAGCGGCGAGCTTGCCTCGTTCGAGCAGCGGGTGCTCCGCGACCTGCCTCATCTCCCGCTCACCTACGAGGACGACCTGGAGACCGCGGCGTCCCAACAGGCCACCGCCGACCGGGTCTTCGCCTACCTGGGCACCGAGACCGAGCAGGTGGCTAGCACGATGCAGAAGGTTGCCCCGCGCTCGATCGCCGACATGGTCGTCAATCACGAAGAGCTGATCGCGGCGCTGCGCGACTCACCGCACGCGGAGTTCCTCGAGGACGCGTGACCACCCCCGGGCGGGTGGACCGCGGACAAACCGACGTGAGACCCAGGTCGCGTCACGCGCCACTGGCCTCTGACCCGCGGGCTGACGCCACGCGGTTCGCCGGTGCACGCCTACCCCCCGAACTCCGGCTCCTGCTCTCGGTACCGGATCTCGAGCAGTTGGTCGGCCGGCACGTCGTTCAGCGTGCGGACGGAGCCGTCGGGCCAGTGGACGTCGACGACGTCCGCGCCGTCGTGGGCGCCGAGGCCGAAGTAGAGCCGGTAATGCCCCTGGCCGTAGCGTGATCCGTCGGCGCTGCCGATCGACTGGACCTGCGCGCCCAGCTCGGTGCGCACGGTCACGCGGCCGCCGATCGCCTCGCGATTCAAGCGCGGTCCGATCAGCCGGACCTGGAGCCAGTGGTTGCCGTTGGGCGCACTGCGGTAGAGGCCGCTGCTCCATCGCGGTGACCGCGGCGGCCGGACGGCGAGCAGCAGGTCGCGGAACCCGTCGTTGTCCGTATCGAACCAGGTGCCGACCGCGGCGAGCACCGCGGCGGTCGTGCGGAAAGCGTCGGTGGCCTCGAACTTCCCGTCGGGGCCGCCGCGGTACACGCCCTGCGGCACGAGGTGCAGGTCGGGCCACCCGTCGTTGTCCTGGTCGACCCAGTTCGCGCCGAGCGACCGCGACGGCAGCCCGACCGATGCCGGGGCCACGACCTCGAACCCGCTCTCCCGGTTGACGAGCAGGGTGCTGCGGACGTCCGAGCAGTAGAAGGCGTCCTCGTCCCCGTCGAGATCGAAGTCGCCGAGCGTGATCTTGCCGCGCTCCTTGAGTCCCTCCGTCTGCGTCAGGATGCGACGCTCGAACGTGCCGCCCTCGTTGACGCTGACCCCGACGCCGACCGGGCCGGCCCACAGCAGGTCCGGATCGCCGTCGGGCTCGAGATCGGTCCACGCCACCGTGGTGCGCACGGGCCGGTCCAGCCCCCGCTCGGCCGCGTTCTCGACGAACGTGCCGTCGGCCTGCTGGTGGAACAGCTGGTTGGGCGATCCGGTGCAGGAGACGAACAGGTCGAGGCGGCGGTCGCCGTCGACGTCGACCCACATGGCCCCCCGGGCCCGCGCGCCGTTCTTCTCGAATCTTCGGGTCAGCGTCTCGTCGACGAGCCCCTCGGGGGTGAGGACGAGCATCTCGTCATGGAACTTCCGCTTCATGCGGGCCATCGCCCCGCGAATCCCGCCGCGGGTGATGTAGACGTCCAGCCGGCCGTCGCCATCGACGTCGTGCCAGGCCAGACCGTGGCGGTCGCGAAGGTGAAGCTCGAACGTGCGGGACTCGGGGTTGACGCATCGTCGCCCGACGTACACCTTGTCGAGAGGCACCTGCTCGTCGATCGTGACGGTCCATGGCCCGCCAGGACGGCGCTGCCAGGAGGCCAGGCCGTCGCGATCGAAGCGGAACGCGACGGTCGTCGTGTCGAGGCCGCCGTCGACGCCGGGGACGACGCTCTGGCGGATGTCACCCTGCTTTCGGCAGAACGTCACCCGTCCGCTCATTTCGGCGCTGCCCGACAGCGCTGCGCCGCTCACGCCATGGGCGCGCACGTGGTAGCGCGCGAAGCGCACGTAGATGTAGAGTCCGGTCCGGTCGAAGGGCGGCTCGGCGTCGCTGTTCTCGAGTCCGGGCACGGGCAGGTGCTGGTGCAGACGCCATCGATCGAAGGCGTCGGTGAATCCGCCCTTGCCGTCGCCGAGCTTGAAGCTCTGCTGGGCGGAGTGATTGGCGGTGAACAGGTCGAGATTGCCGTCCTGGTCGGCGTCGACGACGCCGAGGTCATACAGGTCGAAGTCATCCACCTCGAGCGGCAGGGGGGCGACGTCGGCGATCGGCGCCACCGGCTTGTACGAGGGCTCGCGACAGGCCTTCCACTGCGCGTACCACGAACGGCCGGTCAGCGCCAGGGCGGCCAGCAGGACCACGCCGACGGCGACGATCGCGAGGTTGCGCGGACGGCGGAGCAGGGGTCCGATCATGCGTGGTTCGCCGGTCTCCGCAGCGCTGCTGCACGGATACCGAGCCGGGCCGTGTCGGTCCGGATGGCCGGGGGGTTGCCGTCGCGTCGCGGTTCAAAACAGCGTGTAGATGAACGGCGCGGCGGCCGTCCCGCCGAGGATCACGAACAGCCCGACGAGCAGCAGCGTGACGATGATCGGCGCCAGCCACCACTTCTTGTTGTAGGCGAGAAAGTCCCAGAACTCGCGCAGCCAGCCTTCGGACTGCTGCTCGGCCTCGTTCGCGAAGTCGTTCGCCGCGCCGTCGGATTCCGGTGATTTTTCAGCGTCCTGGGCCATCGCGTTCTTCTCCGGTGCGCTTCGTTCCCATTGCTTCCCATCGGCTGCGGTGTCGCAGCCGCCGGTCAGAACTGCCTGAAGTAACTCGATCGGTCATCGCGGGCCTCGTGCTTGATCCAGTAGGTCTCCGCCGAGGGGTCCAGTTGCTTCTTCATCGGATTATACCCCACCAGCCGCGCGATCAGCCCGATCGGGGTGAGCACGAGGTAGTAGGTCAGGGCCAGGATGAAATGCGAGATCGTCCACCCGATCGGCTCCGCCGCCTCCAGCCAGAAGCGGTAGACGACGCGGCCGACGGCCGGGACGCCGGCGATCACGACCGTCCCCGCGGCGCCGACGACGATCAGGGTGGTGATCACCTCCTTCACGGCGCCGCGCGTGGCGACGAGGCCGACGACCAGGAACAGCCCGGGCAGGAACACGCCCTGCAGCTGGCGCAGCCGGTGGGCGCCGTTCAGGACGAGGCTGACGAGCAGCGCCGCGCCGAGGAAGATGCCGGCGCCGACGAGCGCCCCGGCCTTCCACCAGACGATGCCGCCCAGCCCGGCGAAGAAGATCAGCCACAGCAGGCCGAACGTGCGAATGTCGCGCGGGGTGGGCGCCGGGAGGGTCGCGTTCGTTTCAGTCACGGTGTCTCCGCTTCCGGCATCTTCTTCGCCGTTAGTCCAGGTCGAACTGCGCCAGGTACTCGTCGACCTCGATCTCCCTGGCGTCGGGCTGCTCGGTCTTCACCAGCACGCACCGCTCGAGCACGAGGACGTCCATGTTCGTCGCCATGAAGCAGCGGTAGGCGTGCTCGGGCGTGCAGACGATCGGCTCACCGCGGACGTTGAAGCTGGTGTTGATGACGACCGGGCAGCCGGTCAGCGTCTCGAACTGCTTGATCAGCTTGTAGTACAGGCCGTGCCGCTTCGGATCGACCGTCTGCACGCGGGCCGAGTAGTCCACGTGCGTGATGGCGGGCACCTCGGACCGCTTCATCTTCAGCTTGTCGAGGCCCCGCGCCACGGTCGACCCGTTGCTCGGCGTCCGCTTCGCCTCCTGCACCGGCGCGACGAGCAGCATGTACGCGCTCTGCTCGCCCTTGCGCATCTGGAAGAATTCGTCGACGCGGTCCTGAAGCACCGACGGCGCGAACGGGCGGAACGACTCGCGGAACTTGATCTTCAGGTTCATCACCGACTGCATCTTCTCGCTGCGGGCGTCGCCGATGATGCTGCGGCCGCCCAGCGCCCGCGGCCCGAACTCCATGCGCCCCTGGAAGAGACCGACCACCTTCTCGTCGGCCATCAGCCCGGCGACGAACGCGCACAGCGACTCGTCGTCGTCGAACTTGCGGTAGGCCGCCCCGGCTCCGTCGAGGAAGCCGGCGATCTGCGCGTCGTCGAAGCGCGGCCCCAGCAGCGACCCGCTCTGGCTGTCGTGCGGGTCGACGGTGCGGGGATTCTCGAGCAGCTGGTGCCAGATGAACTGCGCGACGCCGAGGGCGCCGCCGGCGTCACCGGCGGCCGGCTGGATCCACACGTTCTCGAACGGGCCCTCGCGGAGGATGCGCCCGTTGCCCACGCAGTTCAGGGCGACGCCGCCGGCCAGGCACAGGTTGTCCATGCCGGTCACCTCGTGCACGTGATGCGCCACCTTGAGCATGATCTGCTCGGTGACCAGCTGCACGGACGCGGCGACGTCCATGTCGAATTCACGGATCGGCGTCTCGCGCTGCCGCGGCGGCTGGCCGAACAGGGCGTGGAACTTCCGCGACGTCATCGTCAGACCCTGGCAGTAGTTGAAGTACGACATGTCCATCCGGAACGAGCCGTCCTCCTTCAGGTCGATCAGCTTGTCCAGGATCAGGTCGGCGTACTTCGGATCGCCGTAGGGCGCCAGGCCCATGAGCTTGTACTCGCCGGAATTGACGCGGAACCCGGTGTAGTAGGTGAAGGCCGAGTAGAGCAGCCCGATGGAATGCGGAAACATCAGGA
This sequence comes from Phycisphaeraceae bacterium, assembly GCA_002686995.1. Classification (GTDB taxonomy): domain Bacteria; phylum Planctomycetota; class Phycisphaerae; order Phycisphaerales; family Phycisphaeraceae; genus NYZC01. Next base: position 6,121 of record NYZC01000296.1, on the reverse strand, counting down.
CGTGCGAAAGGTCGATCCGGTTGCCGCGGCCGGTGCCGAAGCTTGCGGTCGCCCACTCGCCGACGCCGTCGAGCGTCAGGATCGCGGACGCCTCGAACGGCGACGGGAAGAACGCGCTCGCCGCGTGCGACTCGTGGTGCTCGCAGAAGACGAAGCGCTTCCCGTACGCGCCGCGCAGCGCCTTGCGCATCTCTCGGGGCAGATGAAGCTTCTGCTTCAGCCACAGCGGCATCGCCCTGACGAACGAGAGAAAGCCCGAGGGGGCGAACGCGAGATACGTCTCCAGGAGCCGCTCGAACTTGAGCAGCGGCTTGTCGTAGAAGCCGACGAAATCCAGGTCCTCCGGCCGCAGCCCCGCCGTCTCCAGGCAGTGATCGATGGCGCGGACCGGAAAGTTGTGATCGTGCTTCTTTCGGGTGAACCGCTCTTCCTGCGCGGCGGCGATGATGTCGCCGTCGACGATGAGGGCCGCCGCCGAGTCGTGGTAGAACGCCGAAATGCCCAGGATTGCCGTCATGTCGTTCGCACGGACCGAGTCGGCCCGGGCCTGCTTCCTCTCATGTCATGGCAGCGCCAGCCGGCCCGTCGCCGGCGCGGCCTGCTGCGTCGTGGTCTGCGCTCTTGCCGCCTTCTTGATCGCACGGGCGTCGCCCGCGATGCCCAGGAACAGCACCGCAAGGAACACGTGAATGAAGGCCCAGGAGTACGTCGGATAGTAGATCGCGCCGCCGAAGATGGCGAGAAGATACATGTCGAGCAGGAGCACGCCGCAGCAGACGATGAGCACGGGGTCGTAGGGAAGCGACTTGCGCCGCTTGATGGCGTAGAACACCGCGATGATCGACACGAGGATCAGCAGGAATTGCGGGGCGGCGAACACCATGCCGCCCAGGTAGAGCGTGTGGAGGTAGGCGCTGTGAGGATGTTCGCCGACCTGCCATGCGGCCTTGCTGTTTTCACCCTTCACGCCCATCAGTCCGAACAGGGGGCGCTCACGGACGATCTCCCAGTAGGCGTCCCAGATCACGTAGCGCGAGGTCTGGAGGGTCCGCAGCCGGCTCAGGTCCGCCTGCTCATCGCCGAGGCGGAGCACCCACCCCAGCAGGAGGCTGACGATGACCGCGCCGATCACGGCGATCGTCGGGCGCCGGACCAGGTACGCCCCCAGGGGTGAGAGGCCGATGACCATGCCGAACACGATGGTGCGCGCCGCGGTGAGGACGCCCAGTCCGAACGAGATCGTCGCGACCGCCAGCAGGAACGGCTTGATCCACTGGGTCTTGCCGTACACGCCGAAGTAGACGGTGAAGATCGTGCCGAAGATGAAGATCAGCCCGTACACGTTGGGGAGCCCGCCGTAAGGCGTGAATCGTCCGACGCCGCCCTTGAACGACGAGCCCCGGGCGAACAGGATCGCGCTGAGCAGAATCACCACCGAGACGACCAGGCCCCCGACGATGCCGTGCAGCACGCGGCAGAGGGTGCGCTGGTCGGTGACGGTGCGCGCGAGAAGCATGGCGCAGATGACCATGACGAACCACTGGAATCGGACCACGAGGGCTTCGATCCGGTCGTCCACGCCGAGTACGAATACGAAGCCGCCGAGGGCCGCCACGACGTAGAGCCAGGCCAGGACGGGGATGCGGCGCCGCGGCTCACGGTCCAGCATCGCGGCGAATCCGACGCCGATGCAGGCGACCGCGGCGGTCGTCTTCGAGAAATAGGCCACCATGCCCAGGCCGGTGAGCTTGTTGACCATCATCCACATCGTCATGAACCCGACGGTGATCTGGATCCGGAACCGCCGGGGGATGATGATGAGAATGCCGAAGAACGCGATCGCCCCCAGGGCGATCAGCGGCAACGGCACCACTTTCAGATAGGCCTCTACTTTATCCATTGATCATACGACGATAATGGCGTTTCCAACGACTGGCAATCAGTTTCCAGTCGTAGTGGCGGGTCACGAATTCACGTCCGCGGTCCCCGGCTTCACGGCGTCGGGAGGGGTCGGTCAGCCATGTCCCGATGGTCTCACTGAGGCTTTTCACGTTCATCGGCACGACGGCCCCGGCGCTTGCCTTCAGCACATCGTCGCAGATATTGACCCGGTCGGAGACGACCACCGCCGTCCGGCAGGCCAGCGCCTCGGCGACCACGATCCCGAAGTTCTCCTGATAACTGGGGAGGACGAACAGGTCGGCGTCGACCAGGGCCTCGATCCGGCGCCGTTCGGGCAGCATCCCGGTAAAGACGACGCGATCGCCGATCCCGTTTGTCCGGGCGAGGGATTCGATGCCGGCCACGTAGTCCGGGTCGCCCGGGCCGGCCACGACGAGCACGGCGTCGGAGGACACCAGGGCGGCGAAGGCGGGGACCAGCAGGTCCAGGCCCTTCTTCGGGTGGACGCGCGACAGGAACATCACGATCGGCCGGTCGCCGATCTCGCGGTGCCGTGCCCGAAAGGTGCCGGGCTCGGGAAGGTCCGCGAACTCGCTGAGGTCCAGGCCGTTGGGCTCGACGATCGTCGGCGCCTTGAGCCCCATCGGCTCGGTCAGGCGACGCTCCGCGTCCGCGGTGTAGTGCAGCGCGGTCGCCCGGTCGAGGTCGCGGCGCAGGCGCCAGGTGAGGTAGGCCATCTTGCGCAGCCGGCTGCGCGTCCGACCCCAGGGGTCGAGCATGCCGTGCGGCGTGATCACGTGCGGCCGGCCCCGCCGACGGCTGAGCGCCGCGGCGCGATGCTGGATCTCCTCCCACAGCGCGTGCACGTGCACGACGTCGGCGCGCTCGATGCCATGCTCCAGGATGCGGCGGATGCTCGGATGCCATAGCCATGGACCGATACCCGGACCGGCGGTCGTCGTCTCGATGCCGCCGTCGTTGAGCCGGTCGGCGAGCGCGAGGTCCTCGCCCCGGCGATACGTGCTCGCGACGGCGACTTCGATGCCCTCGGCGGCCTGCGCCTCGACGAGACCGATCAGTGCGGACACCGTGCCGCCGATCTTCGCGTCCAGCCCCGAAATGACATGCAAAACCCGCATCATTCGGTTTATTCCGTCTATTTCTTATTTGTTATTTCGGAATGGGCGACGACACGTGCGCTCCGAAATAACAAATAAGAAATAGACGGAATAAACGGAATAAACGGAATAAACGAAATAAACGGAATGAATCAGGTGCGGTGGATGAGGACGTTGTTCAGGACGAGCCAGTCCATCTTCGTCCGCAGAAAGCACGCGAGCGCCTCGCCGGGCGTGTTCACGATCGGCTCGTTCTCGTTAAACGAGGTATTGAGAATGATGGGCACGCCGGTGCGCTGCTCGAAGGCGCTGATGAGTCGGTGGTAGAGCGGCCGGGACTCGGCCGAGACGGTCTGGAGCCGGCCGGTGCCGTCGACGTGCGTCACCGCGGGAATCTGCGACTGCCGGTCCGGCTTGATCGGGTAGACCTTGAGCATGAACGGGTCGGGGTAGCTGAGCGTGAACCAGTCGGACACGCGCTCCTCGAGGATCGACGGCGCGAACGGCCGGAACGACTCGCGCCGCTTGATCTTGACGTTGAGCGTTTCCTGCATGTCGTCACGGCGCGGGTCGGCGAGGATCGATCGGTTGCCCAGCGCGCGCGGTCCCCACTCCGACCGTCCCTGGTACCAGCCGACGACTTGTCCGTCGGCGATCGCCTGCGCGATCCGGTCGCAGATCACCTGGTCGCCGTCCGCCGTCTCCACGACGACGTCGCCGTACGCGCCGTCGCGGCCGCCCGAGTCCGGGATGCCCTCGGCGATCGCCTGCCGGATGTCGCCGTCCTCGAATTGCGGCCCCCAGCAGGAGTGCGTCATGACGAACTGCCGGGGGTAGCCCAGGACCGAGTGGTGCACGTAGAGCGCGGCGCCGAGCGACGTGCCGCCGTCGCCGGCCGCGGGCTGGATGAACACGTCCTGGATGTCGCTTTGCTCCAGCAGACGTCCGTTCGCGAGCGAGTTGAGAGCGCAGCCGCCCGCGAGCGCGAGCGTCTTGAGGCCCGTCATCTTCTGGAGCGTGCGCACGAGGTTGAAGAATCGCTGCTCGTAGACCCGCTGGGCCGAGGCGGCGACGTCCTTGTGGAACTGCGTCAGCTCCTCGTCGGGCTTGCGCGGCGGCTGGCCGAGCAGCTTTTCGAGCGCGTCGGTGTAGACGAGCCCCAGATCGGGCTCGCCATCGTCCCAGGTCATGTCGACGCCTTCGCGCAGGAGCCGGAAGTACTTCTGGTCGAGGCGGAACTGGCCGTTGTCGAGGGCGGGCACGACCTGGCCGAGCTTGTCGGCCAGGTTCGGCTCGCCGTACCCGGCCAGTCCCATCATCTTGTACTCGTCTCCGTAGTGCGGGAACCCGATGTACTGGGTGATCGCCGTGTAGAAGACGCCGAGCGAGTTCGGGTAGAAGACGCGGTCGAGCGGCTCGATGCGATTGCCGCGCCCGATCGCGCGCATCGTCGAGACGAAGTCGCCGAACCCGTCGACCGTGAGGCACATCGCCTCCTCGAACGGGCTGCAGAAGAACGACGACGCGATGTGCGAGAGGTGGTGCTCGACGCGGTGCAGCTTGGGCACCTCGTTGACGGCGACGCCGCAGCAGGAGGCAATCGACTGCTCGAGCGTGTTGACGCGCGAGATCGCCTTGACGCGGTTGGTCGCGTGGGGGACGAGGCTCGGGTGCGTCAGGGTCACCAGCGCCTTGCGCCAGAAATGGGCGCGGGGCTGGCGGGCCACGGCCAGGGCGTCGAGGTCGCGCAGGTCGCCGCCGGTCGTCTCGGCCAGGCAGTGGTTCAGGGCGCGGCAGGGAAAGCCGGCCCAGTGCTTGATGCGCCGGAACCGCTCCTCTTCGACGCCGGTGACGAGCTGGCCGTCGATGAGGCCGGCGGCGGCGGCGTCGCCATGGAACACGCTGACCCCGACGATCTTGGGGCCTTGCGCGCCGGAGCCGCCCCCGGTCCGCGCGGCGCCGGCGGTGGCCGGGGCGGGCGTCGGGGCGACCTGGACGCCTTCGGGTGTGGCGAGGCCGGACGCCGCGACGGCGGCGGCGTCGACGCCTCCGGTGCGGGCCCGACGGCGAAGATCACGAAGCTTCAGGGACACGAGCGAATCGTACATGCTGATGAATCGGCAGAATTCCAGTCCCACCCGACCGTCCAGAACGCCCAGGCGAAAGACGTACATATAGAGAAAACGCCACAGGCCCGAGAAGGGGGCCCGGGGCATCACGTTCTTCTTCAGCCAGCGGCGCCGGCGAGCGGCGGCGGGCATGTGGGAGACCTGGCGGCGGTCGCCGAGGACGATCTCGCGAAACAGCGCCTGCGCCTCGAGGGTCGAGTACCGGTTGTGCTTGGCGACGTAGTGCTCGAGGCCGCGCCGGTCGTGGTGCAGCATCGGCTCGCTGACGTAGCCGCGCGGGCCGGTCATGACCACGTGCTCGTGCACCTCGCGGTCTTCGTACGAGCCGCGGCCGCGCTTGATGAAGCGCAGGTGGTAGCTGGGGTAGTAGCCGCACCGCCGGATCGGCTGATCCATGAAGAAGGTCAGCCGGTTGATCAGAAACCCGTCCTCCCGGATCGAGTCGACGGGGTGCGAGGCGATCTCCTCGAGGCGGCTACGCACGTCGGGCGGGATCATCTCGTCGGCGTCGAGGATGAGCGTCCACGGCGATTCCCACTCCAGCTCGGACAGGGCCCAGTTCCGCTGACGGGCGTAGCCCTCCCACGCATGCTCGACGACCTCGGCCCCGAACGACCGGGCGATGTCCTGGGTGCCGTCGGTCGACCCTGAATCGATCACGTAGATCCGGTTCGTCCAGCCCTGGATCGAAGCGAGACAATGGGGCAGGTTCAACGCTTCGTTGTGGGTGATGATCAGGACGTCGATCATGGGCCTCTCTGCGACACGCGGGCGTCGGGGCCGAACAGTTTACCGGCGGAATGGGTGAGTGGGTGGATGGGCGGAATGGGTGGATGGGTGGATGGGTGGATGGGTGGATGGGTGGATGGGTGGATGGGTGAGTGGGTGAGTGGGTGAGTGGGTGAGTGGGTGGATGGGTGAGTGGGTGAGTGGGTGAGTGGGTGAGTGGGTGAGTGGGTGAGTGGGTGGATG
>NYZC01000295.1 GCA_002686995.1 Phycisphaeraceae bacterium | reverse complement strand
GGGGCGCGTCGACGCCGACCAGGTGGCGCTGCTGAAGACGACGTGGGAGCGCGACCGTCGGAGGGCGGATGTCGAGCGGCGGACGCTCGAGCTGAAGCAGGCGGAGTTCGATCGCGGCGAGCTGGCGGCGGCGGATCTCGTCCGCGCGCGCCTGGCCGTCACGAAGGTCGAGCACGACCTGAAGCTCAGTCGTCTGAAATGGGAGCGGAAGGCGAGCTATGTCGATCCGGCCGAGGTCGCCGCGCTCGAGCTGAGGCAGCGCGAGCTGCACCTGGAGCTGGGGACGGCCGGGCGCGGTGTCGAGGAGGCGACCACCGGGTCGAACGCCGACAACGACGAGCTCGCGGTCGAAGGCATCGCGCGGCGCATCGCGGCGCTGCGGAGCCGAATCGAGAGCGAGCGTGCCAAGAACAAGGCCGCGCTCGAACGAGCGCGGAAGCATCATCGCGAGGCGCTCCGTGATGCGTACGATCTGACGCCGATCAACTTCGTCGAGTTCGTCGACCCTGATTCGCAAGAGGTCGTCCGGCGGGTGGCATTCGGTGCGGCCGTCCTGCCGGGCGATGGAGCGACGTCGACCTGGCCGCCTCCGGAATTCGAGGCGGACACGGGCGGCGTTTTCGATGCCGCGCGCGGATACGGGTGGGACCGCGACCTCACCGGCTCTTTCGTTCACCGCGACGGCGTCGAGGATCCCCGGCATGCCGGTGCCGCACTGGTGCGCGATCGCGCGGCGTGGCGGTGTGCGCTTCCGGACGGACGGTACCGGTTGCGCCTCGGCGTCGGCGACGACCGGGACTGGCACGGGCCGCTGATTCGCGTCGTCGAGAACGATGCCGCCGCGGGCCGGCGCGAGCGGGCGGTGCTGACCCGAGCGGAGCTGAAGACCTGGGAGGTCGCCGAGGACGAGATCGAGGTGGCGGGCGGTTCGGCGACGCTCGTCGTGGGCGATGATCTCGACAAGGCCATGCGCGCGCCGCACGACGGCGTCGCGCGCCCCCAGCCCTGGCTGCAGTGGGGACATCGGGTGGGATGGACCAGCTGGCCGATCGCGTACTTCTCCAATCCCGACAGCTTCCGGATCAAGGCGCTCGTGCGGCAGGATCTCGTGTCGCTGCTCATCGCGGCGCCGCCCGAGGCGGCGGACGATGCCGGCGAGACGCCGGCCGGCGAGCAGGCCGACGCGGACGCGCCGGACGCGCCGGACGAACGGGCGTCGGTGGCGGAGGAGCTTGCGACGGTGCGCGTCGACGCCGCCCGCGTCAGCGTGGCGACCAGTGAGGTGATGATCGAGATGCAGGCGGGCGCGCGCATCGCCGGGCAGGTGCACCAGATCGGTACGACGCCGGTTCGGATCACGCGCGGGGCTTCAGTCTGGTGGTGGGGCGACGAGAAGAAGGGCAAGGACCTGATCGCGCGCGAAGTGCTCATCACGCCGGATCCGGAGAAGGTGTCGGACCTTCGTCTCGGCGAGAGCGTTCGGTGCACGGTGACGATCGAGCCCGGTCCGGACATGTGTCCGCTGCCGGCGCACCTGGTGAAGGCGCGAAGGCATCGCGCCTTCGTGCAGCGAGCCGAGGACGGCGCGCTGCAGGAGATCGAGGGATTCCGTGTGGGACGGACGTTCGTCGTGACTGACTGGCGCGCCGCCGCCGCCGCGGCCCCGACGTCGGAGCCGCCGTTTCCGCTGGTCGCCCCGTGGCGCGCGGGAACGGACGAGCAGGCGCAACGCCCGCGCTTTCCGGGCGAGCTGGTGGCGGGATCGAGCGTCGAGGTCGGCATTCCGCGCTACTGGGGTCGCATCAAGGAGCTCGTCGACGACGGCAGCGAGGTCGAGAACGGCGAGCTGATCATCACGCTCTACAGTCCGACGCTCGAGGGCCAGCGCGAGCAGATCAAGGAGCAGAAGAAGAAAGCGCAGGAGGAGTACCTGGTCGCGGTCGAGAACCGGCGGCTGGAGACGATCGACGCGCAGCTCGAGCACGACCGGAAGGTCATCGAGGAAGGTCGCGCCCGGTCGAAGCTGCACGCGCTGGGCGAGCACGACCCGATCGAGCTCGCAGCCGCCCGGTTGGCGCACCAGCGCAGCCGGCGCGAGGCCGAGATCGAAAGGTCGAACTACGAGAAGTACCGCGGGCTCGAGCAGGTGGCGCCCGGTCAGATCGAAACCGCGCGCATCGCCGCCGGCAAGGCGATGCTCCGCAGCGACAAGGCGCACGTCTTCCGGATCGCGGCCGAGCGGCGCGACGACTGGATGGAGATCCTCTCGGCCCGGCAGGTGTGGATGGAATCGGTGGATGCCCTTTCGTTGCGGGAGGTGTCCCTGCGCATCATCCGGAAGCAGGAGCAGGTCGCCCGGCTGGCGGCGGAGATGAAGCTGCAGCGCGCCATGGAGGGCGGCCGGCGGGAACGGCAGTTCAATCGCATCAAGGACATTCACGCCCCGGTGTCCGGGCGCCTGTTCTACCTGACGGGCTGGAACGACCACGCGCGGGCGCGGACCAGGATCACGAAGGACTTTCCCGTGTGGGGCGGTCTGCCGATCGCGCAGATTCTCGACATGAGCGCGCTCGGCATGAAGGCGGAGCTGCCCGAGAAGGTATACGGTCGCGTCGAGAAGGGATCACTGGTGACGGTGGGCTTCGACCAGTTCCCGGGCGTGCGGGTGTCGGCGACCGTCGAGACGGTCGGCGATTCCTTCTTCGTGCCCGCGGACCACAGCGAGCTCGACTTCGGCGAGCAGGCCGTGTCGATGCGCCGCGTGTTCACGATCAAGGCGGTGTTCGCGCCGCCGCCGACGCTGCGCGACCGGCTCATGCCCGGCGGGCGGGGCTACGTGATGCTGGAGACCGACTGAATTGAAACGGATCGCGCTCATCCTGGTGGGGATCGTCGTGCTCGCGAGCGCGTCGGGCCTGCTGTGGCGCCGCGCCGGCGGCGACGACACGTTCTACGACACGGTCGTCGTGCGACGGGGTTCGAGTCGCGCGGTGCTGCGGGAGATCGGCATCGTCACGCCGCGCGACCCGGTGCTGGTCGCCGTGCCCGTCGAGGGCACGCTGGAGTGGATCGTGGAGGAGGACACCTGGGTCGACGTGGGCGATCGGCTCTACGTCATCAACGATGACGACGCGCTCAAGCAGGTGACCGAGGCGCGGACCTCGCTGCTCGCCAGCCGGCAGGAGCTCGAGCTGGCCCGGCTGCGGCGCGAGCACGCGGGCCGGCACGAGCAGCAGAAGGTCGACGCCGCCCGACGGATTGCCGGGCTCGAGCGCATCCGGCACACGATCCTCGCGACGCCGCCGCAGGGCGGGCGCCGGCTGATCGAGCTTCACGAGCAGCTCGTGCCGCTCGAGAAGGCGAACAAGGCGCTGCGGCGGGAGTACGAACGGGCGCAGGATCGTTACCAGAAGCTGCAGGACGCGTACCTCGAGGCGTACGACGCGTGGCAGCAGCAGAAGGACCGGCTGCTCCAGTTGCAGGCAAAGATCGACGAGCACGCGGTCCGCGTCGAGGCGGAGGTCGACGAGACCGTGCCCGAGCAGGTCGAGGCCCGGGACGAGGCGGCGGCGCGACTTGCCGAGGCGAAGGCGCGGATGGAAAAGGTGCGCGCCGCGCTGCCGGAGCGCGCCGCGGCGCGGGACGCCGCCCGCGCCGCGCGGGACGCGGCCCAGCCGCCGCGCGACGATCTGCGCCGGCAGGTGGCGCAGCGCGAAGAGCAGGAGAGGAAGCTCTACATCGAGCTGGAGATCGAGAAGCGCGGCGTGGAGCTGGCGAAAGTGCAGATCAACCGACGGATCGCCCGGCTCACCCTCGAGGAGAACGAGCGGAAGCTGCGCGAGGGCAGGGCGACCTTCGAGAGCGGGGCCCTCAGCGCCGCGGCCCTCGAGAAGCTCGATTCGGACGTGGTTTCCGCCCGTGACGAGCTCGCGGTCCTCGACGAGCAGATCAGGATCGCAGCCCGTCCGGCGCCGGCGGAGGAGCTGACCGAGGCGCGGCTCGAGATGGAGCAGGCCGAGATGAAGGCCGCCCGGGCCGAGGCGGCGCGGGACCTGGCTCTCGCCGCGATCGATGAGCAGATCGCCCTGCTCGAGGCGCAGATTGCCGAGGCCCGCCACACCGTCGAATACCGCTCCGCCCACTTCCCGTCGGTGATCGAGTTCAACATCCGTTTCCTCGAGAAGCGCCTCGAGGCGCTGGACGAGGACGAGACGGCGTCGCGCGACGCGATCGAGCAGGAGCTTGCGGCGCAGCGCGGTCAGCTTGCCCGCGTGCGTGACAACCCGCCCAACGTCGGTCGCGCCGGCAGTGCGGGGATCGTCAAGCTCGTGCGGCGATGGGGGCGGACTTATCACGCCGGAGACCGGGTGCATGCCGATCATGTCATCATGCGCATCTACCCCAACCTGAACCTCGACGTCATCGTGTCCGTCAACGAGTCGGACGTGCGCCGCATCCGCGCCGGGATGGCGGTCACCATGACGGTGCCGGCGCTGGACGGCGCGGTGCTGTCCGGCTCGGTGACCAGGGTGGCGGGCGTCGGGCGCGACAAGTTCCATGAGAGCGACAACGCGGCGTTCGCCGGCGTCACGGAGTTCGAGGCCCGGGTCGCTTTCGACGCGATCTCCGAGGCGCTGCGGCCGGGCATGACCGTCGTTTCGGAGATCGAGCTGGAGCGCGTCGACGACGTGCTGATCCTGCCGAAGGGCGCGGTGCGCCGCGCGGGCGACCGGACGTACGTGCTGATCGGCGACCGGGGACGACCGCGTGAGCGTGACGTCGACGGGCGCGTGCACGGCGACGACGGTTTCATCGTCGAACGCGGGCTCGCCGAGCAGGAGCAGGTCCTTGTCGAGCGCCGGAGCAGTCTCTGATGACGGACGCCGCGATGCCCGCCGGGACCGAGCAGGGCGTGACGTCGGCCCCGCGACCGCGTGCCGAAAGCCGCCCGATCATCGAGATCGACCGGCTCACGCGGACGTATCGAATGGGCGAGCACGACGTCCGGGCGCTCGAGGCCGTGGACCTGGTGATCGCCGAGGGCGAGTACATCGCGATCGTCGGCCCTTCGGGCAGCGGCAAGTCGACGCTGATGTACCTGCTCGGCTGTCTCGACACCCCGACTTCCGGCCGGTTCAGGCTGCGCGGTCGCGAGATTTCGAGCCTGGACGACCGCGCGCTGAGCCGCGTGCGCAACCGCGAGATCGGGTTCGTCTTCCAGCAGTTCCACCTGCTGGCGGAGCTGGACGTGACCGAGAACGCCGGGCTCGGGATGACCTACGCCGGCGTGGAGCGCGCCGCGCGCCGCAAGCGCGCGGCGTCGGTGGCCGCCGACCTGGGCCTGGCCGATCGCATGGCACACCATCCGACGCAGCTCTCCGGTGGACAGATGCAGCGCGTCGCGATCGCCCGGGCCCTTGCGGGTGACCCGCACCTTCTTCTCGCCGACGAACCGACGGGGAACCTCGACTCGCGGACCAGCCGCGAGATCCTCGACGTCTTTCGCCGGTTGAACGACGAGGGCAAGACGATCGTGATGGTGACGCACGACGCGCGGGTCGCGGCGGAGGCCGACCGCGTCGTGACCCTGGGCGACGGGCGCATCGTCAGCGATGAATCGGCGCGACGCGACGGCGCCGTCACCGCACTCGTCGACCCGGCGGCCGATCGCGGCGGCGCCGGGCCGGGACTGCGCCTGGGGGATCTCATGCGGATCGCGCTCCGCGAGGGGCTGCTCGCCCACAAGCTGCGCAGCTTCCTGACGATGCTCGGGATCATCTTCGGCATTGCGGCGGTGATCGCGATGACGGCCATCACCGAGGGCGGCAAGCGCCAACAGCTCGACCAGCTCCGACAGATCGGGATGAACAACATCCAGGTGCGCGACCTCGATCTCGAGGCGGCGCGCCTGCTGCGGCAGCGGCGCCTCAATCCGCGCGGCGTGACGGTGGACGACCTCGAGCACCTTCGGCGGCATGTCGAGGGCGTCGAGGCCGTCACCGCGTGGAAGGGCATTCTTGCCGAGCTGCGGCACGGCTCGCACCTCGTGGAAGACGCGCGCACGCTCGGCGTGACCGGGTCTTTCGAATCGGTGGTCAACTACTACGTGGCCCAGGGGCGGTTCCTCGAGCCGTCCGATGAGCAGGAGCAACGGCGCGTGTGCGTGCTGGGCCCGGCGATCGCCGACGCGCTCGGGCTCGGTCCGGAACCGCTGGGTCGCGTCGTCATCATCGGCGACCAGCCGTTCGTGGTCGTCGGCCTGATGGAGCACAAGCCCTTCTCCGAAAGCTCGATCGGCGACGTCGGCGTCGTCGACCGTAATCGGGATGTCTACGTGCCGTACGACGTGCTGCGCCTCTACTTCCGCAAGGACAGCAAGGCGAGCGAGCTTGACGTCATCAGCCTGAGGATGGACAGCGACGAAAGGCTGCTCGATCGGTCGAAGCTCATCCGCTACATCGTCGGCCAGCTTCACCGCGGCGCCGAAGACTTCGGCGTGTTCGTGCCGCTCGAAAAGCTGAAGCAGGCGCGCCAGACGAAGGACGTGTTCAACGTGATCATCATCGTGATCGCCGGGATCTCGCTGATCGTCGGCGGCATCGGCATCATGAACATCATGCTCGCGACCGTCACCGAGCGCACGCGCGAGATCGGCATTCGAAGGGCGATCGGCGCGTCGCGGCGCGACACGATGGCCCAGTTCCTCGCGGAGTCGTCGCTGATCGCGCTGTTCGGCGGGCTGCTCGGGATCGTGACCGGCCTGCTCGGCGGGGTGGCCATCCAGCAGGCGTTCGGCTTCCCCGTGGCGTTCCGCCCCGCCATCATGGTCGCGGCGGCGGTGATCTCGATGGGCGTCGGCGTCGCGTTCGGCCTCTACCCGGCCTGGCTCGCCGCGAACAAGGATCCGGTGGAGGCGCTGCGGAACTGATCCTGAACAGGAGGCCGCCATGCAACCCCGCATCAGCATGATCACACTCGGCGTCCGCGATCTCGCGGCGTCCATCCGGTTCTACGAGGAAGGGCTCGGCCTGCCGCGCATGGAGTCGCCGCCCACCGTGGCGTTCTTCACGCTGAATGGAACGTGGCTCGGTCTGTATGGACGCGATGCGCTGGCCGAGGACGCGCAGGTGCCATCGGAAGGCAGCGGCTTTCCAGGTTTTGCGCTGGCGCACAATGTCGTCTCGGAGGAAGCGGTCGATCGCCTTCTCGACGAAGCGGTCGCCGCCGGCGCCACGCTCGTGAAGCCGGGCCAGAAGGTGTTCTGGGGCGGGTATTCCGGGTACTTCCGCGATCCGGACGGCCACCTCTGGGAAGTGGCACACAACCCGCACGGCTGGATCGGGCCGCCCGACACCGGGGAAGCATGATCACGGACTTCGCGCGCCGTCTGGGATCTCGCGATCGAAGACGACGACGAGCGGTACATCGCGCTGGTCGTCACTCCCGGCGCCGTGGTGCCTGAGCCGCTGAGCGCGACGCTCGGCCTAACCGGCCTCGGCGCCCTGGGCGTCGCCGTGAGACGGCGACGCGCGTGAACGGGAGCGGGGACGGGAACGGGAACGTTCAATTGCCGCCCATCCGCCCGTAACAACGCAACATCAGGTCCGCTGCCCGGTCCCAGGTGTATTCCGAAAGAATCAGGCGTTTCAGATCGAGGCGTCGTTCCTGGTCGCGATCGTAATGATCCAGCGAGCGCTCGACCGCGGTGCGGATCGACGCATGGTCCGACGGATCGCAGTAGTAGGCCAGGTCGCGGAAGTACTCGATCTCGTATCCCGCGGTGCTGGCGACGACCGAGCAGTCGGCCAGCGCGGCCTCCATCGTCGACAGGCCGCACGTCTCGATCCAGCTTGGCAGTACGTGGACGCGCGCCGCGCCGTAGGCCGCGGCGAGCGTATCGGAGCTCAGGTGATCGATGATGTGCAGGTGCTTCGGTCCGTGCTGCCGGCACCACTGCTCGTAACGGTTCTGCATGTTGCCGCCGATCAGCACGAGCGGCACGTCCAGTCCGCGCAGGGCCCAGGCCAGAAGAACCTGGTTCTTCGAGGCTTCGATGCGCCCGGCCTGCAGGACGAAGTCCCGCAGGCCGAATCGGCGGACGAACGGCTCGGGATCCGGATCCAGAAACGTCGCCGGGTCGGCCGCGTAGGGAACGACGGTGAACGGCAGGTCGAACCGCCCGAGCGTGCGCACCAGCGCGTTCATTTCCAGGATGCTGTTGGGCATGAGGTAGTCGACGCCGTCGAGCGTGGCCCGCTGGATGCGGTCGTAATGGCCGCGCGGCCGGTTCTCGGCCGTTGCCGAGAGCACCGCGCCGCCGGAGGTGCGGATCATGGCCGTCCGTCCGCTCAGCTTCAGGAGCAGGCGCTCGATCTCGTCGTCCGTCCGCTCGCCGCGGAAGATGCTCTTGACGACGCGAGTGCCCCAGAGGGCGAACGAGGGGTTCAGGTAGATCGGCGACAGCGCGACGGGGATGCCCTGGTCCTTCAGGTGCCGGACCTGGCGCGGCGTCGACTGGATCGTTCTCAGGTTGAACACGTGGGCGACGTCGAAGCCGCGCCCGTCGGGCTCGACGTCGAACGACTCGACCACCTCCACGCCGCGCCGCCGCAGCGCCTCGGCGCTCTTGCGCATCTGCGTCAGGTCGCCGCCGCGGAACCTCGTCGCGCTCGGCGTGTTGACCATGAGAACCTTCATTCCGTTTATTCCGTTTATTCCGTCTATATATTATTTACCAATTCGGACCTGCTTCCGAAATAACAAATAACAGATAGACGGATTAAACGGAACAAACGGAATGAGTCAGGTCAGGTCCTGGAGGCCGTATCTCACGATCATGCGGTGAAGGCGGTGGCGCTCCATGTGAAGCATCCGGGCGGCGCGTGACTGGTTGCCGCCGGCCTGCTTCAGCGCGCGGGCGATGATGTCGCGCTGCCCCGCCGCGAGCGATCGCGGCTGCGGGTCGTCGGCCGACGGCGCGTCTCGAATCTCGTCAGGCAGGTCATCGCGTTCGATCACGGCGCGTGGTGCGAGGACGCACGCGTGCTCGAGAGCGTTGAAGAGCTCGCGCACGTTTCCCGGCCAGTGATAGGCTTCCAGCAGCGACGCGGCGGTCGGGCCCACGGATCGCGGCGGTTCGCGATACCGCGCGGCCAGCGCCTCGAGGCGATGGCGGGCCAGGGCGCCGATGTCGCCGGGACGCTCGCGGAGCGAAGGCACGCGGATCGTGACGACGCGCAGTCGGTAATAGAGGTCGGATCGGAAGCGGCCGGACCGGACCAGGTCGCCGAGATCACGATTCGTGGCGGTGACGATGCGCGCGTCGACCGGAATCGGCATCACGTCGCCGACCGGGACCACTTCGGACTGCTCGATGCAGCGCAGAAGCTTTGCCTGCAGGTGCAGCGGCACGTCGCCAATCTCGTCGAGGAACAGGGTGCCGCCGTCCGCGGCGCGGAACGCCCCTGGCGCGTTCTCGTTCGCACCCGTGAACGCGCCCTTCACGTGACCGAACAGCTGTGACTCGATCAGCGACTCGGGGATGGCGGTGCACTCGACGGGTACGAACGGGCCGTCTCGCCGGCCGCTGCGCCAGTGAACGTGACGCGCGACCAGCTCCTTCCCCGTGCCGGACTCGCCGACGATCAGCACGCGGCACTCCCGTCGTGCGACCGCATCGATCGTGGACCGCAGCTTCTTCATCGCGGGCGCGTCACCCACCAGCGACGGGGGGGCAGGGCGGCTCGCGGCCGGGTGTGTTCGAACGTCCTTCACCGGACTGACCGCGTACGTTGTGCGCTTCCGCGGCGCTGCAGGTCATCGGGGAACAATAAAAATACTTATATATCTTATGATAGCGCGCGGGCGCACGGGGTCAACGGTCCGGAGGGAACTGGCACAAAACGTTCCAGCGGCGCCGCGAGACGGGGTCGGTTCGTGCCATCGACGCATCCGCGCGCGACGCGCCGTCTTCGCCCGTTTTTCCGTAAGTCGGTTTGCCAGACGGGTTAGGGGTCGGGAGGCCGTACGGCATCGTCCGCGGCACGTCATTCGCATCGTTCTTTCGGAGGCGTGATGGGGCGGTTCGGGAGGTTCAGCGGTGACCGACGACGCCTCCGACAAGCCTTATTCGGCGACACCGATCGCACGGCGCAGCGTGAGGAGGGCGCCGTGCTTCTTTCTGCCGTCGCCCACGCCGCGGGCCCACGGCCCGCCGTTCGCCGTTGGCGCGGGGTGTCGGAACTGGTCTGGAAACCTGTTTTCAAAGGAGAAAACGAGATGCGTGCGCGAATTGTCCTGCTTATTGTCCTCGGGGCCGTCCTGGTGTTCGCCGGTTCGGCGCGGGCCGACTGGATTCCCGGCGACGGCCACAAGATGCACTGGCCCCAACTGCCCGACCCCAACGGCTGGGATGTCAATGCGACGACGGTGGACCCGATTTTCCCCCGAACCCTTGCCGATGACTGGCGGTGCTCGGAAAGCGGACCGGTCGAGGACATCCATTTCTGGGGATCCTTCCGGGACGATGTGTTCAATCAGCCCATGATGCTGTTTCGGATCGGGATCTGGAGCGACGTGCCCACCAATCCCGACATGGATCCGCCCTGGAGCCATCCCGGTGACCTGCTCTGGGAGTTCGAGACCGATGACGTCGGCATCGTCCCCGTGGACCCGCCGTCCATGCAGGGGTGGCTCGATCCCTTCACCGGCGAAGCGATCGAGCAGAACCATCAGAACTACTTCCAGTACAACGTCGTGGACATTCCCCGTCCGTTCATCCAGGAAAGAGGAAAGATCTACTGGCTGTCGATCGAAGCGCAGAACGTCGCCGCGCCCGCCAACGTCCAGTGGGGATGGAAGACCTCGAGATCCCAGCACTTCCTGGACGACGCCACGTTCCAGGAGTCCGGGCCCGGCATCGTGCCGTTCTGGCATGAGCTTATCGACCCGATTACGGGTGAGTCGCTCGACCTGGCGTTCGTCATCACGCCCGAGCCCGGTTCGCTGATCATGCTGCTGGTCGGACTCGCCCTGATGCGAGGCTGGTGGTCGAAGCGGAGTTGACGGGGCTTCTTCGGTTCGGTGCGCGGAATCCGATTGAAGCTTCCCGCGATCAGGGGTTTTCACCCCACGATTCAGGGGGTCCCCGAGTGACGTCGAGGCGCGGAGCCCCGATCATTCATATGGCGTCGGGCGCGGCTTGTCCCGCGCATCGGGTTGGCGCGCTCTGCCGGGACGTGCCCTCTCACCGGCGCGCACGGGGTGACCGCAATGAAACTCGAATCGGTGACGTTCATCGGACGGGCCGTCGATCATTCGGTGCCGCTGACGGCCCGGATGCTCGATCGCCGGGACTTCGACGGCATCCGCCTGCTGGCTCGAGGCCATCACGGTCATCGGTCGAAATACCTTCACCTGGATGTCGGAGCGCGACCGGCCGCGGTGCACGCCGAGGTCGTGCGGCACGTTCAGGCGGTCACGGACAAGCCGCTGTGCATTCACGCACCGGATGCCGCCTGTGCCCGTGCGGCGCTCGGCGCCTTTGATGCCGGACGATGTCACGGCCAAGCGCCGATGCTCGATTCGATTTCCGAGACGCGGATGGGGATGCTCGGCTGCTATTGGGACCAGCCGTTTCTCCCGGTGTTCGACCTGTCCGATCACGTCGAGCATGGCGGCGCCGAGATCAACCGTACAGCGTGCGAGGTCTACCGGACGGCTTGCGAATTGCACCAGGCCGCGGCCACGTTCGGTTTCGACAATCGCCTCATGGTCTTTGCGCCCGGCTTCGCCCCCATCGGCGCCGACGCGACCGGCACGCTCTCGAGATCGCTCGAGGCGATGCGGCGGATTCGCGACGATCGTCGGTTCGCGGGCGCCCACATCATGGCGAACCTGTGCGCCCTGACCCGTCAGCTTCCCGCGGAAGGCGTCGACAAGCCGCGCGTACGCCATCTGCTCGAGTGCGCCTTCCTGACGCGCGCCCTGCCGCTGGGGCTCGACCTCGTCGTGGGGTCGCGGGACGCGCGGTACGAGTTGCTGGCGGAAGGTCATCCGGCATTGCAGTGTCTCGACGAAGCGCTGGCGATGAGAGGATACGACGTGATGATCAGGGTGTTCGAGTTCGCGGAAGGGAACGGGCACCCGACTTAGCCGCGCGCTGCTTCCTCGACTTGTCTGGCGTACCGCGCGGCGTAAGCCCGCGGGTCGTCCGGCTGAGCGCGTCAGGAAGGGCGCTGCCGCAGCACCTATCCTGACGCGCCAAATGCGACGGTCGGCGGCATCAGATTCTCATGCCATCCGACCCGCGGGCTCACGCCGCGCGGTTCGCCGACCGTGCGCATGGCGAACCGTGGGCGTCAGCCGGCTTACGCCGGCGGTTCGCCCGGGGCGCCCAGGATCGATTCGAGGATACGTTCGGCGCTCGACATCCGCGCCGGCGTCCGTCCGGCAGGCCGAATCCATCCCTGCCAGCGCGAGAGCGGCGTGCTGCGACCGTTCGATGTCGACCCGGCGGACGTCTGGCCAAGCACATCTTCGGCGCTGGCCGACGCGCGGGCGGTCGGCATCGGCAGCGAGCGCGTGAAGTTGGCGAGCACCGCCTGAAGTTCGTCGGTGCCGACGACCCCGTCCGGTCGGGAGGCCGGGCCCGTGATGTCCGCCTGGACATGATTCGCGAGCGTGACCGACTGCGTGAACAGGCTGAGGACCGCCTGCAGGTCATCGGCGCCCACGACGAAGTCCCGGTTGAAGTCCGACGGCAGCACGTTGAGGCGATAGCTGAACGCGCCGCCCGCCTGACCGTCGCCGGACGTGGTGCTGACCCCGTCGGTCCACTCGCCGTCGAGCGCGTTCTGCGCGAGGTCGGTCACGACCTCGCCGATCGCCAGCGTCAGGGCGTCGACGTCGACCGCCTGCGCCAGCGTGGCGGTCGCGGTGAACGTCGCGGCATCGTAGGTGATCGACGGGGCGTAATCGGCGACGTTCGTGCCGGTCACCGACACATCGCCCGTCGCGATGACGACGTCGCGATCGAACCGGATCAGCAACTGGTCGATGCCCGGGTAGGGCACCGGGCGGAACTGGTCGTTCGAGCCCTTGTCGAGCGCGAAGCCACCCTCGCCGAGCCCTTGTGCGGACAGCGATGCGATCACGTCGGGGGTCCAGGCGGCGCCCCTCACGAGCACGTCGATCACGCGCGGACCGCCGCCTACCGGGACCGTCCGTATGAGCACCGCGTCGTCACCCGCCGCGACGGGCACGCCGAAGAAGTCGCCGCCGGCGGCGCCGAACAGGTCGGAAGCCTCCTGGGCGGTCACCGTGACGCCGGAGGGATCGGCCGCCGCGTCGGCGCTCGTAATGCCCGGCCCGGTCCACAGCGCGGGGCTGTTCGCATCCCGAGCGCTGGTGATCTGGCTGTCGTGCAGCGCCAACGGCGAGACGCCTGCGTCGTCGTAGTTGACGATCAGGCCGCTGCCGTGGATGTTGACCGTGCCGGTTGGCGCCGCACCGCCCGTGATCGATAGGGTCTCCACTTCGAGCGCCTCGCCGGAAGCAGGCAGGTTGACGAGCGCGCCGCTGTCGACGTCCAGCGACTGCAGGCGCTGCGTGCCGACGAGGTTCAGGATGGTGCCGCTGTGGTTGACGTTGACGGTTAGGTTGGCGCCGCCCGCGCCGACGCTCGCGTCCAGTGGCACCGTGCCGCCATCGATGTCGAGGGTGTTGCTGCCGGCGCCGGTATCCAGTTGCAGGACGTTCAGGGCCGTCGCCACGATGCCGTCGCTGCTGACGGTGATCGCGTCGTCGCCGCTCGCACCGTCGTTCGTCGCGGTGTCGATCCGCAGCGCGCCCACGTCGAAGACGACCAGCGAGACGAACGTGAAGCCGTCGCTGGTGCCGCTGACGCGGTTCTCGCCAGGTGCGTCGCTGGTGATCGAGACGACGTCTTCGTCGCCGGGCGTCACGAGCGTCACGCTCGCGAACTGCGTCAGCGTCAGCGTGTCGGGCTCGAGGTCCTTGAACGTGATGGTGCGCGTGCCGTCGAGCTGGACGACGCCGTCCTTTGCGCCGTCTTCACCCGGCTGCATCGAGGGGGTCTCGTTGCCGGTGCCGTCGACCCGCAGCTTGTCGCCGCTTCCACCTGCGGACTGTCCGCCCAGATCTACGACGGCGCCGCCGGCCGGGACGGCGCCGGCCTTGATCGTGCCCTGGTCGTCGTCGCCGCCGCTGTTGATCGTGAGCATGTTGGTGGAACGCTGGTACCGGATGTTCAGCCCGTTGACGGTCAAGCGATCGGTGACGGGGGGGTTGGTGAACAGAAAGGAGTCCGTGCCCTCGGTCAGGGAGAAGGTGCGGTCAGTCGGTTCCAGGATGTCGATGATCGGCGCGGTCGAACCAAGCGACAGGCCCGCGTAGGAGATCGTATTGCCGTCTACGGTGATCGTGCCGGCGGCGAGGTCGTGCGTCACGTTTGCCGGCGTGCCGTTGGAGAGGGTCAGCTGGTCGCCTGCGTTCGTACCGGTGACCCCGATCCCGCCGACGGGGATCGGGTTGCCGTCTCCGAAATCGACGACAAAGTTCGTCACATCGCCCGAGGAGGAAAATTCAATTCGGTTGACGGACGCGTCGAAGTTCGGGTCGAGACCGACGCGGGTTCCGTTGACGAAGAACTCGAGGCGGGCGCCGTTTCGCACCACGCGTAGCTCGTCGGTTGTGCCGTCATTGCGATCGGGTCCGGCGTGGAACGTGTAGTTGAGCTTTCCGTTCTTCGCCCTTACCGCCGAGGAGAAGTCGACGAACGCCGTGCCTCCGCCGCCGGCCGAGCTGATGTTGAATGTGTTCTCCGAAACGAATTCGACATCGCCATCGCCGCCGACCTCGGACAGGTCGACGGTAACGGTGTCGCCGGGCTGGCCGGGTCCGCCCGGCGCTCCGCCGGTGATGTCGAGGTTGACGGCCGCGGTGTCGAGCGTGAAGCGCAGGTCGTCGTCGCCGCCGTTGCCGACGATCGTGCCGCCGCCCAATCCACCGTCGATGACATCGGGGCCCTGGCTGCCGAGCAGGTTGTCGGCGCCGGTCCCGCCGGCAATGGTGACCGACAGGCCGAAGTCGGACACGGTGGACAGGTCGATCCCGTCATCGCCACCGCCGGCGTCGATGTCGACGAACGTCAGGCCGGAGGCCCCGGCGAGGTCGTTGACGAGGATCGTGTCGCTGCCGTCCCCGGTGCTGATGTCCAGCGATTCGGTCGTGCCGATGTCGAGGGTGAACGTCCCGGTGTCGACGACCGCGATGCGGTTGCCGATGGTGCTGACGGTGAGGTCGTCGACGCTGGCGAACGAGCCGCTGATCGCCTGCGTGTCGTTGCCTGTGCCGCCGTCGGCGATATTGGTCCCGTCGTCGACGAACCAGATCATCGTGTCGTCGCCGCCGGAGCCGAGCACCGTGTCGTTGCCGCGGCCGGCCAGGATCGTGGACGGGATGTCGGTGCCGGCGAGGTTGATGTCGTCATCACCACCCCCCGAGACCACGACGATGTCGTCGACCTCGTTCTCGTCGCAGACCACGGTGAAGAGCCCGGGGCCGCGGACGGCGCTGCCGGGCGTGCAGCCGGTGAGGGGGTTGATCAGGAAGTTGGAGACGATCGTGATCACGGAGCCGTCGGAAGCGATGTCGAGGTCGTCGTTCTGGTTCGTGCCAGTGGTCACCTCGAGGGTGCGATCGTCGACCCTTGCCGTCGACGTCGGGTCCAACTGGGAATCGAGGAAGCGCAGGACGTCGCCGTCGGGGCCGTCGCCGCCGTCGTAGTCGGAGAACCGGAGGTCGCTGTCCGTGCCGGGAAAGCTGCCGCCCAGCATTTCGCTGCGAATGTCCAGCCGCTCGGACGGAGTCAGGCTGCCCTGCCCTTCAATGCCGTCGCCCGTGTTCACCGTGCCGGGATCACCGTCGACGTCGTCGAACACCGTGATGGCGACGAACTCGTCCGTCCAGGCAAGGCCGCCCGTGATTGCGACATCCACGATCATGTCAGTGTTCTGGTTGTACTCGAAGAAGAGCTTGTCCGTAACCAGCTCGTTGAAGCCCCCGTCACCGTCCAGGGAATCCATACCTCGGCCGCCGTCGAGGGTGTCCGAACCGATCGCGCCCAGGACCGTGTCGTTGCCGAAGCCGCCGCGCAGGTCGTCGTTGCCTTCGTCGCCGTTGATGACGTCATCACCGTTCCAGCCGGTGATGGTGTCGTCGTCTTCGCCGCCATTGATCGTGTCGTTGCCCGTGGCCGACTCATCGACGGCGTCGCCGTTGATCAGGTCGTTGCCGTTGCCGCCGCTGATCATGTCGTCGCCGGAACCGCCCAGGATCGTGTCTTCGCCTGCGTCTCCGAGCAGGGAATCGGTGCCGTCACCACCGAGCAGCGAGTCGTCCTCGGTCCCGCCGTCGAGCACGTCGGCGCCGGTGCCGCCGCTGAGCGTATCGTTGCCCGCGTCGCCGGCGAGCGTGTCGTTGCCGGCGTCCCCGACGAGCGAGTCGTTCCCGATGCCGCCGCTCAGCGAGTCAGCCTCGACGCCCGGTCCGCCGAGCAGCGTATCGTTCCCGGCCTCGCCCAGCAGCGTGTCGCTGCCCGTGCCGCCGTCGAGCGTGTCGTCGTCTGCGCCGCCGGCAAGCGTGTCGTCGCCCACATCACCGAACAGCAGGTCCGGGCCGCCGCCGCCGTCGAGCGAGTCGGATCCGATGTCGCCGATGAGCAGATCGGCGTCGTCG
>NYZC01000294.1 GCA_002686995.1 Phycisphaeraceae bacterium | reverse complement strand
TACCGGCGAATACCGCGAGCTGACCGATCCTCAGACGAACGCCCGCATCCACCAGCTGACCGACCATGCGTCGATCAACCACAGCCTGTTCTTCCTCAACCCCTCGTTTCGCCCCGGCACCCGCGCGCCCGACCACCAGGTCGCGTTCGTCACCCACCGCGCCGGCCAGCCCCAGCTGTGCCTCTTCGATTTCGCCGACGCCACGGCACGCTGCATCACCGAGGCCGACGGACTCCAGGCATTCAGCCCGGTCTTCTCGCGGGACGGCGGGACGCTCTACTACACGACGTCGGCCGGCGAGGTGCGCCGGGTCGGCGTCGACTCCGGTCGCGCCGAGGTGATCGCCAGGGCGGACGGCGCGAGCCTCGGGGAGTGCGGCCTGAGCCACGACGGGGCCTTCATCGTCACCGCGGCCAAGCGCGAAAAGAGCCATCAGCTTCTCGTGATCGATCTCGGCGCCGGAAGCTGTGAATGCATTCTCGACACGGAGCTTCAGATCCTTCATCCGCAGTTTCACCCGCGCGATTCGAGCCGGATCGAGTACGCGGGCCATCCGATCCCGAGGCTCTGGTTCATTCGTCGCGACGGGAGCGAGAACCACTGCCCTTACGAGAACGCGTGGAACGAGTTCATCGTCCACGAGTCGTTCCTGGGCGACAGCGACGACATGATCTTCGCGGTGTGGCCCAATCGCCTTGCGCGGTTCACGCCCGGCGCTGACGCCCCGACGACGATTGCCGAGATCAACGCCTGGCACATGGCGTCGTCGCGCGACGGCCGCCGGATCGTCTCGGACACGAACCACCCCGACCGTGGCATGATCCTGATCGACCCGCAGGACGGAAGCCACACGACGCTGTGCTACCCGGGCGCCTCGAATTGCGGCAGCCAGTGGGAGTTTGACCACCCCGCGACCCCGGATGCCTGGACCCGAAAGCCGTCTCCCGACGCCGACCCGCGCGTCCTTTCCTGGATGGAGATGAAGGTCGACACCGTCTACGGTCCGCAGTGGACCCACCCGCACCCGGCCTTCGACGACGAAGCGAAGCGCGTCGTGTACACGTCCGACGCCTCGGGCGATCCGCAGGTGTTCGTCGTCGAGGTGGAGGCGTGATGCAGGATTCGTGGACCGGTAAGGCACGCGGGCATCACGGCCAGACGATCACTTCACGCTGCAGGCGCACGCCGAACTGCTCGAGCACCGTCTCCTCGACATGCTCCAGCACCGCGAGGACGTTGGCGCAGGTCGCGCCTTCGTCCGCGACGATGAAGTTCGCGTGGCGCTGCGATACGCTCGCCCCGCCCTCCCGGTAGCCCTTGAGCCCTGCCCGGTCGATCAGTGATCCCGCGGAGTCCGCCCTGCCGGGCGTGGCTTCGTCGTCGACAGGGTTCTTGAATGCACAGCCCGGCGACCGGTCCCCCATCGGCTGGCTGTTCTTCTTGTAGAGAAAGATCTCCTTCACCGTTCGCGTCAGCTCGTCGGGGTCGTCCTCCGCGAGGTCGAACTCGACCTCCAGGATGAAACGCGCGGTGATGTTCGTGTAGCGGTAACCGAAGACGAGATCCTCTCGTTGCCGCTCGTACACCTCGCCTTGGTCGTCCATGACGCGCACCCGCGCGACGGCGGGCCCGATCGCCCCGAACGCGCCGCCGGCGTTCATGCGCGTCGCGCCGCCCACCGTCGCGGGAATCCCGGCGAGGGTTTCGAGGCCGCTGCGGCCGGCGTGCGCCGTTTCGAGGACCAGCTTCATCAGGTCGCAACCGGCGCCGGCGACGAGGCGGTTTTCCTCGTAGCGCCACTGGCAGAACGCTGGCTCGTCCAGCTGCAGGACCACCCCGTCGACGCCGCCGTCCGCGACGAGCAGGTTGGCACCGAGCCCGAGGACGTACATCGGGATATGGCCTTCGTGACAGCGCCGCGCGACGGCCGAGAGTTCGTCATGGTTCGCCGGGTGTACGAGCATCCGCGCCGGGCCGCCCACCCGATACCAGGTCAGCGGCGCGAGCGGGGCGTCGCGCTCGACGCGCACGTTCAGGTCGTCGAGAAGGTCGTCCGGAATGCGGGAGGGAAGGCTCAGGGAAGGCTCAGGGGAGGATCAGGATTATGCGTATGAGTCGTTAAGCCGATCGTTATGGGTCAATTCGGACCTGGCATCCGATCCGAGTCCGATTTGACCCGTAACGATTGGCTTAATGACTCATAGCGTAAATTGATTCATCGGGCCACATCCTGCTTCGTCCCCTCCACGTCGCGGATCCACCCACCGCCGATCAGTTCGTCGTCTTCGTAGCACACGACCGCCTGTCCGGGACTGATCGCGCGCTGGGGCTCGTCGAAGCGGACCGTCATCGTGTCGCTTTCGGCGACGACGGTGGCCGGCACGGCGGCGGCGTTGTAGCGAATCCGGGCGAGGCAGGGCATCGGACGCGACGGCGGCGGGCGCAGCCAGTTCGTCTCGTCCGCGACGAGCGTGTCGGCGAAGGTTTCGGAGGCCGGCGCCACGGTGATCGTGTTGGTCTCGGCGTTCTTGTCGGTGACGTAGATCGGGTGTCCGAGCGACACGCTGATGCCGCGCCGCTGGCCGATCGTGAAGTGCTGGTGCCCGGGATGGCGCCCGATGACCGTACCCTCGTGGTCGAGGATGTTGCCCTCGCGGACCGTCTCGGGGCTGCGCCGGCGCACCAGTCGCGCGTAGTCGGTGTCGGGGACGAAGCAGATCTCCTGGCTGTCCGGCTTGTCGAAGACCGGCAGGCCCTTTTCTTCGGCGATGCGGCGCACTTCCCGCTTCGTGTGGCGCCCGATCGGCAGCATGATGTGCTCTAGCAGGGCCGCCGGGGTCGTGAACAGCACGTAGCTCTGGTCCTTTTCGCGGTCGCGCCCGCACATGAGCCGGGCCCGCCCGCCGTCACGATCCACGCGGGCATAGTGCCCGGTCGCGACGAAGTCGGCGTCGATCGATCGCGCATAGTCCGCGAGCCGGCCGAACTTGAGCCAGTGATTGCAGCGGATGCAGGGGTTCGGCGTGCGACCCCGGTTGTACTCGTCAACGAAGTAGTCGATGACGCGATCGAAGTCGCGCTTGAAGTTCAGCACGTAGAACGGCACGCCGAGCATCGATGCGACGAGGCGCGCGTCGGACGCGTCGTCGAGCGAGCAGCAGCCCTGGTGTCCGGGACGGACGCGGTCCGGATCGTAGGCGTTTGGATCGCACGCTTCGCCTTCGACCGAGTCGTCGCTGCCGAGGCGCATGAAGCAGCCCACGACCTCGTAACCCTGCTCCTGGAGCAGGGCGGCCGCGACGGAACTGTCCACGCCGCCGCTCATCGCGACGAGCACCTTCGACTTCGAGCAAACGCCGGACATCACCGTGATTCTACGCGGGGGGGGGGACGGGTGGTTGGGTGGATGGGTGAGTGCGTGGATGGGTGGTTGGGTGGTTGGGTGGATGGGTGACTGGTGAGCGCGCGGCTGATCCTTTGGATCAGCGGGCGCTGTGGTGTTGCGCGCCCGCTGTGAATTGAAAGATGACAAATGACAATTGACGAATCCCGACTCCCGGTCCGCGATGAATCGCTGTGCCGCTGACCCAACCACCCAACCACCCAACCACCCAACCACCCAACCACCCATCCACCCAACCACCCAACCACCCATCCACCCAACCACCCATCCACCCGTCCCCCTCCCCTCCCCCTCCCTGTTGGACGCTTTTCGGGTCCCTCCGTATCATGCGTGTGATGCTCTCTGAAGGAGATACAACGATGTGGCGCGGAGGAATCCGGGCATGGTGCGGCGCGCTCGCGATCGTCGTGGCGTCGGCGCCCTGCGCGGCGGTTTCGATCGAAGCGGCGCTGGAATTGGCGCCCGCCGACGCCGATGCGCTCGTCCTGGTGCCGGACCTCACCGACCTCAACAAGAAGATCGCGACGCTCAACACGACGCTCGGTCTGAATCGGGCCGACCTGACCGGCGTCCTCTCGGCGTTCAAGCGCGCGAGCGGACTGGCGAACGGCGTGCGCGACGACGGGCCGATGCTCATTGCGCTCTCGATCGATCCGGAAAAGCCGGAGCCCGCGGTGCGGATGTTCGTCGGTGCTTCCGATTATGCCGGGCTCGTTTCGTCGCTCGGCGGCAAGGCAGACGTGGAGGTCACGAAAGTGCGTTTCGCGACCGGGCACGAGGCCCATGCGGCGAAGTGCGGCGAATTCCTCGTGATCAGCGACAGCGCCGAGCATGTCACGGGGCTCAGTGCGACGGGTGGGGCGGCCGAGGTGCTCAAGCGCATCGGACCGGCGGGGCGCCGATGCCTCGACGAAGCGCAGTTGTCTTTCGTCCTGCACGGTGACGACAAGGTCGCGGCGATCCGAATGCTGATGAACGGGCTGGCCGGCTCGGTCGACGGGATCGCGAAATCGGTCGGCGGACCTCCGCCCGCGGCCGGCGCAGCCGGTCAGGGTGTCGCGGGCGCTCCGGGCGATCCGGGCCTGCCCCTGGCGGGCGGCCCCGGGGGCCTTCGGGGCGAGGGCGTGACGGTCTGGACCGGTGGACAGATCCTGGGTGAAGCGTTCAAGGGCCTGCCGCAGCACATGGCCGAGGGGCAGGACCGCGTGGCCGAGGATCCGTTCTTGCGTGACGCCGACGGCATGGTGATGTCGCTCGTGATCGATGACGACGGGATCGGTTTCAACAGCGCGGCGCAATTCAGGGAAGGGACGGAGATGGCCGGCGCGTTCAAGCCCGGCAGCCCGGCCATGGCCGGCCTGGCGCGCATGCCGCAGCTTCCGTGGATCGGGGCGATGTCGATCAGCTTTGACGGCATGGAGATCGCCAGAGCGCAGGACCTGCCGATGCTCGTCAGCGGCAGCGACGCTTCGGACTGGGTCGAAAGCACGCTGATCGGCGGGGCCGCGAAGGGTCTTCGGATCAAGGGCCTCACGCAGGTGATGTACATCACGAGCGGCGGGAGGATGCTGTCTTCACCGGTGAGCTCCGTCAAGGTCATCGAGACGGAGGACGTGGAGAAGCTGAGGGACGCCCTGAGCGCGAAGATCCAGGGGATGAACGGCGCCGCGGACGAAGCCGGCATGGCGCTCTCGACGACCTATGACCCCAACGATCTGGACGTGGACGGCAGTCCGGTCGGCCGTTACCTGATCAGCCGCAAGGCCGCCCTCGACCAGTTCGGCCAGCTCAAGGACCAGCTTTCCGGCATGCTTGCGGGCCTGGGGTCGGCCAACGAGACCAAAGGCTACATCGCGACCGGCAAGGAGCACGTCGTCGTCACCGAGTTCGACGATCTCAACCTGCTGCGGCAGGTGCTCGCGGCCCTCGAGTCGAAGAGCGGCCTCGGCGCCGATCCCAAGCTGACCGAATCGCGCACGCACCTGCTCGACGACGGCGTCATGGAGATGTACCTGAACCTGTCGGCTGCGCTGAACTCGCCGATCGGCTCGATGCTTCTCGAATTGATCGGTCAGACGAGGCAGTCGCCGGTCGACATGCCTCCCCTCGCGATGGGCATGCACGTCGACAAGTCCGGAGGCGTCAGCGGGCGCGTCTTCCTTCCGGTGGAGAACCTCGCGTTCGCCACGTCGGTCGTCAGGAAGCTCATGCCGCCGCCGGCGACCGCGGCCGGGCGTCAGGATCCTGCTCGCAATCCCGGCTTCCGTCGCCCGGGACAGTTCGGGCCGCCGGGGCGCTTCGATCCGGGTCGGGGTCTCGGTCCGAACCGGGGATTCAACCCGCGAACCGGGATGCCGGCGGGCGTGCAACGGATGCCGGCGCAGCGTTTCCTCGCGCCCCCTGTAGTGGTTCCTCCCCGTATCCCCTAGTCCACCGATGAACATTCTCGTCATTGGCAACGGCGGCCGGGAGCACGCGCTGGGCTGGAAGCTTCGCCAGTCGCCGCGTTGCGGCCGCCTCTACTTCGCTCCGGGCAACGGCGGCACGGCTGCGCTCGGCGAGAACCTGCCGATGCAAGTGGACCTGGTGGATACGCGGATCGTCGACGAGATCGACCGGTTCTGCCGCCAGTCGAACGTCGGGCTCGTCGTGATCGGCCCCGAGGATCCGCTCGCCCAGGGCCTGGCGGACCGTCTCGCGGCACCCGATCGCGTCGTGTTCGGGCCCGTTGGCGCCGCGGCCCGACTCGAGTCCGACAAGGCATACTGCAAGCAGTTGCTGCGCGGCGCTGCGATTCCCACCGCCGAAGCGCGCGTGTTCCACCATGCCGAGGCGGCGGCGAACTACGTGACGACCCGCCAGGTGCCCGTCGTCGTCAAGGCGTCGGGGCTTGCCAAGGGCAAGGGCGTCATCGTCTGCGACGACAACGACCAGGCGCTGGAGGCCGTCGAGCAGATCATGGTCCGCAAGGATTTCGGGGCCGCCGGCAACACCATCGTCGTCGAGGAGCGCCTCGTCGGGCAGGAGGTCTCGGTGCTCGCGCTGGTCGACGGGCGCAACCTCTTCGTGCTGGATCCCACGCAGGACCACAAGCAGGTTCATGAGGGCGACCGCGGGCCGAACACCGGCGGGATGGGCGCCTACTGCCCGACGTCGCTGGTCGACGACGCGCTGATGCGCGAGATCGAGCAGCAGGTCCTCGTGCCGACGGTCGACGCGCTGCGGCGCGACGGCATCGAGTACCGCGGCGTCCTGTACGCCGGCCTGATGCTGACCGCCGGCGGGCCGAAGGTGCTCGAGTTCAACTGCCGGTTCGGCGACCCGGAGACGCAGCCGCTGATGATGCGGATGCGCGGCGACCTCGTCGACATCATGTGCGCGACGGCGTCGGGCCGGCTCGACGCGATCGAGCTGAGCTGGGATCCGCGCAGTTGCTGCTGCGTCGTGATGGCGAGCGGCGGCTACCCCGGGGCGTACGAGAACGGCAAGGTGATCGAAGGGATCGACGACGCCCGCAGCGGCGGCCCGGACGAAGTCGAGGTGTTTCACGCGGGCACGGCGCAGGACAACGGCAGCGTCGTCACCGCCGGAGGTCGCGTGCTCGGCGTGTGCGCGATGGGCGACGACCTGCGGCAGGCGCGCGACGCGGCCAACGCCGCCTGCGACAAGATCCGCTTCGAGGGCGCTCACTTCCGCCGCGACATCGGCGACCGTGTGCTGGTGTAGCGAGTGACGAGTTGCGAGTTACGGGTAGCAAGTAGCAGGTAGCGGGTAGCGATGCTTGACAGGATTGAGCAGCTCGAGCGCGAGGCGGACGCGGACCTGGCGGCCGTCTCGGGTGCGGACGACCTCGAGGCGTTCCGGATCAAGTACCTCGGTTCCAAGGGCGCGCTCAAGGGGCTCATGGGGCTGCTCAAGGAGGTGCCGCCCGATCAGAAGCCGGCGTTCGGCCAGGGCGCCAATCGGCTGCGGAAGAAGCTGCAGGAGTCGTTCGAGGCGGCGAAGGGCGAGTACGTATCGGCGGGCGGCGGTCGGCGCGGGCCGAAGCTCGACGTGACCGAGCCCGCGATGCCACCGCGGCTGGGGCGCGAGCACGTCATCACCCAGACGATCGACGCCCTGATCGACGTGTTCGGACGCATGGGTTTCGACGTCGCCACCGGCCCCGAGGTCGAGGACGAGTACCACAACTTCATCGCGCTGAACATCCCGCAGGCGCACCCGGCCCGGGATCCGCTCGACAACTTCTACCTGACGCCCCCGTCTCGCGAGAACCCGCACCTGCTGCGGTCGCAGACCAGCACGATCCAGATCCGGGTGATGGAAACCACGCCGCCGCCGGTGCGCATCATCGCCATGGGGCGCGTCTACCGGCCCGACGCCCACGATGCGACGCATTACTCGATGTTCCACCAGGTCGAGGGGCTCTACGTCGACGAGAACGTGAGCATGGTCGACCTCAAGACCACGCTCATCCAGTTCGCCCACGCATACTTCGGCGCCGAGGCCGAGGTGCGGCTGGTGCCGAGCTACTTCCCGTTCACGGAGCCGTCGGCGGAGCTGTACGTGAAGATGAAGGTCCGCGACCGATGGGAGTGGATCGAGATCGGCGGCTGCGGCATGGTCGATCCCGCGGTGTTCGAAGCCGTCGGCTACGACCCGGAACGATGGACGGGCTTCGCCTTCGGGCTCGGCATCGAGCGCCTGGCCATGCGCAAGCACGGTATCCAGGACATCCGGTGGTTGTTCGAGAACGACCTGAGGTTCCTGCGACAGTTCTGAGCGGGGGCGGGGTGCGATTCGTTTCGTCGCGTGCGCGAACAGCCTTGAGTCGGCACCCCCTGGCACAGTGAACAACAGGTTATCCACATTCCACGCCGGGCTGAAGGCCGGTATCGCACATTCGGATCGCGCTCGCGGCGCAGTACCTCGTGCCACGCATCATCCCAAGTGCGGACCACTTCGGTAACGTCGGCGACGTCGCGCGCATCCCGAACGTTTGCGCTACATGCTTGACACTCTAAAGCGGAGACGCGACACTTCATTGACGCGTCTCCTCAACGACCGGAACACGAAAGGGCGACACGCACATGACTCAATCGACGACGAGCACGGCGCAGGCGCTGCTGAAGACGGACCTTCCGCTTCCGGGCCGGCGGCAGGGCAAGGTTCGGGACATCTACGAGACGACCGTCGACGGCAAAGCGGCGCTGGTCATCGTGGCCAGCGATCGCATCAGCGCGTTCGACGTCGTGATGGAGAACGGCCTGCCCGGCAAGGGGATCGTGCTCACGCAGATCAGCAACTTCTGGTTCGACCGCGTCGCGACCGAGTTGTCCGGAAGCATCAGCCACCACCTGATCAGCACCGATCCGGCCGACATCGACGGGATCAGCGACGAGCAGCGGGCGTCGCTGGAGCGACGCGTGATGATCGGCCGCAAGACGAAGGTCGTTCCCATCGAGTGCGTCGTGCGCGGCTACCTCGCGGGCTCGGGCTGGAAGGAGTACCAGCAGTCGCAGAAGGTGTGCGGCCTGAAGCTTCCGGACGGTCTCAGGCAGTGCTCCCGCCTCGCCGAGCCGATCTTCACGCCGGCGACCAAGGAGCAGTCCGGTCACGACGAGAACATTTCGTTCGAGCGGGCGTGCGAGCTGGTCGGGACCGAGCTGATGACGACGCTGCGGGACCTGAGCCTGAAGATCTACGCGTTGGGCCACGATCACGCGGCGTCGCGCGGCATCATCCTCGCCGATACGAAATTCGAGTTCGGGCAGACCGAGGACGGAGCGCTTCTCCTGATCGACGAGGTGCTGACGCCGGACAGCTCGCGCTTCTGGCCGGCGGCGAGGTACGCCGAGGGTCGCGACCAGGAGAGCTACGACAAGCAGTACGTGCGCAACTATCTCGAGGAGCTGGTCGGCGAGGGCAAGTGGGACAAGACCCCGCCCGGGCCGGCGCTGCCGTCCGACGTTGTGCAGAACACGATGGCAAAGTATCTTGAGGCGTACGAGGCCCTGACGGGCCGCGAACTGGAACTGTAACGGGCGCGCCCAACGCGCCCGTTCGCACCAGGACCCACGACGCGCCATTCGTGGGTCCTGTTTTTTGCGCGTTCAGCTCTCGACGGCCGGGGGGTTCACCCAGTTGTGGTAATGGCCGCCGACGTTCGCTTTCCGCTCGTCGGCCTTGTGCCAGAGCATCCGGTAGCGGAACGTCAGCGACGCGCCCGCTTCGACCACGTGTGTGCCGTTGGTCAGCAGGCTCTGCTGGTAGTCGCCGTGTCCGAAGGGGTTCGCACTGAACAGGCCGTAGTCGCGCACGTGCCACGGCGTGGGCGAGCGCAGGTTCATCGGGTGGTCGAAGATCGCGACCCCGACGTGCTGGTCCTCGGCCTGGCCCGAGTAGTCGATCCAGTGCGCGGGCCGGCCCCAGCATTCGGTTTCCCCGACGCCGCCGACGCTGCTGACGATTCGGCCGCCCTTGTTGCCGTCCATCGTCGTGGCGATGCGGATGGAGCAGATGCCGCCTTCCTTGGTGTCGCCGAACGACACCGGTCCGTGATCGGCGGTGAAGTGCACCGTCAGGTCGACGATGCGGATCGGGTCGGACGTCGCGTAGAAGGCGACCGTTCGCGACTCGTTGATGATCGGCTGGCGCTCGGCATCCTCCCAGGTCAGCCGCTCGACGAGCCGGCCCCACAGGGGGCCGCCCTCGACCTCGACGAACTCGCGATGGACCTGCACGCCGTGCCCGGGCTCCTCGGTCCACAGGTCGCAGCCGTTCAGGTCGCCGTGGGCGACCCAGACCGAGCGATGATGCTTGTGATCGTGGTTCTCGCCGTCAAGGGTCTGCATGGGATAGGCGCGGGTCATCGATGCGCCGCTCGGACCGATGATCGGAAAGAAGTAGGGCCGCGGCGAGTCGGTATCGGGCAGCGTGTGGTAGTGGTAGGTGGTGAACCGGCGGGTGCCGACGGTCACGTCGACGGTGCCCTGCGCCTCGTCGTGCCGGAATCGCACGCCGCGACGTCGCGTGGCCGGAGCGTCGGGTTCGAAGGTGTATCCCGCCGAGGCGCCGGCGGCGAGACGATCGACACGCAGCCACAGTCGGCCCGCATCGACCTGGCATGGCACTTCGTCGCCGCGCTCGTGGGTCAGTCGGCCGCCGGTGCTGGGCTGCTCGAGCGGGATGCTGACGAAGGCCGAGCGGCGGTCGTGGTTTCCGGCGAGCACCTTGAACTGCATGGTCATGACGTCTTCCTTCTGGTGAGGTGGCGACATCCTAGCGGAAGCGGGTTCCGGGTTTCGGTCGCGCGGTGCGGTGCGGAATCGCGCGCATCATGCGTCAGGCGGAAAGCCCAGCCTTGCGCGCTGCGGACGCCGCCGTGCCCGGGGCGAGGTCGTGTCCCGCGGCGATCAGCTCCTGCTCGATCGCCGTGAGTGCCGCGAGCGTGTCGTCGGCGTCGACGTGCCCCATGTGGCTGAGGCGCATGATTCGCCCTTTCCACTTCGCGCCGCGGCCGCTCTGCCCGCCCGCGATCTGGATGTGATGCGCGTCGCGGAGCCGGGCGCGGAAGGCCGCGTCCTCGACGCCTTCGGGGTAGAACGCACCGGTCAGCGAATCGCTGGGGGCGCGGCTGACCAGGTCGAGCCCCATCGCGATGAAGGCCGAGCGCGTGGCGGTCGCGAGCCCCGCCGATCGCCGCCACACGTTTTCGAGCCCCTCGGTCTCGATCATCTCCAGCGCGACCTGCTGCCCGCGGATCAGGCTGATCGGGGGCGTGAACGGCACGTCGTCCTTGCGCCAGGATTCGAGCCACCGGCGCAGGTCGAGGCAGTAGGCGGGCAGTGCGATCGGCCGTTCCAGCCGTTCGAGCGCGCGCGGCCCGAGACCGACGAAGCCGAGACCGGGCGGCAGCATCAGCGCCTTCTGCGATCCGGCGACGAGGACGTCGACGCCCCACGCATCCATCTCGATGGGGATCGCGCCCACGGCGGTGATGCCGTCGGCGATCAGCAGCACGTTGTGCTTGCGCACGACCTCGGCGATCGAGCGCAGATCACACATCGTGGCCGTCGAGGTCTCGCTCACGACGAGCGTGACGACGTCGACTTCAGGGCTTCGTTCCAGGGCGTCGGCGATTTCACCTGCCGTGACGGCGCTGCCCCAGGGGACGTCGAGGCGCTCCTGCTCGACACCGTGAGCGGCGTAGATGTCCTGCCATCGCTCGCCAAACTTCCCGGAGGCGATCGTCAGCGCCCGGCGCCCCGGCCCGATGAGCGACACCTGCGCCGCTTCGAACGCGGTCGTCCCCGACCCGGCAAGGGTGAGCACCGGGCCCTCGGTGCGGTAGAGCCGCTGAAGCCGTTTCGAAACGTCCGCGAAGATCGCCCGAAATCCCGCGGTGCGATGGTGAATGACGGGCCGTGCCAACTCGGCGAGCACGGGCTCGGGCACGGCGGTGGGGCCCGGCGTGAGCAGGCGAATGGACGCGGCATCGGACATGTCATGATCGTAACGGTTGCGGCGGGAGTCGCCAGACATTCCGGCGCGATCCAGGATGCGGCTCCCGGATCAACCGAGCCGACGGGCGGACTTCCACATCCGAAGTGTGGCCCATTCGGCGACCTCGCGCGCATCCCGTATCGGATTGCACCCGCGACGAATTCCGTGCTTGCCGCGCCCGATAACGTTCGCGCCCCGACCTTAATTCGCACGTCCGATCAGCCGATAGAAGGGCGGATACTGCTGCCACTGGATCGGAAGGGAGAACACGTGCCGGATCAAGTCCCGCCTGATCTGCCCGCGACTTCGAGCTCCTCGCCACGCCTCGGCTCACCGATGACGGCGCTGGTCGCCCTGATCATCGTCGCGGTCGGCGCCGTCGGATTCGGCGCGTCATGGTGGTGCCTCCAAGGCGCCGCGGCCCTTCTCGACGCCGGGGCCGCATGGAAAACCTACCTGGGCGCCGGCGTGATCACCGCCGTGGTCGCGGTCGTTTCAGTGCTGCTCACGATCCGTTTCGTCTCACCCCTGCGGGCGATGGCCTTCATCCGCCAGTCGCTGATGGCCGCGCACGAAGGCGAGACCGCGCCGGACGTCGTCACGGTCCGCGACGATCTCGGGCTCGAGGCCGACGCGTGGAACGGGCTCATGAACCGGCTGCACCGGCAGCTCGGCGACGACGCGCGCCAGCGCTTCGAGGAGTCGCTTGTCGAGCAGCGCAGGACGAGCAGCGATCTGGACGGTGCGTTCGACGCGATCTGGCAGGGCCTGATCATCGTCGACTCGGGTCTGAACGCGCGATACGCGAACGGTGCCGCGGGCGTGCTGCTCCAGGCCCGGCAGGAGCAGATCGTCGGCGCCCCGATCGACCGGGTGATCGAGGACGCGCAGGTGCTCGACGCCATCCGCGGCGCCATGGGCGGCGCCATGCGCCAGCGGCGCACCTTCGAGATCGAGCGCACGAACGAGCAGGAGGCCGGCATGCTGCGCATCAGCGTGCGGCCGGTGCGCCGCACCGACCCGGACTCGGTCATCGTGATGATCGAGGACATCACGCAGCTTCGCGCCGCCGAGGACGCCCGTCACGCGTTC
Organism: Phycisphaeraceae bacterium; assembly: GCA_002686995.1. Lineage (GTDB taxonomy): Bacteria > Planctomycetota > Phycisphaerae > Phycisphaerales > Phycisphaeraceae > NYZC01. The sequence goes on along the minus strand of NYZC01000294.1, from coordinate 8,228 downwards.
GTCGCGCAGGCGACGCACGAGCTGCGCACGCCGCTGACGAACATCCGCCTCTACGTCGAATCGCTGCTGGAGGATGATTCCGACACGCTGGAGCGGGCCAAGTCCATCAACATCATCAACCAGGAGGCCCGCCGCCTCGAGCGCATCGTCGGCGACATGCTGTCGGTCGCGGAGATCGAGGCCGGATCGCTGCAGCTCGCCTGCGACGATGTTCGGCTCGACGACGTCTTCGAGCAGATCGAGGGCGACTTCCGGGCGCAGGCCGCGGAGAAGAGCCTGGCGCTGGCGTTCGAGCTGCCTCCGAAGCTGCCCGTCATTCGCGGCGACCGCGACAAGGTGGTCCTTGCGGTGCACAACCTCGTCGGCAATGCGCTGAAGTACACGCCCGCGGGCGGCTCGGTAACGGTCAGGGTCGAGGTCGACGACCAGCAGCTCACGGTCATGGTCGAGGACACCGGCATCGGCATCAGCGCCGAGGAGCAGTCGAAGGTCTTCGAGAAGTTCTTCCGGTCGGCGGACTGTCGCGTCAGCGACGTCACGGGTTCCGGGCTCGGCCTGGCGCTCGCCCAGCAGGTCATCCGCATGCACGGCGGCGACATCGCCGTCGCGTCCGAGGTCGACGTGGGCACCACGTTCACCCTCTCGCTGCCCGTTCACCAGGAAGCCGCGTAGCCCGTCATGGAGATCCAGGAACAGCGCCAAGGCGCCGTATCGGTCATCAAGCCCGTCGGGCCGCTCTCCGCCGACGATGCCGAGCGATTCAAGGAGTGCCTCGTCGAGGTGCTCGATCGCAGCCTCGGGCGGTTCGTGGTCGACGTGTCCGCCGTCGCGTACGTGGACAGCACGGGCCTCGAGGCGCTGGTCGACGTCACGGAGATGCTCGCCGAGAGCGGGCATGCCCTGAAGCTCTGCGCCGCGAACGAGACGCTGCGCGAGGTGCTGGACCTGACGGACCTGTCGAAGATGTTCGAATCGTTCGAAGACGTCAATTCCGCGGTGAGGAGCTTCCTTTGAGCGTCGGGCCGCGAAGACCGCGCATCGGCGAGGCGCTGCTCGAGCAGGGCTCGCTGTCGCAGGACCAGCTCGAGCGGGCGCTCACGCAGCAGCGGTCGACGGGCCGGCTGCTCGGCGAGCTTCTGGTCGACGACGGCATCATCACGAGCCAGACGCTCGTGCAGGCGCTGGCGCGCTGCCTGGGGGTTCGGGGCTGCCAGCTTCGCCACGGCCTGATCGACCCGTTACTGCTGGCGCTGATCGGCGAGGAGGAGGCGGAGCGCCTCCACGTCATTCCGATGTTCAAGGTGCACGACGTGCTGACCGTCGCGATGGTGGAGCCGCAGTCGCTGCCGACGGTCGACCGGCTCAAGCAGCTCACCGGCTGCCGCATCCGCCCGGTGCTGGCGCTCGATGCCAACATCCGCGAGTTCATCAAGAAGTACTCCGGCGGTGACGCCAGCGTGGACAGCTTTCTCGCGTCGCTGGCCGATTCGGATGTCGAGGTCGTCGAGCGCGAGAAGGTCGACGAGGGCCCGGTGACCGACCTCGACGAGATGGTCGCCGGCAGCCCCATCGTCAACCTCGTCAACGTCGCGCTGCTCACGGCGATCCGCGAGGGCGCCAGCGACGTGCACATCGAGCCGGATCGCAACGGCACGCGCGTCCGCTACCGCGTCGACGGCATGCTGCGCGACCTGATGAAGCCGCCCGCCGGCATGCACGCCGCGATCACGTCGCGCGTGAAGGTCATCAGCAAGATGGACATCGCCGAGAAGCGGCTGCCCCAGGAAGGGCGCATCCGCATCGTCGCCGAGGGCCGCGAGATCGACCTCCGCGTGTCGAGCATTCCGACGCTGCTGGGCGAGAAACTGGTCATGCGCGTGCTCGACAAGGCGAACCTCCAGGTGCGCATGGAAGATCTCGGGTTCCGCGTCGAGGCGCTGATCACGTTCAGGCAGATCCTCGACCAGCCCCACGGTCTCGTGCTGGTCACCGGCCCCACCGGCAGCGGCAAGACGACCACGCTCTACTCGGCGCTCGAGCTGTTGCGCAGCAGCGAGCGCAACATCGTCACCGTCGAGGACCCGGTCGAGTACCAGCTCGACGGCATCAACCAGATTCCCGTGCACGAATCGATCGGGATGACGTTCGCCCGCGCCCTGCGCAGCATCCTGCGCCAGGACCCCGACATCATCATGGTCGGCGAGATCCGCGACGAGGAGACGGCGCGCGTCGCCGTCCAGGCCGCGCTGACCGGCCACGTCGTGCTCGCGACGCTGCACACGAACGATGCGGTCGGCGCCGTCGCGCGTCTGCTCGACATGAATATCGAGTCCTACCTGCTTTCCAGCGCGCTCAACGGCGTCGTGGCCCAGCGTCTGGCCCGTACGATCTGCAGCGGCTGCGTGACGAAGTACTTCCCGAGCGAAAGAGTGCTGTTCGATGCCGGCCTCTCGGAGATGACCGGGCGCGCCTTCGCCAAGGGCGGCGGATGCCAGCAGTGCCACAACAGCGGCTTTCAAGGTCGCGTGGGGATCTACGAGGTGATGGAGGTCACGCCCGAGATCCGCCAGCTCATCCATCAGGCGGCGCCGTCGCACGTGCTCCGCGCAAACGTGAAGCAGCACGGCAGCCTGGCGCTGCGCGAGGAAGGCGTGCTGGTCGCGATGGACAACAAGACAAGCCTCGAGGAGATCCTGCGCGTCACGCGCAGCGATGACGAGCTGATCGAGGCGATCGACGGCGTCGACAGGGGGGCCGCATGAAGCTCTCCTACCAGGCGTTCGACCCCAAGGGCCGCGAGATCAGCGACGTCATCGAGGCGGACGACGCCGACGATGCTGCCGAGAAGCTGCGGCGCCAGGGGCTGTTCGTGTCGCGCATCGGATCGACCGGCCGCGACCTCGAGCGGCCGCCGCGGACGCGCGGCCGCCGGGCCGGGCGCACCAGACGGCTCAAGCACGTGGCGATGTTCGCGCGCCAGCTTCACGTGCTGGTGTCGTCGGGGACGCGTCTCGTCGAGGGGCTCGAGTCGCTCGAGCAGCAGACGCGCGACGAGCACTGGCGATCGGTGATCGCGGACGTGCGGTCGCGCGTCGAGGAGGGCGCGTCGCTGACGGAGGCCGTCGGGCAGCATCCTGAATACTTCGACCCGGTGTGCCAGAACCTGATCGGCGCCGGCGAGTCGACCGGCAAGATGGCGGCGATGCTGGATCGCCTCGCCGCGCTGTGCCGCAAGCAGGTGCAGGTCCGTCACACGCTGGCCGGCTCGATGATCTATCCCATCCTGCTGGTCTTCGTGTCGGTCTCGGTGCTCTGCTCGATGCTTCTGTTCGTGCTCCCGCGGTTCTCGTCGCTGTTCGAATCACTCGACGCCCCCATCCCGCCGACGACGCAATTCCTGATGGCGCTCTCGTACGGCCTGCGGCACTACTGGTGGGCGCTGCTGCTGGGGATCGCGGCGGTCGTCGTGGGGCTGCGCTATTGGCTGCGCAGCGAGTCGGGCAAGATCTGCTTCGACGGCATCATCCTGCGCACGCCGCAGGTCGGCCGCATGGCGCGAAGCTTCGCGACCGCGCGGATCGCCCGGCTGCTCGGGGTGCTGCTCGACAGCCACATGCCGCTGCTGGAGGTGCTCGGACTGATCCGCGGCACGATGGGCAACGTCTACTTCGCCCGGCTCATCGGCACGGCCGAGGACGCGGTGACCCGGGGCGAGCCGGTCAGCGCCGCGTTCGCCGACAGTGACCTGATCAGCCCGTCGGTCTGCCAGGTGGTGCGGAGCGGCGAGCAGAGCGGGCAGGTGGCGTCGCTGCTGCTCAACCTCGCCGACCTGATGGACGAGGAAAACGATGTTCTGCTGAAGTCCCTGATGAGCGTGATCGAGCCGCTGATCCTGATCGGGCTGGGCCTGGTCGTCGGCTTCGTCACCCTCAGCATGTTCATGCCGCTGTTCGATCTTGCCGGCGGCACGGGAGGCTGATGATGGCCTGGTGGCCGGTGACCGAATCCAGTCCCATCGGCGTCGACGTGGGAAGCCGCGCGATCAAGGCGGTGCAGCTCGCGCCGCCCTCCGGCGGCGCCGCGCCCGCCGTGGCGGCGGCGGCGGTCATACCGCGGCGTCGTTTCGAAGGCATGATCGATGATGATGAGGCGCGGCGGCTGCGCGACGTGCTGGATCGACGGGGATTTCGCTGCGGCGACGTCGTCATCGCCGTACCGCACGAGCATCTGATGTCAGACCTCCTCGAGCTTCCGCCCCGCGAATCGGGCGCGCCGATCCGGCAGATCGCCGCGATGGAGCTGGCGCGCACGAACCGGTGCGATCCGAACTCGTTCGAGCTCGCGCTGTGGGACGTGCCGGGCGCCGGCAAGTCGGGAACGCCTTCGCCCGCCATGGCCGCGGCCTGTCCGCACGAGCAGGCCGAAGAGCTCCTGGATCGATTCGCGTCGGTCGGACTGCGGATCCGCGCGATCGACGTGGCGTCGTGCGCGCTGGCCCGTGCGGCGGCATGCATGCTGGACGCCGACGGCCCGACCGCGATGCTCGACATCGGTGCGACCGGGGCGAACTTCGTCCTGGTGCTCGACGGGCTCGTCGTGTACCAGCGCCGTCTCGCGGACGTCGGACTCGGCCGGCTCCACGGCGCCTTGCAGGAGCAGTTCGGCCTCGATGACGAGTTGATCGGGCATCTGCTGACGGGCGAGGATGACGGCGCGCCCGAAGACGGGGCGACGACCGGCGCCGGCGCCGCGCCGGCGGACAACGCGATCAGTGCTTACATCGAAGGGCTTTGCGAAGAGGTTCGCGCGTCGCTGTCCTACGCGGAGCACCTCTAGCGCCACGAGGTGGGGCGCATGCTGGTCGTCGGAGGCGGTGCGGTGGTGCGCGGCTTGCCGCCGCGGCTCGCTTCGCTGCTCGGCATGGATCTGCGCCCTCTGACCCCCTGCGACCTGTCTGCGTGCGCGCCGTCGATCCAGGATCGCTGCCGGGCGCCGGGTCTCGTGGCGGCGCTGGGTCTCGCATTGCATGAAGGGGAGCACGCATGAGGGCTCCGATGCCCGTCAATCTCGTTCCGGCTCACCGCATCAGCGCGGCGCGCCGCGCCGCGCGGCGACGTCGCTGGTTCACGATCGACACGGCGTTCGCGGTGCTGGCGCTGTCGGCCGGAGCGATGATCGTCGCGCTGTTCGACCAGGACGGCGACATGCTCCGCGGACAGCGTGAGGCCCTGTCGGCGCAGGTCGACGGCGAGAACCGGAAAATCGCCGCGCTGCGGCCGCAGATCGAGGACGCGCGAGCCACGCTCGAGGCCAGCCGGGTCGTGAACGTGCAGCCGGACTGGAGCCTGCTGCTCGGTCTGCTGTCGCAGCAGCAGGAGCAGAAGGTCGTGCTCGGCGCGTATCGTCTCGAGCCGCTCGACCGGTCGGGCTCGGGCCGTGCCGGTTCGTATCGCCTCCGGCTCGAAGGGCTGGGGGCGACCCAGACCGACGTCTCGGCGTTCGTGCTGAGGCTCGAGAGGCTCGCGCTGTTCGATCGCGTCAAGGTGATCCGCACCTGGCGGCAGCCGCTGGAGGACGTCGAGGCGGTGGCGTTCGAGGTGTACTGCATGTTCTCCGATTCCACCGGAGGCGAAGGATGAGCGACGGCGCGACGAACCGATGGCGGCACTGGCAGATCGACCTGGTCGGGGTCGCGATCTGCGCGGCCGTGAGCATGGGCGTGTACTTCCTGATGCTGCGCCCTCTTTCGGAGCGCAACCGCGCGTATGCCGCGGAGCATGCGCAGCTGATCCAGCAGCGCGAGCAGAGCGTCTCGGTGGCCGAGACCTGCCGATCGCTCGAGGAGGAGCTGGAGCGCGTGAGGACGCACGCCGGTCACGAGGCGCTCGAGCTTCGCGATCCGGATCTCATCAACGAGGTGCTCGCCTCGCTTGCGGATCTCAGCCGGCAGACGAGGCTGAAGATCGACCAGATGCAGCCGATGCCTGTCGCACAGGTGGAGCACTTCGCAATGGTGCCGGTGCACGTGCGCGGCACCGGCACGATCAGGGACTGCGCGCGACTGCTGCGCCGTCTTCACCAGGAGCCGCGATTCCGCGACATCGCGGTCCGCTCGTTCGACATCTCAGGCGATCCGCGCAGCGCGATGGCGAAGATCAGCTTCAGGCTCGTGCTGACGTGGTACACGACGGCGGAAGCGAAGCCGTAACAGGGCCTTCGCCCTCCAGTCACCGATCACGAACGATGGTTTTTCCGACACGGGGGTGCATGACGGCTGACGCGGGCATGATGTCAGATTGCTCCAGAGGATTGGGTGGCTGCGCTCGACGCCAGCCACCCTCTCCGCGAACGATTCCAAAGGGACCCGCGACAGCTGTCATGCACCCCCGACACGGGCGGGCATGCTCCATCGCTTGCCGCGCCGGCGCCCTTCTGCGACCATGGTGACTTCGTCGTTCCGCGGCGCGGGTCGCACCCGCGGGGATCGGCTGAGAGGACCAGGAGCTCATCGCGATGAAGTCCGAGAAGATCCGCATCAACAAGACCGCCGAGACCCCCGACGGCGTCGAGATCGAGATCATCAAGCCCGAGCATGCGCGCGAGGGGCGCCTTATCAGCTTCATGCTGCCGAGCCTGCTGCGCGAGGCGAAGCGCCAGGGGCGCATCACCTGGGATCTGCCCGAACGGTTCAAGGTGGAGCACCGCGGCGAGGGGACGTTCGTGGTCAATCGCCTGGGCGCCGACGGCGACTACTACGCGCTGCCGCGGCCGTGCGCGATCGTCGGCATTCGCGTGCGCGGCACCCGGTTCGACCTGGTGCATGCCGAGTTGCCTGCCACGGCTCGGGGAGGAGCCTCGGCCAGCGCGGGGAGCGCGTCGAGTGACGCCGAAGCTTCGAGCGCGCCCGACGCGGCTGCCGATGAGACCGATGCCGTCGCCGAAGCGCCGGAAGAGGAAGGCGAGACGCTGGCCGACACGACCGAAGACGTCACCCATTCGATCGAAGATGCGGACGACGATGAGCAGGAGGCCGCGGTCGCCGGCGAGGACGAGGCGGAAAAGAAGAGCTGAAGCATTCGCGCATCCGCCCAGATCGGTCCGTGTCATCCGTATTCATCCGTGGTTCCTGATCCAGCCGCGCCCCGAGGCGCTCGGTCCCGGCGGCGAACCATGACTCATCAGCAGCACCTCTCGCTCGAAACAAGCGGTCATCGTGACATGCACGACGTCACGTCCGACGTGGCTGACGTGGTCGCCGGCAGCGGCGTCAAGACCGGCATCGCGCACGTCTTCAACGTCGGCAGCACCGGCGCGATCGGTGTGATCGAATTCGAACCCGGGCTCGCGGACGATCTGCCGGAGATCCTCGACCGGCTGATGCCGCCGAGTCGTGATTACGGTCACGAGCAGGCGTGGCACGATGGGAACGGGCATTCCCACCTGCAGGCGACGACGCTCGGTCCCTCGGTGACGGTGCCCGTGCGCGACGGAGCGCTCGTCCTCGGCACCTGGCAGCAGATCTTTCATCTCGAGTGCGACGTGCGTCCGCGTCAGCGCACGGTCGTCGTGACGGTCACCGGGGATTGAACCGCCTCGTCTCCACGAACCTGCGGGACGTGTCATTGGATCGTCTGCCTCCGGCGCGGCGCGAGGGCCCGGCCCGCGTGCTGTTTCTCCACTCGTGCCAGCTCGGCATGAAGACCGTGGCGCTTCAGTTGAAGGCGTACGCGGATCGCGCCGCGGACATCGACGCGGTGCATGTCGACCTGGTGCCCGCGCTGTGGGTGCGGGCCCTGGGCAAGCGTCTTCTCACGCGCCGCTTCGAGGTGCCGGCGACGTGGGACCTCCAGGCGTGGCGCGGATACATGATCTGGAAGAGCATCGTTGCGCGATGGCTTCGTGGCCCGCTCCCGATCGACCGTTTCGACGTCGTGCACGTGCTGTCCCAGGGCGTGGCCGGCGCCGCCCGCCGTGCGGCGGGCTCGTGGCCGCGATGGGCGGTCAATGTTGACAGCACCGGTGAGCTGGAGTCGCGCGAGTTCGGATACCCGCGCGTGCTCTGCCGGCCGTTTATCAGCGCCGAACGGCGCATGTTCGCAATGACCGACCTGGTCGTATGCCAGAGCAGGTGGGCGCGCGACTCGGTGGTCGCCGACTACGGCGTTCCGGTTGAGCGGACGCAGCTGGCCCGGAACGGCATCGATTTGAGCGAAGCGCCGCCGCGTGAG
>NYZC01000293.1 GCA_002686995.1 Phycisphaeraceae bacterium | reverse complement strand
GCGCCATCCGTGTCCATCCGTTCGCCTGTGGCGGATCCGTGGTTCTCTTCCGCCCTCGAGTGACAGATAAACCGGCTAATGCTCAGATCACTCACCCGATTCTCGCTTGACAACGCCGGCCTGGTGATCGTGATGTCGATCCTGGTCGTCGGCTTCGCCGTGTACCTGGTGCCGCGGATGCCGGTCGACGTGTTCCCCGAGCTGAACGCGCCGACGGTGGTCATTCTCCCCGAGGCGCCCGGCTACGCGGCCGAGGAGGTCGAGCAGTACGTCACCTTTCCGGTCGAAAGCTCGGTCAACGGTCTGCCGGGCGTGCGGCGCGTGCGCAGCGGCAGCGCGATCGGCCTCTCCATCGTGTGGGTGGAGTTCGACTGGGGCGCGGACATCTACACGGCGCGATACCTGGTGTCCGAGCGCCTGAGCATCGCCGGGGAGACCATGCCGGACGGCGTGCACCCGATCATCACGCCGGTCACCAGCATCACCGGCGAGATCATGCTGGTTTCGCTCAGCGCGGAAGTCGACGCCGACGGCCGGCCCCGGATCAGCGACCTCGACCTGCGCGCCTACGCGGAGTTCGAGCTTCGCAATCACCTGCTCTCCGTGCCCGGCGTCTCGCAGATCGTCGCGATCGGCGGCGAGTTGCCCGAGTACCAGGTCAACGTCGACCAGACGCGCCTGCGCACGTTCGGCCTGACCGTGCAGGACGTCGTGCAGGCCGCCGCGGAATCGCACAGCACCGCGGGCGCGGGCTACCTGCCGAACCTGGAAGGCCTCGAGATCCCGCTGAGCCAGACGGGACGCGTCCGGAGTCCTGACGACATCCGGCACACCGTCATCAGGTACCACCAGGGCGCGCCCGTCACGATCGGGCAGGTTGCCGACGTCGAGCTTGCCGGCGCGCTCAAGCGGGGCACCGGCGCCGAGGCCGGCCGGCCGGCGGTGGTGCTGAGCATCCAGAAGTCGCCCGGCACCAACACGCTCACGCTCACCGACGCGATCGACGAGAAGTTCGACGAGATCGAGCCGACCATGGCCGAGGGCATGACGCTCAACCGCCACGTCATGCGCCAGTCCGACTTCATCGACAAGTCGCTCGACAGGGTGACCACCGTCTCGCGCGACGCGGCGATCATCGTCGCGGTCGTCCTGGCGCTGTTCCTGATGAACGTGCGCACCACGATCATCACGCTCGTCGCCATCCCGCTGTCGGTCGCGATCGCCCTGCTGACGCTCCGGGCCTGGGGGGAGACGATCAACGTGATGACGCTTGGCGGTCTCGCCGTCGCCATCGGCGTCGTCGTGGACGACGGCATCATCTACGTCGAGAACGCCTACCGGCGCCTCAGCGAGAACCGTGCGCGCCCCGAGGCGGAGCGCCGACCGCATGTCGAGGTGGTCTACGACGCCTGCACCGAGATTCTCGGCTCGATCGTCTTCGCCACGCTGATCATCGTCATCGTGTTCGTGCCCCTTCTGTTCCTGCAGGGCCTGGAGGGTCGGTTCTTCCGGCCGCTGGGCCTGATGTACATCACGTCGATCCTCGCGTCGCTGATCGTGGCGGTCACGATCACCGCGGCGCTCTGCAAACTTCTGCTGCATGGCCGCCTGAGCGTCGACGAGCGCCGCGAGGGGCCGGTCGTGCGACTGCTCAAGCGCTGCTACGCGCCGACGCTGCGCTGGGTGCTGCAGCGACGGCGCACCGTGCTCGCAGCCGCCGTCGCCGCCACCGCCGCCAGTCTCTGGCTCGGAAGCACCTTCGGCACGAGCTTTCTACCCGAGTTCAACGAGGGCACGTTCACCGTGTTCCTGATGGCGCCGCCCGGCACGTCGCTCGAGGAGAGCAACCGGCTCGCGAAGGGCATCGAGTCCCGCATGAACGAGATCGAGGGGGTCCGGTCCGTCGTGCGGCGCACCGGTCGCGCCGAGCGTGACGAGCACGCCGAGCCGGTGAGCAACAGCGAAATCGAGGTCACGGTCCGGACCGGCCACGACGCGCGCCGGGTCCGGGACGCGATCGACGAGATCATCGCCGCCGTGCCCGGCATCACCACGATGATCGGCCAGCCCATCGAGCACCGGCTGTCACACGTGATGTCCGGCACCCCCGCGGCCGTGGCGATCAACGTCTACGGCGAAAACCTGCACCGGCTTCGCATGATCGCGAAGGAGATCGAGACCGAGCTCGAGTCGATCCCGGGAGCGCGCGACGTCAACGCGCAACGCGAGGTGATGGTGACGACGCTGCCGATCGACTACCGGCTGAACGACCTCGCGCGATGGGGCCTGACGCCGGTGAGCGCCGCGGAGCAGGTCCGGGACGCGATCTTCGGGCATGTCGTCGCGAGTGTGAACGAAGGGACCCGGGTGCACGACATCGTCGTCAGGCTGGCGCCGGATCAGCGCGAGACGATCGAACAGGTCCGCGGACTGCTCCTGCAGGGCAAGGGCGGCGCCATCGTGCGCCTCGACGAGGTTGCGAGCATCGGCCCGATGAGCGCCTCGAACCTGATCGCGCGCGAGAACGCGCGCCGAAAGGCGGTGATCTCCGCGAACGTCGCGAAAGGCCACAACCTCGGACATCTCGTCGAGCAGGTGCGGCAGGCGGTCGAGCCGATCATCGAGCGGCACGCGCGACAGTCGCGGCAGGAAGGCGAAGGCGGGTACACGGTGAGCTTCGGCGGCCAGTTCGAGGCGCAGCAGTCCGCATCGCGTACGATCTATCTCATGGGCACCGTGGTCGCCGCGGCGATGCTGCTCCTGCTCAACATGGCGTTCAACTCGACGCGAGCCGCCGTGCTCGTGATGGTCAACCTGCCGCTGGCGCTGATCGGCGGCATCGCGGTCATCTTCATCACGGAGTCCGATCGGCCGGTGGCGAACCTGTTCGCGATGTTCGGCCTGGGCGGACCGTACCAGGCGCCGGTGATCTCGATCGCGAGCATGGTGGGCTTCGTCACGCTTTTCGGCATCGCGGTCCGCAACGGCATTCTGCTCGTCAACCACTATCGTCACCTCGTCGAGCACGAAGGAAGGACGCTCGACGAGGCCGTGTTCCAGGGCTCGATGGAGCGGCTCATCCCGATTCTCATGACCGCGCTGACCGCGGTGCTGGGGCTCGCGCCGCTCGCGATGTCGGCCGGCGAACCGGGCAGCGAGCTGCTCGCACCGCTCGCGGTCGTCGTGCTCGGGGGCCTCGTCAGCTCGACGCTGCTCAACCTCGTCATCGTGCCCGCAGGCTACTCGCTGATCTTCGGCGGCGGCCCGCCGTCCACCCCGTCCCCCGACAAGGAGTCGACATGAAACGCTTCAGCGCCCTGCTGGTCCTGACCGTGACGTTCGGCGTCGTCGCCTGCGACAGCGGGCATCCTGATCACGATCACGACCACGGCAACGGCGACCATGATCACGAACAGCACGAGGTGTCGGAGCATGGCCACGGCGCCCGGCGCGAGCTTGGCAGGGCCGACGTCTTCGAGATGAGCGTCACCATGGCGGTGTTCGGCGCGATCGAGGCAGGCAGCGAGAGCCACCTGGACATCCGGGTCGACGGCGGCGATCCGAGCGCGATCCGCGCGTGGATCGGCGTGGAGTCGGGCATCGGTTCCGTCAAGACGCTCTTGGGTCGAGACGGCGAGCGCTACCACGGCCACATCGAGGTGCCCGATCCGATCGCCGACGGAAGCCGGCTCTGGCTGGTAATCCAGGCAAAGGACGGAAGACGCGAAACGGCGTCATTCGAGTTCCGGTAACCCCGGGTCGGCGCCGCGATCGGTGGCCGACGCCGCCAACGGGCGATGCAGCCGGTCGACGCCAGGCAGAGTTTTGAGACAGAGACTAACCCGAGTGCACGGGCCGCTCGCGATCCTCACCGGCGAGCGGCAGCTCGACCCAGGCCGCGTCGCGGTCGTGCGACACGTGCATCCCGACGATCGCCTCGAAAGTGCGCACCGCGTCGGCGCCCGGTGCGCAAAACGGCGTGCCGCCGTCCAGCCATGCCACGACCCCCTGCGTCGCGTAGCTCATCCCGTCAAGCTCCGGCTCGGCAAGCGACTGCTCGACACCGTCCCAGGACTCGATGACGATGGCGCGGCGGTCGATCGTCACCCTGCCGTTGCTTCCATTGACCTGTATCAGCAACGGCGCCACGGAATAATTCGGCGCGTCGACCGTAGCGACCAGGTCGCCTTCCATCCGCAGCATCCCGCTGACGCCTGGATCATGGAAATCGTCTCCGCGGCAGTCCGGCTTGTCGCTGAGGTCGAGATGACCGGAGACCGCCACGATCTCACGCCGCGTGATCATGCGCAGCGTGTCGATGGCGTGCGTGCCGACGTTGCCGAGCCGACCCGATGCCCACTGCAGGTTCGCCGATCGCATCTCGCCCACGACGCCCTCGGCGATCATGTCCGCGATGCGCTGGTGGTTGGGCTTGAACCGACGATTGTGGTTGATCACGAGCAGCGTGCCGGATCGCTCGCACGCCGCGACCATCGCGTCCGCCTCGACCAGCGTCGTGGCGATCGGCTTTTCGCACCAGATCGCCCGCACGCCTGCCTCGGCGCAGCGAATCGTCTGCTCCGCGTGGACCGGCGTGTAGGTCGCCACGCTGACGATGTCGGGCTTCTCCTTCTCGATCATCTCGCGCCAGTCGGCGTACGTGCGCGCCCCGCAGCGCTGCTCGAAGCGCTCGCGGCGGCCGGCATCGCGGCTGCTGCCCGCGACGACGTCGACCCGTTCGTGCCCGCGCAGGGCCTCGAGGTGCGTGCCGTCCATCGTCGCCACCGATTGCCCGATGGCCTCGGCGGACACCTGGTCGGCGCCGCCCATCATGCCCAGGCCCATGATTGCGGCGCGGTAGCTCTTCTCAGCCATGGTGGAGTTTCCTCAACGCAAAGGGGATTTAACCAATGTCTGCGCACGCAGCGTAACGAATCGGGCTATGGAACGTCCGGTGTCGAACGCATCGGCGTACCGCCGGCGTAAGCCGGCGGGTGGACCGCGCGCACGTCCTCATGCGGCACAAGGCCCCATCCGCGCCGGCGGCCTCGGACCCGCGGGCTTACGCCGCGCGGTTCGCAAGTGTCGGGTCGAAAGGTTGAGGTGGCTTGCCTTCACGCCACGTGGCGATCGAGCGCCGGATCTTCGTCAGCTTCATCGTCACGCAGCGACAGCGCCAGGTGCGAGTATTGCTTACGGCACTCGAAGAACGCTTCGACGACCGCCGGATCGAACTGTGTCGACGATCGAACGCGAATCAGCGCAACGGCTTCGTCGTGAGGCGTTGCATCCTTGTAGGACCGGCTGCTGGTGATGGCGTCGTACGCGTCGGCGACGGCGGCGATGCGTGCCGACAGCGGAATGTCGTCGCCCTTGAGGCCGTTCGGGTAGCCCGTGCCGTCGTACCACTCGTGGTGACCGCCCACGACGTCCTCCGCCATTGCGAGGAATCCGACGCCCGAGGCGTGCATGGAAAGGGTCTGGATCGTCTCGCGACCCACGTCGACGTGCCGGCGCATGATCGCCAGCTCGGAGGGCGTGAGCTTGCCCGGCTTGAGCAGGATGGCGTCCGGCACGGCGACCTTGCCGATGTCGTGCAGCGGCACGCTCTTTCGCAGATCGGCGATGAACGTGTCATCGATCTCGTCCGTGTAGCGCCCCATCGCCCGCAGCTTCTCGGCCAGCACCACGCAGTACTCCGTGACGCGGTCGAGGTGCCGGCCGGTCGCGCCGTCACGCTGGGCCGCGAGCTTGGCCAGGGCCGCGACCGCCGCGTTGCGCGACTCGTCGCGGGCCTGGCGCACCTGCGTCTCGTGGATGGCCGCGGCCGCGATGTTGCTGATGAGGTCGATCGCCTCGAGCTCGCGCGGTTCGAACGGCCGGTCGGCGAACCGGTTGCTCGCGTTGAGCACGCCGACGACCGGCTGGCCTTCGAGCTCGTCGCCGCAGATCATCGGCACGCTCGCGTAGAACCGCGACGTGTAGGCGCCCTGATCGTCGCCTGCATCGCCATCGGTGTTGATCACGTGCGAGCGGCGCGTCACGAACACCCGGCCCGCGATGCCCGAGCCCACCGCGATGCGCGTGTCCTCGATGACGTCCGGGTCGATGCCGACTGCGCTGGCCACCTTGAGATACCGCTCCTCGGCGTCGGGCAGCATGATCGAAACGCGCCGGCTGAAGGTAAGCTCCGACACCGCCGCGACGGTCCGTTCGAGCATCGTGTCCAGGTCGTCGATGATCGCCAGTGCGCGCGTGTACTCGAGAACGAGCGTCAGCATGCGCGCCTGCTCGGCGCGGGCCTCGTTGCTCCGGACGTGCATCTGCCGGCTCGCGTTGAGCATCATCATCGCGCGGACGCGCATCAGAAGCTCCTGGGGTCGTAGCGGCAGACTGACGTACTCCTCGATCCCGTTCGCAAGGATCGTGCTCCAGCTCTCCTCTGGATCGCGCGGTCCGACGAGAACGACCGGAATCGACTGGACGGCGGGGTTCGCCTTCAGCTGACGGATCGTCGCGGCGACATCGCCGTCCTCGGAGGGCTCGCAAGCGATCACGACCTGGGGTGGGGACACGGCGAGCGCGTCGATCGCCGATGGGCGCGCTGGCGAGACGGATACCTCGTAGCCGGCACGCTCGAGCAGCGACACGTAAGGATCGTCCTTGCCGTCGTCACAGAGCAGCAGAATGCAGGACTTCTCGAGGGAAGAAGACTGATCGTCCAGCGACTTTCCGATGCGCGGCAGCGTCGCTTCGCCGCCCTGCGCGTCGACGCAGACCCGGTTGCGACCGGACCGCTTGGCGCCGTACAGCGCGTGATCCGCGGCGGCCAGCAGGTCGTCGATCCCGCGCATCGACTCGCCGCGTTCCGCGACGCCGGCGCTGACGCACACGCGGAGAATGCCGCCTTCGTAGTGCACCTGGTGCGCCTCGATCACTCGGCGGTGCCGCTCGGCGACCTCGGCGGCGCGGTCGGCATTGGTGTGTGGACAGAGCACGAGGAACTCTTCGCCGCCGATGCGCGTCACCACGTCCTCGACGCGCGCGAAGCGGCGGAGGTTGGCGGCGGTCTCGCGCAGCACGCGGTCGCCGACCGCGTGGCCGTACGTGTCGTTGAACGCCTTGAATCGATCGATGTCGAACAGGATGCACGACAGCGGCACCCCGTGGCGGGAGGAGAACGACCAGAACTCCGCAAGGCGCGCCATCGCCGTGCGCCGGTTCGGCAGACCGGTAAGCTCGTCGGTCGTCGCCATGTGGCTGAGCTGGGCGTTCACCGTCTCCAGCTCACGATTGGCGGCCTCGATCCGGGCGTTGGTGGCGAGCACCTGCTCGGCGCGGGTGGTGAGGTCCTGCTCGAACCCGATGATGCGCGCCGCCGCCCTCAGTCGGGCGTCTAGCGTTCGATCGTCGACGGGGGTAGACAGCAGGTCGGCGACTCCGGCATCGAACGCCTCGATGATGGAGGGCTCGTGCCGCGGATCGGCGAACAGCAGCACATACACGAACCCGTACCGCTCGCTCGTGCTGATGCTCCGGCACAACTCGAGGACGTCCATGTCCGGGAGCCGGCTGCTGACGACAAGGAGGCGCGCCGGCCGGCGCTCGAGCGCCGCCAGGGCCTCCGCGCCGCCCGCGACCGACCGGACCTCGTGGCCGCGCTCCGATACGCGCCCTGCGAGCGCGCAAACTTCGGGCGCATCGCCATGTACGACGAGAGCGCTGATCTTCGTCAGGTCCGGGGGACCACCCACTTCAGACATCGCGATCACCTCTTCCCAGTGTCGTTATCGGGGACGTTGCGCCCCGACTTAACGGCCCCGCCGAACCGACGCATCCGGGCGACGGCGCCCCGTCCACGCGAAGAATCACCCCCCAGCAAGGGACATGGCAGCATAAATTATTATCGGACTCAACATTTCATACTTTTCGTTAAATACTGCTATTTAATTACTTATAAATCAGTATGCG
Source organism: Phycisphaeraceae bacterium (assembly GCA_002686995.1). Lineage (GTDB taxonomy): Bacteria > Planctomycetota > Phycisphaerae > Phycisphaerales > Phycisphaeraceae > NYZC01. The sequence continues at coordinate 20,370 of NYZC01000293.1, read as the reverse complement.
GGCGACTTGACAGCCGTTGCAGAATCCTCTATCTTCAGCGCTGCTTAATCGGACCGTTTGCGACTCGGCCCCCGGGGCCGGTCTGAAAAAACTGGTGACCGGCGCAAGAGCGCAAGAGAAGGAGTTCACCGTGTCACGCATTTGTTCATTTCGATTCGTCGCCTGCGCGATTGTTTGAGCAGTTCTTTTCGCAGCACCGGGGATGCAGGCGGCCGAAGGTGTCGTCTACGAGTCACAGGCACCGTGACCGATCCCGGCAGCCCGTTCAATGGGACTGGGTTCAACGGCCTGCTCGATTACCAGACGAGCGGGAGCCTGTTCACCGGCGCCAGCACGGACAGTCGAAACTACGACCTGCCCGGCTCGATGCTCCGGATCGACTACGACAACGGCGTTTCGGTCGAGTCGAGCGCCGGACTGAGCGCCATGGTGACGGAAGGCGACATCAACTTCCTCAGCGCGCTCAACCAGGTCACCGGCGTGCCCCTCGTCGGTCGCTCGGCGAACCTCAACCTGCTCTACCCGGAAGCCCCGTTCACCACGATGGATCTTCCTGAACTGTTCCCCACCGGCTTCGATCTCCAGGCCTCCTCCATCGCCGTCGATTTCGGCTTCACCGCGAACGGCGGCCTCGAGTCGATCAGCGGTGACTTCGTCATCCACACCGGCGGCGGCGGCGGCCAGGACGGCTCATCGGCCGGCGGCGAAATCGGCGATCCTGGTGGCGATGGCGGCGGCGGCGGTGGTGGTGGCGGTGGCGGTTCGGGCACCGCGGTCCCAGAGCCGGTAACCGCCCTGCTCTCGGTGATCGGCGTCGCGGCGCTGGCCGGTTCGATCAACCGGCGCCGAGCGTGATCATTCCGTTTATTCCGTCTATTTCTTATTGGTTATTTCGGAGGCAATCTGCGCTCCGAAATAACCAATAAGAAATAGACGGAATAAACGGAATGAAAGGAAAGCCCCTCATCCTTGATCCGCCAGGCGCAGCACGATGCCGCGATCCTGGCTGGCCATCACCCAGACCCTAACCATATCCAGTCGCGGAACGCGGCGGCCGCGTGACAGCGCGTCTCGGGCCAGCGCGCGGTGCAGCGTCTCCGGTTCGTACTCGGCCAGGTCGCGCACGGTACTCACCCCGATCCGCTGCAATGCCCGGCCGTGGTGGGCGCCGATGCCCTTGAAGGTGAAAAGCTGCGTCTCCTTGACGATCCTCGACAGACGCTCGTCATCGATGCTCGCCCCCCGCTGCAGAACGGCCCGGGTATTCCCCTCGCGCGTGGCGGCCAGCAGCTGCCGCGGACGCGTGATGCCCATGTCGTTCAGAACGGCACGTTCCCTCTCGGTGAGCGACAGGTCATTCAGAAGCACCTCGACCGAACCGAACGTCGAACCGACGACGAGGTACAGTCCGAGTGCCAGCAGCCAGAACAGACCGTGCAGCGGCATCGAGAGGACGAGCACGGCCCGTCGCGGAGCACGGGTGGGCAGGACCTCGTACGACAGATCGGCGGGATGCTCCCAGGTCCGGTTGCCAATAAACCATGACGAGGCGAGCGCGAAGGCAGCCACGCAGTCGAGGGCCAGGCCGGGGAACCCGAGAAACCCGAGCAGCGGCATTTCGAAGAGCTTGAAATCCTCGAGCCCGCGCACCGTGTAGATCCACTTCTGCGGCGCGAAGAAGTTCATGCTCTCCCAGAAGAATCCGCAGATCAGCCCCGCCAGCAGGAGGCGCGCGATCGCGCCCCAGTCGCCGTGCTCGACGTCGCGCAGGATCGACCGCGCTCCGCGGCGGTGATTCCAGGGATCGATGAGGAAGGTGAAGCTGCCCCAGATGAGCGGGGCGAGGTAGTAGGGGAAGCAGACCGCCGCCAGCGCCATGACCGCGCCCAGCCCCTGCGTCGCGTAGCCCACCCAGCCCGGCAGCGCCAGCCGTCGGCTGCACAGGTTGCGCCAGACCCCCGCCGCCGCGAGCGCCTCGGCGGTGACGAAGATGCCGATGAACACCGTCGAGAAGCAGATGAACACGAACGCCATGCTGCGCGCGACATGAGCCGGCGACTGGATGCGAGGGACGCCGACGTAGTACCAGTTCTGGAACCGCAGGTTGAGGATTTCGAAGAAGAACCAGAACGACACCGACCAGACGGCGATCAGCGGCACGATGCGGCCGCGCGTGGTGAGCATGGAATGGCCGCGGCGCACGACGCAGTAGCCGTCGAGCAGGAGGATGTATCCCCACCAGATCCAGGCGTAGAAGGGCTGGGCGATCCAGCCGACATCGCGCGCGAGCCCCCACACGGACCCCGCGATGATCACGGCGCCCGCCGAAATAAACCACAGGCCGACGGTGCGCGGCGACTTGCTCATCGCGTTAGCGTGCCCGATACGGAGCGACGATGATCATACGAAAAGCCGAGAAGGTGGTTCCGAATAAAGCTGAAGTCGCCAGACTTCAGCGAACGATCCTTCGATTGATCGTCGCCGCCAGGTATCCCGCCGCGAAACCGTTGTCGATGTTGACCACGCTCACGCCCGGTGCGCAGCTGTTGAGCATCGCGAGCAGCGCCGACACGCCGTGGAAGCTCGCACCGTAGCCGACGCTGGTCGGCACTGCGATCACGGGAGCGCCGACGAGACCGCCGACGACGCTCGGCAGCGCGCCGTCCATGCCGGCGATCACGATGATGACGTTGGCGGACTGCAGCGCTTTGAGATGGCCGAGCAGTCGGTGAAGTCCCGCCACCCCGACGTCGACGATCCGCTCGGCGTGCTGGTCCATCAACGACAGCGTGAGCACCGCCTCCTCCAGGACCTGCAGGTCGCTCGTCCCCGCGGCCACGACGACGGTCCCCCTGGCGCGGGGTCGGTCCGGGTCCCGGTCGAGCCAGATGCACTGCGCGGCCTCCTGGTACTGCAGGTCAGGCACGTAGCGCCGCGCCGCCTCGAACTGCTCGTGCGTCGCCCGCGTCGCGAGCACCCGGGAGCCGCTGTCGGCAAGGCGCCCGACGATGCCCGCCACCTGCGCGGTCGTCTTCCCCGAGCAGTACACGACCTCGCCGAGCCCGTCGCGCAGACGGCGATGGTGGTCCAGCGTCGCGTAGTCAGGGTCTTCGAAAGGGAGTCGCCGCAGCGCCTCGAGGGCCTGCGGCACGGTTGCGTCGCCCGACGCGACACGATCGAGAAGTTCACGCAGTTCCGGCTCGCCGAACATGGCGCGTGATCACTGAGCTCAGTCCTTGGACGATGCCTCGCCTGCCTGATCCTCGCCGGACGTCTCGGCCTCGGTGGCCTCGGTGGCCTCGGTCTCCGGCTCGGCCGCGGCCTCTTCCTGCGGAGGCGCTTGCTCGGTCGCCGTGGCTGCCTCGGCGCCCTTCGTGCGCTGCTTGCGCTTGCCGGCCGCGAACTCCATGCGGCGGTTCGCCTTGTCGCGACGACGCGAGTAGTCGCCGCTGACCTGTGGCCCTTCCTCGTCGCCGACGAGCTGCAGCACGCAGAGGTCCGAACCGTCGCCGATCCGGTGCTTGCCGAGACGCACGATACGCGTGTATCCGCCCGCCCGGTCCGCGTAACGCGGAGCGATCTCGTCGAAGAGCTTCTTCACGACGCGCGGGCCGTCCTTCAGCTCGTGGTACTTGTTGACGCGGTAACCGTCGGCCGCGAGCTCCCGGCGATCGCTCGCCTTGAGGTCCCGGTCGACGAGGATGGGGTCGCCGATCGCCTTGATCACCCGGCGCCGCGCCGCGAGGTCGCCGCGGCGGGCCGCCGTGATCAGTTTCTCGACGAAGGGGCGCACGCTCTTGGCCTTGGGCACCGTGGTCGTGATCTGGCCGTGCGTGAACAGGGCCACGGCCATGTTCCGCCGCATCGCGAGCCGATGCTCCGTGTCCCGTCCCAGCTTCAATCCGGCTACGCGGTGCCTCATGGCGTCAGCTCCCTTGGCCGGAGGTCTCGGCGCGAAGCTCGTCCGAGATCTCCATGCCCAGCTCGAGGTTCATGTCGGCGAGCTTGCGCTTCACCTCGCGCAGCGAAGTCTTGCCGAACGACCGGACCTTCAGCAGGTCGGCCTCGGTCCGCGACACGAGGTCGCTCACCGTCACCAGCTTCGCCGACTCCAGGCAGTTGCTCGCCCGGACGGAAAGATCCAGCTCGTTCAGCGGCATGCGCAGCTTCGAGAGCATCTCCTCGTCGGCGCGGGCCTCGGCGGAGGCCGCCTCGCTCGCGGTCGCCTCGCCCATCTCGAAGTACTGCACGAACGGATTGAGGTGCTTGCGCAGCACCTTCGCCGCCTCGACCATCGCCAGCTCGGGCGTCACCGTGCCGTTGGTCCAGACCTCGAGCGTCAGCTTGTCGTAGTTCGTCTTCTGGCCGACGCGCGTGTCCTCGACGGTGTACCGGACGCGCGACACGGGGGAGAAGATCGCGTCGATCGGGATGATGCCGACCTCCTGGTCCTCCGTGCTCTCGTACTGCTCGGATGCCGGGACGTAGCCGCGGCCCTTCTGCACGGTGAACTCCATGTCGAAGTCCACCTCCTTGGTCAGGGTCGCGAGGACCAGGTCCTTGTTGTGGATCGTCACGGTCATGTCCGCCTCGATCAGGTCGCAGGTGACCTCGCCGGGGCCCTCGGCGGACAGCCGCATCGTGCGGGTCTCGTCGCCCGTCATCGAGACGACCATGTTCTTGACGTTCAGCACGATGTCGGTGACGTCCTCCATGACGCCCTCGAGGCTCGTGAACTCGTGCGGCGCGCCCTTGATCTTGATCGCCGTGACGGCCGCGCCCTCGAGGCTCGACAGCAGGATGCGGCGGAGGCTGTTGCCGATCGTCGTGCCGAACCCGCGCTCGAAGGGCTCGACGACGAACTTGCCGTACGTCTCGGTGTTCAGTCCGTGCTCGGGCGTGATTCGGTTGGGAAGTTCCAGACCGCGCCATCGGATTCGCATGATGGATCTCCAACTGGTTCAGAGCTAGTTCGGCCGTGCGGCGGCGGACAAAGCTTCGGGTTGCCGGGCGGGCCCGGCGGGCCCGGTCGTGTCGCTCGGTGGGGGGTGCTCGATCGATCGACGCCGATGCGTTACACGCGTCGCTTCTTGCGCGGACGGCAGCCGTTGTGCGGAATCGGGGTGTGATCCTCGACGGCCGTCACCTTCAGGCCCGCCGACTGCAGGGCCGAGACGGCGGACTCGCGCCCGCTGCCGGCGCCGCTGATGTGCACCTCGATTTCCTGGATGCCGTACTTCTTCGCCTTGTTCGCGACCTCCTCGGCCGCGCGCGTCGCCGCGAAGGGCGTGCTCTTGCGCGAGCCCTTGAAGCCGACGGTGCCCGCCGAGTCCCAGCAGAGCGTCTCCCCGTTGACGTCGGTGATCGTCACCTGGGTGTTGTTGAACGACGCCTTGATGTGGGCGATCGCGCGGCGGATGTTCTTGCGGATCTTCTTTTGCTTCTTGGCCATGGGGCACCTTGCTGGCTACGGGGCTGGGGGGCTGGGGGACTGGGGGACTGGTAATCTCGCGAAACTCGGTTTACTTCAGCGCCTTGACGCCCTTCTTCCCGGCGACGGTCTTGCGACGGCCCTTGCGGGTGCGGGCGTTCGTCTTGGTGCGCTGGCCGTTGCACGGGAGGCCCCGGCGATGACGCTCGCCGCGATAGCACCGAATGTCGCGCAGCCGCGCGATGTTCTGGGCCACCTGGCGTCGCAATGCACCTTCGACGATGTAGTTGTTGTCGATGATGCTCGCGATCTGCGCCAACTGATCCTCCGTCAGCTTGTTGGCGCGGGTCTGCCCCTCGATGTTGGCCTCCTTGAGGACCTCTTCCGCGTTGGCCGGCCCGATGCCGTAGATATAGCGCAGGGCGATTCGAATCGGCTTGGCGTCCGGAACGTCGACTCCGGCGATACGTGGCATCTGTATTCCTCGCGTATTGCTCTACTGGTGCTCGTCCAGTCCGGTTCCGGTCAGCCCTGGCGCTGCTTGTGCTTGGGGTTGGTGCAGATGACGCGCACCACGCCCTTGCGACGGATGATCTTGCAGTTTTCGCAGATGCGCTTGACGCTGCTTCGTACCTTCATGGCCTGGCCTCGGTCTTTTCAGAATCAATGCAGTTTCAATGCAGTTTCAATGCAGTCTCAATGCCGTTTCAATGCCGGTACGTGATTCGGCCCTTCGTCAGGTCGTACGGGCTGATGTCCACCGTCACCCGGTCCCCGGGAAGAATACGGATGTAGTGCATGCGCATCTTGCCGGAGATGTGTGCGATGATCTCATGGTCGTTCTCGAGCTTCACGCGAAACATCGCGTTCGGAAGCGACTCGAGCACCTCGCCGTCGACCTGGATTTTTTCTTCTTTGGGCAAAAGCTACCTGTCTGACTGCCTGTCGGGTTAACGTCCGTCCGTCAGCACGTCGCATCCGTCCGCGGTGACCGCCACCGTGTGCTCGTAATGCGCTGAGGGCTTGCCGTCCGCCGTCCGGACCGTCCAGCCGTCGTTCTCGGTCACTACGTCCTTGGTGCCGAGGTTGCACATCGGCTCGATCGCCAGCACCATTCCTTCGCGCAGCACGATGTCGTTCCTGAGCAGGTCGCGTACGACGAAGTTGGGAACCTTGGGGGCTTCGTGCATTTCCTGTCCGATGCCGTGGCCGACGAAGTCGCGTACGACGCTCATGCCGGCCCGTTCCGCGTATCCCTGCATCAGACGGGCGACCTGGCTCCAACTGCGCCCGGGCCTGATGTTCTCGATCGCGAGGTGCAGCACCCTGAGGGTCACCTCGCAGAGCCGCCTGGTCTCGCGCTCGACGTCGCCGACCAGAATCGTCACGGCCGAGTCGCCGCACCATCCGGCTAGCTGCACGCCGCAGTCGATGCCGACGATGTCGCCGTCACGCACCTTCAGATCACCAGCGATGCCGTGAACGACACAATCGTTCACGCTGATGCAAAGGTTCGACGGAAAACCTTCGCCTGGCTTGTACGTCGGGTAGTTCTTGAACAACCCGCGGGCGCCTTCCGCCTCGATCATGCGCCCGGCTTCCTCGTCGATCTCGAGCGTCGTCACGCCCGGATGGCACATCTCTCTGCATTGCCGCAGGATCCGGTGAACGACCCGGCCCGCGATCCGCATCTGCTCGACTTCTTCAAGGGTCTTCAGTTTTATGCCCATCCGCGATCACCGACGCGATCGAACGCGACGCCTCCGCGAATGCAGCCCATCAGGATAACCCATTGCTTCCGGCGTTGCAAATGCAATGCCATGTCGGACCGCGTCCTGAACCCCGGCGCCCGGAGCCTGAACGGCGTGGGGGCATCCGTCCGGGGTGCCGCCGGCCCGGCAAAGTTATAAGTTCATAAAAATAAGTATCTTATCCACGACCACTGCGAATCCGCTTGCCGCCGCCCGGACCGCCCAGGAATCCGCCGTAGTTGCGCATCAGCATCGCCGCCTCGATCCGCTGGACGAAGTCGAGCATGACGCTGACGACGATCAGCAGCCCGGTCCCCCCGAGGAAGACCGTCACGGAAAGCGGGATGTCGAACAGTGCGGCGACCACCATCGGGATGACGGCGATCACGGCCAGGAACCCCGCCCCGACGTACGTGATGCGCTCCATCACGGTCTCGAGATAGTCCGCGGTGCGCGGCCCGGGGCGCAGTCCGGGGATGAAGCTGCCATGGTCGCGCAGATTCGTCGCCATCTCCTTGGGCTGGAACTGCACCGTCGTCCAGAAGTATGCGAAGAAATAGATCAGCCCGACGTAGCAGAGGATGTACATGTATCCCCGCATCGGGTCGAAGCCGTCGCTGATGAATCGCAGCCACGTGGCGTCGTAGGTCTTGGCGAGCCAGCCGATCAGCAGCGTCGGGAACATCATCAGGGCGCTGGCGAAGATGATCGGCATCACGCCGCCGTGGTTGACGCGAAGCGGCAGGTAGCTGCGCTGTCCGCCGTAGACGCGACGGCCGCGGGTGTGCTTGGCCTGCTGGATCGGAATCCGGCGCTGCCCCTGGGTGATGATGATCGCTCCTGCCACCACGCTGATGAACGCGATCGCCAGGAAGATCACCGTCATCGGGCTGAACGGCTTGCCCGAACCGGCCGTCACCGAGAAGTTCGACGCGATCTGCTGGATCGCCATCGGCATGCCGGTGACGATGCCGGCGGTGATGATCAGCGACGCCCCGTTGCCGATACCGAACTTGTCGATCTGCTCGCCCAGCCACATGAGAAACGACGTGCCCGCGGTCAGCCCGACCACGCCGCAGGTCCAGTAGATCCACGAGGAGGCGTACTCCGCATCGACGACCTTCATCTGGGTGAAGGACGAGAGCATGAACATCGCCTGCACGAGGCACAGCCCCACCGTCGCGTATCGCGTGTATTCCTGGATCTTCGTCCGCCCCGCCTGGCCCTCCTTCTGAAGCTGCTGCAGCGAGGGCACGACCGTCGCCAGCAGCTGGAAGATGATCGACGCGGAGATGTAGGGCATGATGCCCAGCCCGAAGATCGTCGACTGGCTGAACGATCCGCCGGTGAACACGCTCACGAACATCATCAGGTCGGCGGCGCCGGACCCTTCGCGCTGCGCCCGTTCGGCGTATTCCGTCAGCGCGCTCTGGTCCACGCCCGGCAGGGCGATGAAGAACCCGATGCGGTAGATGGCGAGCATGCCAAGCGTGAAGAGCAGCTTGGTGCGCAGCTCCGCGATCTTCCACATGTTGATGAAGGCCTGGAACATGGGTCAGTCAGGGTTCAGGGTTCAGGGTTCAGGGTTCAGGGTTCAGGGTTCAGGGTTCAGGGTTCAGTTCGGCGTCGGCTCGACACTGTCCGGCGCTCCACTTTTGACGCGGTCCGCCGCAGGCGGACAACTCTGACTGCCAGCTTCTGACTGCTGGCTTTTGACGTCAGACTTCTTACCTCTGACCTCCGCGGGCAATCCCCGCCTTCAGCCGACCGTGGCCGTGCCGCCGGCGCCGGTGATCTTTTCCGACGCCGATTTGCTGAACGCCGCGGCGGTCACGGTCAGCTTCTTCGCCAGGTCGCCGCGACCGAGGATCTTGACCGGATGCTTGGCGCCGCGGATCAGCCCCTTGGCGACCAGCGCCTGCACGTTGACCTCGTCGCCGGTCTCGAACCGGGCTTCGAGATCGGCGAGGTTGACGATGGCGAACACCTTCTTGAACTGGGCGTTGCTGAAGCCGCGCTTCGGCAGCCGGCGGAACAACGGCATCTGCCCGCCTTCGCTCGACGCCCGGATCGAGCCGGTCGCCCCGGAGCGCGAACGGGCGCCCTTGTGACCGCGCCCGCAGGTCTTGCCGCGTCCGGAGCCGACGCCGCGACCGATGCGCTTGCGGCGCCGGTAGCGTCCGGTCGACGGGGTGATTTCGTGGATCATCATGACGAGGCGTCTCCATCCGCGGCCGGCGCCGCGGTCTGCTCGGTGCTCTTCGTGTCGGCGGGCGCCGCAGCGCCCGAAGCCTCCTTCGCCCCGTCATCGCCTGCCGGCGCCTTGACGGCGGGCGTCGCGATGCGACGCTCCACGTCGGTGATCCCGATCTCGACGCCGCGCAGCGACTCGGTGACCTGCTTGCTGCGAAGCTGCTGCAGCCCCAGGAACGTCGCCTTGAGCAGGTTCTTCTGGTTGTTCGAACCGAACGACTTGGTCAGGCAGTCGCGGACGCCGGCCAGCTCCAGCACCGTGCGCACCGTCGCACCCGCGATGACGCCCGTCCCAGGCGCGGCGGGCACCAGCTTGACCTTCGAGGCGCCGAACTTGGCGTTGATCTCGTGCGGCAGCGTCCCCTCGAGCAGCGTCAGGTTGACCAGCGTCTTGCGCGCCGCCTTCTGCGCCTTCTCGATGGCGCCCGGCACGCCCGGCGCCTTGCCGTAGCCGATGCCGACCGTGCCGTGCCGATCGCCCACGACGACCAGCGCGCCAAAGCTGAAGCGCCGACCGCCCTTGACGACCGTCGCGGTCCGGTAGATCTGGACCGTTGTCGATTCAAGCTCTTGTTTTTCGTCGACCAGCGTTTCCGCCATGATTGACCCTCGTCAGAATTTCAGTCCGCCCTCGCGCGCCGCGTCGGCCAGCGCCTTGACACGACCGTGATAGCGAAACCCGTTGCGGTCGAATGCGACCTGGCTGATCCCGGCCGCGCGCGCCTTGTCCGCAAGCCGCTTGCCGACCTCGGTCGCCGCGTCGCGGTTGGCGCCGGTCGCCTTCGCCTGCATGGAGCTGTCCGCGACGACCGTGCGACCGGAGAGATCATCGATGATCTGTGCGTATATGTGCTTGAGGCTTCGATAGACGGTGAGTCGCGGCTTCTCGGCCGTGCCGTTCACGCGCTTGCGGATGCCGGTCTTGCGCCGCATCCGCATCTTCTTGACCTTGGTAGCGTTCATGGTTCGTGTCTTCCGCGTGTCGCGGCCTTCGTCGCTTACGCGGCGCCGCCGACGAATGCCTTGCCCTGCTTCCGGACGATGCGCTCATCCGAGTACTTGATGCCCTTGCCGTTGTAAGGCTCCGGCGGGCGCTGGGAACGGACGACCGCCGCAAGCTGTCCGACTGCCTGCTTGTCGATGCCGCTGATCTTGATCCGCGGCCCGTTGATCTCGATCTGGACCCCCGCGGGCACCTCGACCTCGCGGGTGTCCGCATAGCCGACGGACAGGTGCAGCATGTTGCCCTGCTGCTTCGCCGTCCATCCGACGCCGACGATCTCGAGCTCCTTGCTGAACCCCTTGGTCACGCCTTCGACCATGTTGAAGATCAGCGAACGGGTCAGGCCGTGCAGACTGCGCGACATCCGCTCGTCGTCGCCGCGCTCGACGACGACCTGCTTCGCGTCCTCGTCCACCCGCACGGTCAACTCCGGACGGTGCGTCATCGAAAGCCGGTTCGAGCCGGACTCGACGGTCACGACCCGCTCGGCGACGGACACCTTGACGTTGGCGGGCACGGAAATGGGTTGCTTGCCGATCCTTGACATCGCTGGTCTCGCTGTACTTGATTCCTTCCGCTTGCCTTACGGTCATTCCGCCGGGGCGGTCTGTCTAGTCGACGGTGCACAGCAGCTCGCCGCCGACGTGCTCCTGTCGCGCCTGCCGGTCGCTCAGCACGCCGCGATGCGTGCTCACGATGACGATGCCGAGCCCGCCGAGCGGCCGCGGCAGATCCTTCACCTTCGTGAACACCCGTCGTCCGGGCTTGCTCTGTCGCGCGAGGGTGTGAATGATCGGCTCGCCGCGCGGGCCGTACCTCAGGTCCACCCGCAGGATGCCCTGTCGGGCGTCGTCGATGACCGCGAAGTCATCGATGTACCCCTCTTCCTTGAGCACCTTGGCGATGCCCGCGCAGATCTTGCTGTTGCAGCAGTCGACGCGCGGCGCGCCGTTGCGCACCGCGTTGCGGATTCTCGTCAACATGTCTGCGATGGTGTCACTCAATGACATAGGTCTGGGTCTCCGGACCGACGGTGGTTTACCACGAAGCCTTTCTCATTCCCGGGATCTTGCCCTCGAGGGCGAGCTCCCGCAGCATGATGCGGGAGATCTTGAACTTCCGGTACACGCCCCGGCTGCGGCCGGTCAGGGCGCACAGGTTGCGAAGCCGCGTCGGGCTGCTGGAGCGCGGCAGGCGGGCGAGGGCCGCGTAGTCGCCCTTCGCCTTCAGCTCGCGCCGCAGGTCGGCGTACTTCGCGACGCGGGCCTGCACCCGCTTCATGCGTTCGGTGGTGGATTTCGAAGACATATCAAGCTCCCATCGCCATCGGATCGTCGTCCGGGCGGGTGAACGGAAAGCCGATCTCTCCCAGCAGGTAGCGCGACACGTCGTCGTTGCTGTTTTCGATCACGAGCGTGATGTTCATGCCGTGGGTGTACTTGACCTCCGACATGTTCACTTCGGGGAAGATGCCCTGCTCGTTGACGCCGAACGTGTAGTTGCCGCGCCCGTCGAAGCTGCGGGGGTTGAGGCCGCGGAAGTCCTTGATGCGGGGGATCGCCAGGGCGATCAGCCGATCGAGGAACTCCCACATCCGGGCGCCGCGAAGGGTGACCATCGCGCCGACCTCGTAGCCCTGGCGAATCTTGAAGTTCGACACCGACTTCTTCGCCCGCCGGATGATCGGCTGCTGGCCGCTGATCTGGGCGAGGTCGCTCATCACCTGCTCGCGCGACGAGGCGTTGAGCTTGGTGCCCTCGAGCTCCTTGCCCATGCCGACGCTCACCACGATCTTCTCGATGCGCGGCAGCGCCATCGGGTTCTCGATGCCGAACTGCTCCTTGACCTTGTCGCAGATCGGACCGTTGTATCGCGTCTTGAGTCTGGGTTTTTCCATCGCAGTCACACTCCCGCGGTCTCTAGCTGCGGGCCTTTCGAATCTCCTGGCCCAGCTGGGTGCCGCCCACCACGGCGACGCGCAGCTTGGAGCCGTCGTCCCGGTTCTCGAAACGGACGCGGGTCGGCTTGCCGTCGACCACGGGCATCACGTTCGAGATGTGAATCGGCATCTCCTTCTCGATCACGCCGCCCTGCTGCTGCTGCTGGTTCGGGCGGACGTGCTTGTGCCGGATGTTCAGCCCCTCGACGACGACCTTGTCGTCGTTCGGCGTCCGGCCGGGAATGATCCGAAGGACCTTCCCGACGCTGGACTTGCGGTGCCGGTCGGCGCCCGTCGTGACCATCACCAGATCACCTTTTCGAATGTGTCGTGCCATGGAACGATTCCGTGCTCGGGGTCAGACCACCTCGGACGCCAGGGAGACGATCTTCATGAAGTTTCGTTCTCGAAGCTCGCGGGCCACGGCGCCGAAGATGCGCGTGCCGCGCGGATTGCCCTCGTCGTCGATGATGACGACCGCGTTGCTGTCGAACCGCACGTAGCTGCCGTCCGGGCGCCGGATGGGGTAGGACGTCCGGACGACGACGGCCTTGACGATCGTGCCCGTCTTCAGGTCGTTGCCCGGCAGCGCCTTCTTGATGGTGCAGACGACGCGGTCGCCGATCGACGCCGTGCGGCGCGTGTGCTTGCCGCGGGCCGTCGATCCGCCCAGCACCCGGATGATCATGGCCACCTTGGCCCCCGAGTTGTCGGCGACGTCCACTCTGGATTCCTGCTGAAGCATGGCTCGCTCGAATCGATAATCAGAGAATCAATAGTCAAAAACCGACGGGCGCCGCCCGCCTACGTCTGGTGCTCCATTTCGGTCTCGGCCGAGCCGAGCACCCGCACGACGCGCCAGGTCTTGGTCTTGCTGACCGGCCGGCAGGCTGCCACCTCGACGTGGTCGCCGTTCTTGGTGACGTTCTCCGGATCGTGCACCTGGATCTTCGTCCGCTTGCGCAGGTACTTGCCGTACTTCACGTGCCGGCCCTGGTACTGGACCATGACCGTGCGGGTCTTGTCTCGCTTGTCGGAGACGACCACGCCGGTCTTGATGCCGCGCAACGGCTTGCGCGCCGGGGTTTCGGGGGAGGTTGCGGTCGCCATGACTAGCTGGTCTCCTGCGTCTGCCGACGCCTGATCTCGGTCAGAAGCCGCGCGATATCGCGTCGAATGTTGCGCAACTGCCTCGGGTTCTCGAGCTTTTCGGTCACTTGCTGCGAGCGCAGGTCGTACAGGCGGCGCCGCAGGCGATCCGGCTCGACGCGCAGCTCCGCGTCGCTCATTTTTCTGACTTCACTGGACTTCATGACGAATTCCGCCTCGTTGCATCTCGATCGATCGTCCGTCGTCAGGCGTGCCGCCGCTCCACGAAGCGGCACCGGAACGGCATCTTGTGCGCGACGCGGACGAATGCGTCGCGGGCGATGTCGCGCGGCACGCCCGCCAGCTCGTAGAGGACGATGCCGGGCTTGATCCGGGCGGCCCAGTACTCCGGCTCCGCCTTGCCCTTGCCCATGCGCGTCTCGAGCGGCTTCTTGCTGATCGGCTTGTCGGGAAAGACGCGGACGAACAGCTTGCCCTCGCGGCTGATGTACTGCCGGGCCGCGACGCGGCCCGCCTCGATCTGGCGCGCCGTCAGCCAGCCGCCCTCGAGCACCTGGATGCCGAACTCGCCGAACGCGACGAAGTTGCCGCGGTGGGCGTTGCCCTTGAGGGTGCCGCGCTGCTGCTTGCGGAACTTGACGCGTTTGGGCATGAGGGGCATGGGAAGAATCCGTTATCGGTGGGTCTCTATGGGTGGATGGTGCTCTGGCAGCGTGATCAGTGGCGACCGCGGGCCCTCGGCCGGGCGCCCGCCGCCCGCGACTCGATCTCGCCTTCCTTGACGTCGGAGTACATGCCCTTGTAGACCCAGACCTTCACCCCGATGATCCCGTAGGTCGTCCGGCTCTCGGCGAGGCCGTAGTCGACGTGGGCCTGCAGCGTCTGCAGCGGGATCGAGCCCTGACGGACGTCCTCGCTGCGGCTCATCTCGTGCCCGCCGAGGCGGCCGGAGAGCTGAATCTTGACGCCCTTGGCGCCGGCGGTCATCGCCGCGTCGGCCTTCATCTTCATCACGCGGCGGAAGCTCGAGCGTTTCTGAAGCTGCTCCGCGATCGACTCGGCGACCAGCTGGGCCTCGGCGTCGGGGTTGCCGACCTCGACGCAGCTGATCGAGACATTGCGGCCGGTGAGGTCCTGGATCGACTCGCTCAGGCGCTCGATCTCGGCGCCCTTGGGGCCGATGACCAGGCCCGGCCGCGCCGTGCGGATGATCACCTTCAGCTCCTCGCGCGTCCGCTCGATGTGGATGTCCGACACGGCGGCGAACGGGGGTCGGCGGTTCAGCCGGTTCTCGATGTAGCGGCGGATCCTCTGGTCCTCGACGAGCAGCTCGCCGTACAGCGCCTTCGGCGCGTACCAGCGGCTCTTGTGGGCCTCGGTGATACCGACGCGAAAGCCGAATGGATGAACTTTTTGTCCCATGTGCGCGTGTCCTCGCGTTACCTCGCGTTACCTCGTTGACCGCGGCGCTGAGGCCGCGGCATCCGCCTTCAAAGCAGCGGCGCCACCTCCACCGTGATGTGGCTCGTCCGTTTCGCGATCGGGTGGGCCCGGCCGCGGTCCTTGGGCTGCCATCGCTTCATCGTCGGTCCCGAATCGACGCGGGCGTCGATCACCACGAGCTGTCGCGGGTCCACGTCCTTCTGGTCCGCGTTGGCCATCGCCGAGTCCAGGATCTTGCGGATCAGCACCGCGGCCCGGCGCTTGGAGACCTGGAGCACGGCCAGCGCCTCGTCGGCCGGCAGCCCGCGAATCATGTCGGCGACCAGCCGCGCCTTGGTCGGGCTGATGCGTGCGCCACGGTGAATGCTCTTGAAGGCCATCGTGATCGCTCCAGGTTCAGCGGCCGCCCGACGCCCGCTGCGCCTTGGACCCGGCCGTGTGTCCGCGGAAGAGGCGCGTGGGGCTGAACTCGCCGAGCTTGTGTCCGACCATGTCCTCGGTCACGAAGACCGACGTGAACTGCTTGCCGTTGTGCACGAGGAAGGTGTGCCCCACGAACTCGGGCACGATCGTGCACGCGCGGGCCCAGGTCTTGACCGGCTCGCGGCGGTTGCTCTGCTCGAGCATCTCCACCTTCCGGAACAGCTTCTCGTTCAGGGCGGGGCCTTTTTTCAGTGATCGGGGCATCGATCGTTTCCTTGCATTCCCGCGGCGCGGGTCGATCCTCAGTCTGGTCATGCGACGCGTCAGAGCGTCAGCTGTCCGTATCGCTTGCTCCGGCGGCGGCGGATGATCCGCTTCGACGAGGCCTTGTGCTTGGCGCGGGTCCCGCCGCCCTTGGACAGCACGCCGGTCCGCGAGCTGGGCGCCCGGCCGCCCTTGCTGCGCCCGTCGCCGCCGCCCATCGGATGGTCGTTGTGGTTGCGGGCGACGCCGCGGGTGTGCGGGCGGCGGCCCATGTGGCGCGAGCGTCCGGCCTTGCCGAGGCGGACCTGCGCGTGGTCGGTGTTGCCGACCTGCCCGATCGTGGCCCGGCAGCGAATCGAGACCTGCCGCGTCTCGCCCGAGGGAAAGACCAGCGTCGCCCACTGGCCTTCCTTGTTCGTCAGCCGCGCGTAGGTGCCGGCGGCCCGGCACATCTGGCCGCCGCGGCCCGGCACCAGCTCGACGTTGTGCACGTTGAGGCCGGACGGAATCAGGCTGATCGGCATCGAGACGCCCGGTTTCGGGTCCTGGTACTGGTTCGACGAGATCACCGACTGCCCGTCGGTCAGGCCGACCGGGGCCAGGATGTAGCGCCGCTCGCCGCTCTCGAACTCGATCAGCGCGATGTTGCAGGTGCGGTTCGGGTCGTACTCGATGCCGACGACCTTCCCGGGCACCTCGAAGTTGGTGCGCTTGAAGTCGATGACGCGGTAGCGCTGCTTCGCGCCGCCACCGCGGCACTGCACGGTGATGATGCCGTGATGGTTGCGCCCGCCCTTCTTGGGCTTCGGCACCAGCAGCGCCTTCTCCGGCTTGGTCTTGGTGACCTCGGCGTAGACGTTGACCGAGGCGTTGCGCCGGCCGGGACTCGTTCGTTTATAGATTCGAATAGGCATGGGCCAACACCTCGTGCGCGACTAGAACAGATCGATCCGATCGTCCGGATGCAACTGCACCGTCGCCTTTTTCCAGTCCTTGGTCTTCGCCGGCCCGAAACGGGTCCGCCGGTACTTGCCCTTGCGGATCTGGGTGCACACCGACTCGACGCGCACCTTGTACAGCGAGGCGATCGCGACGCGAATCTGCACCTTGGTCGCCTTCATGTGCACCACGAAGCCGTATCGATTGTGCCGCGCCCCCTCCCAGGTGCATTTCTCGGTGATCAGCGGTCGCTTGATGATCTGCGTCGCGTGCATCACTGGGCTTCCTTGTTCTCGGCGCCGCCGCCCGCGATGAGGTCGGCCAGCGCCTGCCGCTCGACGAGCAGGTAGCGATGATTGAGCACGTCGAACGCATTGAGCCGGTCGACGCGGGTCAGGTGGACCGACGCGACGTTGGCAGCGGAGCGAGCCGAAGGGGATCGCGTGTCGGCAAGAGCCAGCAGGCACGTCCGGTCGATCTTCAGGCTCTCCAGGAGCCTGACCATCTGCTTCGTGCTGGGCGTTTCGAAATCGAGGCTTTCGACGATCTTGATCTCCCCGTCGACCGCCTTGGCGAGAAGGGCGTTGCGATTGGCGAGGCGGCGCATCTTCCGCGGCATGTCCAGGCGCCAGCTGTGGGGCTTCTTCGAATGCCCGTGGCCGCCGCCCTTCATGATGTTGGTGCCGCGCGGACCGCGACGGGCGTTGCCGCTGCCCTTCTGCCGGTACATCTTGCTGGTGGACCCGCTGACCTCGCTGCGGTTGCGGGTGTGGGCGCTGCCGCTGCGCCGGTTGGCGTGCATGCGCACGTAGGCCTGCTTGAGCAGCGTGGGCCGGACCTCGCCGCCGAGCGTCTGCTCGTCGACCTCGAAGCTGCCGACCTGCTGGCCGTCCATGTCGTGTACGGGTATTTCGATCATCCTGTTCACCCAGTTTCAGCCGGTCGAGTCGCGACCGGCGGAGCCGCTACGGGTCCTTCGGACTCCTGGAGCCCGGCGCCCGACTCGCACGGTGCCATCAGGTACGCGGCGTCGTCGCGGACGGTCAGCAGATTGTCGTGCCGTCGCAGTTTCCAGGGGTCCCGCGGGGGCGGGACGGACTTACGACGCCTTGGCGATGGTCGCCTTCCGCTTCGAAAGCCTGACTGACTCCCTTACCAGAACCATGCCCTGCTTCGGACCGGGCACCGCGCCCTTGACCATCAGCAGGTTTCGTTCCGTATCGATGGCGATCACTTCGAGTGACCGCGTCGTCACGCGCACGTTGCCGAGCTGGCCGGCCATCTTGGCGCCCTTCTTGGGTCGACCCGTGCCGGCGTTGCTGGCCCGGCCGCCGATCGATCCCGGGGAGCGATGCTTCCGCTCGGTGCCGTGGCTGGCCCCCTGGCCCTTGAAACCCCAGCGCTTCATGCCGCCGGCGAACCCCTTGCCCTTGCTGGTGCCGATGACGTCGACGAACCGGAGCCCTTCGAACACCGAGACGTTGAGCTTCTCGCCGGGCGTCGCGGCCTCGGCCTGCTCGGCCGTGACCCGGATCTCGCGATGGAAGCGCTTGGGGGTCAGCCCCGCCTTCGCGTCGTGACCGATCACGGGAATCGTCGAGTTGCGGCCCTTGACGTCCTCGAAGGCCAGCTGGATGGCGTCGTAGCGGTCCGACTCGGCCGTCTTGACCTGGCTGACCTGGTTGGGGCCGGCGGCGATCACCGTCACCGGCACGTTCCGACCCTCCTGGTCGTAGAGGCGGGTCATTCCGATCTTTCTGCCAATGAGGGCGGGCATGGGCAATCTAGGCCTTGATCTTGACGAACACGCCGGCGGGAACCACCAGGCGGTTCAACGCCTCGACGGTGCGGGCGTTGGGTTCCTTGATGTCGATGATCCGCTTGTGCGTCCGGATTTCGAACTGCTCGCGGCTTTTCTTGTCGATGTGCGGGCTGCGCAGGACGGTGTACCGCTCGATGCGGGTGGGCAGGGGCACGGGGCCCGCGACCGCCGCGTTGGTCCGCTTGGCGTGGTCGACGATCTCGCGGGCCGAGGCGTCCAGGGCCTGGTGATCGTACGACTCCATTCGAATTCGAATCTTGTTGGAGCTCATGAGTTCGTTCGCAACGGGCACCGGACGGTCAGGCGCACAGGGCAAAGCAGAGCAGTTTACGGAGTCGTTCAGCCCTGTCAAGTCAGGGGGCGGGGGGCGAGGGGGGGACGAGGGGCGAAGTGCAGCGTCCGCATCCCTGGATGGTCGACTTGCTTTGCGAGCCGGGCCGGGCCGAGACGGCCCGGCTCGGTTGGTCCATCCCGATGAACGCCGTGCCGAAATACGATTGCCTCTCCCCTCTCCCCGCTCCCCTCGACCCTCGACCCCAGACCCTCGCCCCTACCCCGACACCGCGTCCAGCACGTGGTCCTCGACGTAGATCGGCACGTCCGTGGCGATCCCCAGCGCGATCGCGTCGCTCGGCCGGGCATCGATGTTTAGAAGCTCGCCGTTCTGCCGGATGTGCAGCCGCGCGTGGAACGTCCCGCTGCCCGCCTCGTCGTGCACGAGGTCGTTGACGAGCACCTGCTCGATCTCGCCCCCAAGCTCCTTGATGACGCTCGCCAGCAACTCGTGCGTCATCGGCCGGTTCGTCTTGCGGTTGTAAAGCCTCCGCTCGATCGCCGCGGCCTCGAACAGGCCGATCTCGATCGGGAAGACCCGGTCCCCGAAGCGCTCGCGCAACTCGATCACGTGCGTCTGAAATCGCTCTCGGATCAGGATTTTCGAGAGCTCCATTTCCACCGCCATCGGCAGTTCCCTTCTGGGCGGCCGGCGCCTCCGCGAACCGGCAGAACGCGGCGCTCCGCCGTGGCGTAGAAGGTCCCGGGACGGGTCCGGATGACCGCGGACGACCCTTTCCTATTCTAACGCCGGGAAAGCGAACTGGTCGATGAAAGGCCAAAACAATCGTCAAGGAATCGCGATGCATCGCGGAGAATGGAGCCGAAGTCGGTATTGGCTCTGCCAATTTCTGTATAGCCGACACGACCGCGGCCCCATTGGGTGGTCCGCGCCGGTGGCGCTCGACGAACCGCAACGACGTTTGCTCGCCCGATGGCTTCGATCGCCGCGCGAGGACGTGACGACCGCGCTCTGGCTCGTAGGCCGCGCGCTGCCCGACTGCCACCGCGACCCCGCATACGTGCAATCGTTGCGGCTGATGGCCAAGGAGCGCCAGTACCACCGGGACCTGCGCCGCCGACTTGCCGATCAAATCTGCCCGTCCCCCGGGCACGGGCGCCCCGCATCCGCGTCGCGCGGCTCCGCACTGCGAAGGCGACTGCTCGGCTGCCGGTTCGAGATGTCACTGCTGCTTCTCCGGGACTGCGCCGAGCTGATCCTGCTGGATCGGCTCGTCGAGCGTGACGCCGACCCGACGGTGACGGCCGTCTGCCGCAACCTCGCGAAGGACAAGCGCGCTCACATCGGGTTCGTCGCCGAGCGGCTGACGGCGCTCTATGCCGACTTCAACTTCATCCGGCGCAACCTGCGCCGTCTGCGCCTGCGGGTCATGTGCGCGGCCGTGCTGACCCGGGACGCCTGCCGTCACTGGCCCCTCGCCCGCCGGTTCGGGTTTCCCGCGACCGCACTGCTCACGGAAGGCGCGCGACGCTTCGCGTACCTGCTCGAGCGAATCACGCCCTACCGCCGCGACGCGCTGCTGGCGGCACTGCTGTCACAGCGGTCGGAACCGTACGCCAAGACGGCACGGCTCCCGTGAGGGCGGGGGAGTGGGTGGATGGGTGGATGGGTGGATGGGTGGATGGGTGGATGGGTGG
>NYZC01000292.1 GCA_002686995.1 Phycisphaeraceae bacterium | reverse complement strand
TCGTCATCATCGCCGGCGGCATCGGCCTCGCCCCGCTGCGACCCGTGATCTACTCCCTGCTCCGCCACCCCGAACGTCACGGCAAGGCGATCGTTCTCTACGGCTGCCGCGAACCGGACGATCGCCTTTACGCCGACGAGCTCGAACAGTGGGAAAGGTCACGCGACCGGTCGGCGATCCGCGCGCTGGTGACCGTGGACAACCCTTCCGAGGACTGGGTCGGCCCCGTCGGCGTCGTGACGAACCTGATGCAGCGCGTCCGGGTCGATCGTCGGAACACCGTCGTGCTCGTCTGCGGACCGCGCATCCTCAATCGCGTCGCGGCGCGCCAGTTCCTCGAGCTCCACGTCCCCCCGCAGCGGGTCTACGTCAGCCTCGAGCGCAACATGAACTGCGGGTTCGGACGGTGCGGCCACTGTCAGTACGGCGCCCACTTCGTCTGTCGCGACGGGCCCGTCTTCAGCTTCGACCGAATCGCGGATATCTTCGGCAAAGAGGAAATCTGAGCATGCCGGCCCACACCATCCCGATCAAGACGGCGCGCGGCGAGAAACCGAAGCTCGCCGTCTACAAGTTCTCGAGCTGCGACGGCTGCCAGCTCTCGCTGCTCAACCTGGAGGACGAGCTGCTCGACCTCGTCGGCGCCGTGGAGATCGCGCACTTTCTCGAGGCGCGGCGACAGGTGCTGCCGCCGCCCTACGACATCGGGCTCGTCGAGGGCAGCATCTCGACGCCGGACGAGGAGCAGCGCATCCACGACGCGCGCCGCGACTGCCGGTTCCTCGTCGCGATCGGCGCGTGCGCGACGTCGGGCGGCATCCAGGCGCTGCGCAACTGGGCCGACGTGGACGAGTTCATGAAGTACGTGTACGCGACGCCGCAGTACATTCGGACGCTCGACACCGCCACGCCCGTCGCGGCGCACGTGTTCGTCGACTTCGAGCTGCGCGGGTGCCCGGTCAGCCAGATCCAGCTTCTCGAGCTGATCAGCGCCCTGCTCGTAGGACGCAAACCCAACATCGCGACGCACAGCGTGTGCGTCGAGTGCAAGCGCAAGGGCCTGCCGTGCGTGCTGGTCTCGAAGGGCGAGCCGTGTCTCGGCCCGATCACGCAGGCAGGCTGCGGCGCCTTGTGCCCGAGCTGCAGCCGCGCCTGCTATGGGTGCTTCGGCCCGTCATCGCGCCCGAACATTCCGTCGCTGGGCAACCGGTTCGTCAACGAGCTCGGCAAATCGAATCGCGACATGAAGCGCATGCTCCGTTCCTACAACGGCTTCCTGGAGCCGTTCAAGCAGGCGAGCGAACACTATGAGCGGCTCGAAGAGCAGGAAGCCTGAGACGCGCACGATCCGGGTCGGCGCCCTCCCCCGCGTGGAAGGCGAGGGCGCGCTGCACCTGGCCATGCGCGACGGCCGCGTCGAAGAGGTCCGCCTCGAGATCTACGAGCCGCCCCGGTTCTACGAGGCCTTCCTGCGCGACCGCGACTTCATGGAGGTGCCCGACATCACCGCGCGCATCTGCGGCATCTGCCCGGTGGCCTACCAGATGGGCGCCTGCCACGCGCTGGAGAAGGCGCTGGGCGTCTTCGACGACGTCGACCCCGCGATCCGCGCGAAGCGCAACCTGCTCTACTGCGGCGAATGGATCGAGAGCCACGTGCTGCACATGTTCATGCTGCACCTTCCCGACTTCCTCGGCTACGAAAGCGCGATCAGCATGGCCGAGGACCACGGCGACGTCGTGAAACGCGCCCTGCGCATCAAGAAGCTCGGCAACGAGCTGGTCGCCGCGCTGGCGGGCCGGTCGGTCCATCCCGTCGGCGTCTGCGTGGGCGGCTTCTACCGGGCGCTCGATCCGGCGCGCGCGGCGGTCCTCCTCCCCGAAGTCAACGCGTGCCTCGACGACATGTGCGCGCTCACGATGTTCCTCGCCGAGCACGTCGACTATCCCGACTTCGAGCGCGACTACGAGTTCGTCGCGCTCTGCCCCGACGATGAGTATCCCTTCAACCTCGGGCCCATCCGCAGCAGCAAGGGTCTCGACATCGAGCAGGAGGCGTTCGGCGACGTGATCGAGGAGCGCCACGTCGCGCACACGACCGCTCTCCAGTCGGTCATTCGGGGCCGCGGCGCCTACATGGTCGGCCCGCTGGCGCGGCTCAACCTGAACGCGGAGCGCCTGCATCCCCGCGCGGCCGAGCTTCTGCCGAAGGTCTGCGACCAGGTAAGCCGAACGCTGCCCTGGCGAAACAACTTCCTGAGCCTGCTCGCCCGCGGCCTCGAGACCGTGCACGCGCTCGGTGTCGCCGCGGACTTCCTCGCTTCCTACGAGCCGCCCGCGCGGAGCCGGATTCCGATCACGCCGCGGGCCGGCGCCGGCGGGCACGGTACCGAGGCGCCCCGGGGCGTGTGCTGGCATCACTACGCCACCGGCGACGACGGATCGATCACGTCCGCTCGGATCGTGCCGCCGACCAGCCAGAACCAGGTGACGATCGAGCAGGATCTCTGGAAGCTCGCCGAGCAGATCACCGATCTCTCCGACGACGACGCGTGCATGCGTTGCGAGCACCTCATTCGCAACTACGACCCGTGCATCAGCTGCTCGGTCCACTTCCTGCGGTTCGAACGAAGCTGGCACGGCGCCCCGGCCACGGAGGCGCAGCCATGAGCCCGGGCACCGCGCCCATTCTCGTCGCGGCGTGCGGCAACGCGATGGCCGGTGACGACATCTTCGGTCACCTCGTCGTCGAACGGCTGAAGACCGCGCCGGCGCCGAACATCGAGGTGATCGAGCTCGGCGCGAACCCCGCGCGGCTGATCGACCGTCTCGCCGACCGCGACACGCTGTTCGTGGTCGACGCCGCGTGGTTCCCCGACGAGGGCACCGGTCGCCTCATCGACGTCGACTGGTTCGACCCCGACCGGCCGCCGCTGATGAGCGAGTCGCTGCTAAGCACCCACGGGCTGTCGATCGCGGACCAGCTGAACCTGGCGCGCCGACTCGACCTGCTCCCTTCGATCGTCCGGCTGATCGCGGTCACCATCGGCGGCGCCGCGGTCGGCGACGCCGTCGACACGGCGTTGCGCGCCTCGGCCGACGCGGCCGCCGACATCGTTCGACGCCGGGCGGCACGGCTGGAGGAGCCGTCCCATGCATGAGCTTTCCATCGCCCGCATGCTGCTGTCGTTGATCGACGCGCACACGCCCGAGGGGGCCACCGTCCTCAGCGTGCAGGTGTCGGCCGGGCCGCTGCAGGCGATCGACCCCGACGCCATGCGATTCGCCTGGCGCGCGGCCACGCAGGGTGAGCGCCACGAGGGCGCCGTGCTCGAGCTGACGCGGCTGCCGTGGCGGCTGCGCTGTGCGACGTGCGCGCGCATCTTCGAATCCGACTGCTGGCCCGCCGTCTGCGCCTGCGGATCCGAGCAGACGCAGCCGGAGGGCGGCGACGCGCTGCGCCTGGAATCGATGGAGATCGAGGATTCCGGCGTCGACGCCGGAATCGAGCCAACGGAGGTCGGATCGGTCCGCCTATGATCTGAACGTCGAATCGAAGCGAGAGGGGCCACGGTTGGCTACGGACCACACGGACGGACACGGATGGACACGGAAAGATGACTGAAACGAAGTTCCGCCGACGGCGGACCGAACACTGAACACTGAACACTGAACCCCGAACACCGAACAGCGAACATGAAAGTCCCCATTGTCGAAAACGTGCTGAAGCTCAACGACGAGATCGCCGCGATCAACCGCCAGACCCTGCGCGACGCGGATGTGTTCACGATCGACCTGATCGGGGCTCCGGGCTGCGGCAAGACGTCCCTCCTCGAGGTCACGCTCGAGGAGCTGGGCGGCGGTCCGAAGCGCTTCGGGGTGCTCGTCGGCGACCTCACCACCGACCGCGACGCCGCGCGGATGGCCGAGCGCTGCGACCAGGTCGTGCAGATCAACACCGGCAAGGGATGTCATCTCGACGCCAACCAGGTGCGCCAGGGCCTGGGCAACCTCGATCTCGATCGGATCGACGTGCTGTTCATCGAGAACGTCGGCAACCTGATCTGCCCCGTCGGCTTCGATCTCGGTCAGGACACGAAGGTCGGCATGTTCAGCATCAGCGAGGGGGACGACAAGGCGGCGAAGCACCCTCACCTCGTGCACGTGGCCGAGCTGCTCCTGCTCAACAAGACCGACCTCCTGCCGCACGTCGACTTCGACACCGACCGGTTCCGCGAGGACGTCCGCCGCCTCAATCCCGACGTGCCGCTCGTCGAGCTTTCGGTGCGCAACCGGTCCCTGCAGCCGTGGTACGCGTGGCTCGAGACCGCCGCCGGTCGCATCGCGATCGGATGACCGTCACGAACCCGCATTCGGGACACCTCGTCCGTCCCGCGGCGTGCGATCCGTGCATGTCGTAGCCGCAATGGGGGCAGCATCCGATCGTCGGTCGCCGCCTCACCATCAGGGGGCTGAGAGACCTGATGGTGAGGCGCAGCGCCGTCATCAGGGTCATCAACAGACCACAGGTGGCGATGGGAGTGACCCAGGCTGGGTTCCACGTCCCCTGCTCGTCGGTGCCCGGGAACGCTTTCGTCTCCCCCCAGTACATCAGAATCGCCACCTCGAGCCGCCTGAGGTCCGACTGGCAGAGGCAATACGAATGCGCCTCGGCCACCGACATCCAAGAACCGATATGAGCAGCGAGACGCCGTGAACCGATCGCCGGAGGCAGGCGCCGAACTCCGTCGTCTCGTCGCGCAGCATCCGACCGGATCGACCCATAATTCGGGGCTTTCGTGGCCCCTGATGCGATGGCCGTGATCCGCGTCACTGCCGGATCGCAGGCGCGCCGGAGAGGCCCACAGGCATCTCTCGCAGCGTCACCAATTCAGGGGTTTCCGAATGCCAAATCAGGACCTGCCCGATGCCCGGTCACCCCGCACCCACGTACGAATGCACATGCGGACGCGCCTGCGCCGCGGCCGCACGGGAGACTCCCGATGGCCACACGAACCATGATTACCGTCGACGGCAACGAAGCCGCGGCGTCGGTCGCCCACCGCCTGAACGAGGTGATCGTGATCTACCCGATCACCCCGTCGTCGCCGATGGGCGAGACGGCCGACGAGTGGTCGGCACACGGCCGAACCAACATCTGGGGGGCGGTGCCCGAGGTCGTCGAGATGCAGTCGGAGGCGGGCGCGATCGGCAGCGTGCACGGCGTCCTGCAGAGCGGGGCGCTGGCCAGCACCTTCACGGCCTCCCAGGGCCTGCTGCTGATGATCCCGAGCATGTACAAGATCGCGGGTGAGCTGACGCCGTTCTGCATGCACGTGGCGGCCCGCACGGTCGCGACGCACGCCCTGTCGATCTTCGCGGACCATTCGGACGTGATGGCGTGCCGGCAGACCGGCTTCGGCATGCTCTGCTCGGCGTCGGTGCAGGAGGCCCACGACTTCGCCGCGGTCAGCCAGGCGGCCACGCTCTCGAGCCGAATCCCCTTCATGCATTTCTTCGACGGGTTCCGGACCTCCCACGAGGTCTCGAAGATCGAACAGCTCTCCGACGACGACCTGCGGGCCATGATCGACGAACAGACGATCCTGGCCCACCGCGCGCGGGCGCTCGACCCTGACGCGCCGAAGATTCGGGGCACCGCGCAGAACCCGGACGTGTTCTTCCAGGCCCGCGAAGCGTGCAACCCGTTCTACGACGCCTGTCCCGACCACGTGCAGGAGGCGATGGACCGCTTCGCGCGCATCGCCGGCAGGCAGTACCGCCTGTTCGACTATGTCGGGCACCCCGAGGCCGATCGCGTCATCGTCGTCATGGGCAGCGGCGCCGAAACCGTCGACCAGACCGTGCAGCGCCTCCAGGAGTGCACCGACCAGAAGGTCGGCGTCGTGAAGGTCCGCCTGTTCCGGCCGTTCTCGGTCAAGGCGTTCGCATCGGTGCTGCCGCACACCGTGCGCAGCATCGCAGTGCTGGACCGGACGAAGGAGCCCGGCTCGATCGGCGAGCCGCTCTACCAGGACGTGCTGACGGCCCTGGAGGACGCGGCCGAGCGCGACCTGCTGCCGACGGACGCCCAACCGATGGTGGTCGGCGGGCGGTACGGGCTGTCCTCCAAGGAGTTCACGCCCGCGATGGTGAAGGCGGTGTTCGACCACCTCGTGTCGGACCGGCCCCGCCGGCAGTTCACGATCGGCATCACGGACGACGTCACGCACCGCTCGCTCGCGATCGACCCGCACTTCAACATCGAGTCGGACGACATCGTCAAGGCGGTCTTCTTCGGCCTCGGCTCGGACGGCACCGTCGGCGCCAACAAGAACTCGATCAAGATCATCGGCGAGGAGACGAGCAACCACGCGCAGGGCTACTTCGTCTACGACTCCAAGAAATCGGGAGCCATGACGATCTCGCACCTGCGCTTCGGTCCGCGGCACATTCGCTCCGCCTACCTCATCCGCAAGGCGGACTTCGTGGCCTGCCACCAGTTCGTCTTCATGGACCAGTACGACGTGCTGGACTACGCGGCCCCCGACGCCGTGTTCCTGCTGAACAGCCCCTACGGCCCGGACGAGGTCTTCGATCATCTCCCGCGCGCGGCGCAGCAGCAGATCATCGAGAAGCGGCTGAAGGTGCACGTCATCGACGCCTACCACGTCGCGGGAGCCGCGGGCATGGGCCGGCGGATCAACACCGTCATGCAGACCTGCTTCTTCGCCATCTCGGGCGTGCTCCCGCGCGACGAGGCGATCGCGAAGATCAAGGCCACGATCGAGAAGACCTACGGAAAGAAGGGCGCCGAAATCGTCCGGCGGAACTGGCAGGCCGTCGACGCGACGCTCGACCACCTGTACGAAGCCGAAGTACCCGCGGCGCCGACCACGACGCGGGATCGGCCCCCGATCGTGCCCACCGAGGCGCCCGACTTCGTCCAGCGCGTCACGGCGGCGATCATGGAGGGGCACGGCGACCTGCTGCCGGTCAGCGCGTTCCCGCCCGACGGCACGTGGCCGACCGGCACGACGCAATGGGAGAAGCGGAACATCGCGACCGAGGTTCCGATCTGGGATCCATCGGTGTGCATCCAGTGCAACAAGTGCGCGCTGGTCTGCCCGCACGCCGCCATCCGCGCCAAGGTGTACGACGACGACGCGCTCACGGGCGCGCCCGGCACGTTCCAGTCGGTCGATTACAAGGCGCCCGACTTCCGCGGGCTCAAGTACACGATCCAGGTCGCCCCGGAAGACTGCACCGGCTGCGCCCTGTGCGTCGAGGTGTGCCCCGCGAAGAACAAGGCGCGGCCGCGCTGCAGGGCGATCAACATGACGCCCCACGACGACGTCGTCGACCGGGAGCGGCAGCACTTCGACTTCTTCCTCGACCTGCCGGAGATCGATCGGGCGAAGATCGCGCGCGTCGACGCCAAGGGCACGCAGTTCCTGCTGCCGCTGTTCGAATACTCCGGGGCCTGCGCCGGCTGCGGCGAGACGCCGTACGTCAAGCTGCTCACCCAGCTCTTCGGCGAGCGCATGATGATCGCCAACGCCACCGGGTGCTCGTCGATCTACGGCGGCAACCTTCCCACGACGCCCTACTGCACGAGCGGCGAAGGGCGCGGTCCGACGTGGGCGAACTCGCTGTTCGAGGACAACGCGGAGTTCGGACTCGGGTTCCGGCTCGCCGTCGACAGCCTCACCCGTGAGGCGGCCGATCTTCTGCAGACCCTGTCACCGCCAATCGACGAGGCGCTGGTCGCGCAGCTGCTCGCCCCGCCGACTGACGCGGACGAGGGGGCGCGCCGCGAACGGATCGAACGGCTTCGGCAGGCGCTGCGCGACGTCGACGGTCCGGAGGCGCGGCGCCTCGAGCAGCTGGCGGGCCATCTCGTGCCGCGCAGCGTCTGGATGGTCGGCGGCGACGGCTGGGCGTACGACATCGGATACGGCGGCCTCGACCACGTGCTGTCGATGCACCGCAACGTCAACGTCATCGTGCTGGACACGGAGGTCTACTCGAACACGGGCGGCCAGCAGTCGAAGTCGACGCCGCTCGGCGCCGCGGCGAAGTTCGCTTCGGCGGGCAAGCAGGTGCAAAAGAAGGACCTCGGTCTCATGGCGATGAGCTACGGGCACGTCTACGTGGCGTCGATCGCCATGGGCGCCAACGACAACCACACGGTGCGGGCGCTGCTCGAGGCGGAGTCGTACCCCGGTCCGTCGCTCGTCATCGCGTACAGCCACTGCATCGCGCACGGCTACGACCTGCGACACGGCATGGACCAGCAGAAGCTGGCCGTCGGCAGCGGCGTCTGGCCCCTGTATCGGTTCGACCCGCGGCGCATCGCCTCGGGCAAGCCGCCGCTCCAGGTCGACACGCCGAAGGTCAAGTCCTCCGTCCGCGAGTACATGCGTAACGAGACCCGGTTCCGGATGGTCGAGAAGATCGACCCCGACCGGTTCCGCCGCCTCGAGCGGCAGGCGGAGCGGCATGCGAAACAGCGCGTCGCCCTCTACGAGCAGCTCGCGCACCTGTCGGTGACGGGCTCGAACGGATCCCACGCGGCGGCGACCGCGGCATCGAACTAGCTGAAGCGAGGGCTCACGATGGACCTGTCCACCCATTACCTCGGCCTGGAGCTGCCGCACCCGTTTGTCGCCGGCTCGTCACCGCTTGCCTGCGACCTGGACATGGTCCGGCGCCTCGAGGACGCCGGCGCCGCGGCCATCACGCTTCCATCGCTGTTCGAGGAGCAGATCGTCGCCGAGGAGCTGGCGACGCTGGGCGAGGCCGCGTCCCACGCCGATGCGCACGCCGAGGCGCTGACCTACCATCCGAACCCGGACCAGTTCATGCTCGGGCCGCACGACTACCTCGACAAGATCGCGAAGGTCCGGGCCTGCACCCGCGTGCCGATCGTCGCATCCCTCAACGGCATGACCGACGGCCGATGGGTCGAGTACGCCCGACCGATGGAGAGAGGCCGGCGCCGACGCGATCGAGCTGAACCTGTACTACCTCGCGACCGACCCGGAGGAATCCGGCGAACTCATCGAGGCGCAGACGGTCAGCCTTGCCCGGGCCGTCCGGGAGACGGTCGGCATCCCGATCGCCGTGAAGCTGTCCCCGTTCTACTCCTCCCTCGTTCACTTCGCGCGGCGGCTCGCGGAGGTCGGCGTCGACGGACTGGTCATCTTCAATCGCTTCTACCAGCCCGACATCGACGTCGAGGCCCTGGAGGTGATCCGGGTGAACCTTTCCAACTCTTCCGAGCTGCTGCTGCGGCTGAGATGGCTCGCGATCCTTTCCGGACGCGTCAACGCCTCGCTCGCCGTCACCGGAGGCATCCACACGCACTTCGACGCGATCAAGGCGCTCATGGCCGGCGCCGACGCCGTGCAGATGGTCTCGGCGCTGCTCGAGCACGGCCCGGAGTACCTGCGGACGATCCAGGAGCATCTCGCGCAGTGGCTCGAGGAGCACGAATACGAATCGCTCGAGCAGATGCGCGGCAGCATGAACATGCAGAACTGCCCGAATCCCAGCGCGTACGAGCGAGCGAACTACATGCAGATGCTGCAGAGCTGGAGCGTGTAGGCGGTGCCCGCGTGATCCCTCTCGAATACGACCCGCGCTGAAGACCGGCAGGTTCGTCGCGGTCGCCCGAAGATCATCTTGGTGGTTAGGTCGCCACCGACGTCAGAACAAAGAGACCCGGCGAACATCGCGCCGTGCGGGGTATTCGCCTTGGGTACTTACCCGTGATCGGGTTATCCCGTAGTGCTCATCCCGATAGCAGGATCGCTTTCGGACGTGTGCTATCGATCACATCTTCTCGTTTGTCCCGCCGCTGGACGGTGTTCGGACCCATGAGGCCCGTCAGGCTCCAAACTTCCTTGCCCGTCG
>NYZC01000291.1 GCA_002686995.1 Phycisphaeraceae bacterium | reverse complement strand
ATCCACCCACCCACGCATCCACGCATCCACCCACCCACGCATCCACCCGATCACGCATCCACCCGATCACGCACTCCCCCAATCACCCACCCACTCCCCCCGGCCCCGCCATGCCTGATCGATCACCCGCCGAGGTTTTCTGGACGCCGGCCGGGATCGAGGAGGCGATCGGGGGGCGCTGGCTGGCGGCGCCCGATCGGGATGCAAGGTACGCGGGGCTCGGCATCGACTCCCGCGCGGTTCGTCCGGGCCGGATCTTTCTTGCGGTGCGCGGCGAGCGCTTCGACGGGCACGATTTCGTCCAGGCAGCCCGGGACGGTGGCGCCGATCTGGTCATCGGTGACGACCAGGCGAAGCTGAGCGCCTCGGCCGGGCCGGCGCTGCTGGTCGAGGACGCCCTGGCGACGCTGCAGTCCCTCGCCCGGGCGTACCGGGATCGACTTGCCGCGTCGGGCACGTGTGTCATCGCCGTCGCCGGATCGAACGGCAAGACGACGACCCGCCACCTCGTGCACACGGCGCTTTCGGCAGCGCGTCGCGGCACGCAGAGCCCGGCCAGCTTCAACAACCACATCGGCGTGCCGTTGACGCTGCTCGGCGCCGCGCCCGGTGACGACTTCCTGGTCGCGGAGATCGGCACGAACCATCCGGGCGAGGTCGCGCGCCTCGCGGCGATCGCGCGGCCCGATGTCGCGGTCATCACGAGCATCGGCCTGGAGCACCAGGCGTTCTTCGACGGTCTCGACGCCGTCGCGCGGGAGCAGGAAACGCTGCTCGATCACGTCTGGGACGCCGCGGTCATCAGCAGCCAGGCGCTCGAGCACCTGGCGCCACGGCTGCCGGTGGACCGAACCTGGAAGCTTATCCGCTACGGTCCTGAAGACGCGGCCCCGTTGAACGGGGTCGACAGGGAGGTCGTCATGCGCGCGGCATGTTGCAGCGCGGAGACCGGCCGATGGCGCTTCGCCGTAGACGCGACGCCGTTCGAGTCGCCGCTGCCCGGCCGTCACAACGTGGACAACGCGCTGGCCGCGGTGGCGGTCGGAAGTCACCTCGGACTCGAGGACGCGGTCCTCGCCGAGGCGTTGCGCGATGCACGCCCCGCGCCGATGCGCGGCCAGGTGATGCGCATCGGATCGTCGTCGCGCGGCGTCGTGCTGATCAATGACGCGTACAACGCGAACCCCGATTCCATGCGGGCGGCGCTGGACATGCTGGCCGAGCATCCGGCCGACCGTCGCGTGGCGATTCTGGGCGACATGCTGGAACTGGGCTCGGCGGAGCGCGCGCACCATGTCGCCGTCGGCGAGCATCTCGTCGGGATCAACGCGCTGGGCGGCGGGATCGATCGGCTCGTGACGATCGGCGCGCCCGCGTCCGCGATCGGTGACGCGCCTTCGGAATCGATGCCTGACGGCTGGGTGCACCGGTTTGATCGATGGTCGGCTGACCTGCCCGCCGCGGTCGCCGGCCTGCTCGCGCCGGGCGACGTCGTGCTCATCAAGGGATCGCGCGGCGCGGGTCTGGAGCGACTCGTCCCGGCGATCGAGGCGCGCTTCGGTCAGGACGGGGCGATCCCATCGTCCGATCCTCCACCCGCACCGTGATCAGTTCGGCCTTACCCACGACGCCATGTCGCAAAAGGGGGCCGAGCCGGGTCGTCCGCTTCCCCGTAACCGACGGCACCGCGTCAGGATGTGGGTAAGGCTGAGGGCAGACGCACACGGTTCGCCAGACACCTGCGAACCGCGCGGCGTAAGCCCGTGGGTCGGATGGCATGGCGACGTGTTTTCCGGGCCGGGCCGCCCCCAAACCCAAGACCCTATACCTACCCCGTCAAACGGGTTCCGGGCGCGAGAATTGATGATCGATTGTCGATTATTGATGATCTGTTAATTCGGAGCCATGGCCTCCGAAATAACAGATCACCGACAATCGACAATCGACAATCGACAATCGACAATCGATAATCGATAATCGATTTCCCCGTAACCGACGGATAAGACTGAGCCGTGATCAGTTCGGATCCGTCTCCTCCCACTGGATCAGGCGAATCGTCTTCTGGTTGTAGAGTGCGCGGACCTCGTCGGCCTCCATCTGCACGCTCATGAAGCGCAGGTCGTCGACGATGCCCTTGTAGTACTCCGAGGCGCCGGTGCGGTTGCCGATCGTCAGGATGTTCTCGGATGGCACCTCCAGTGAAGCGGTGCCGCTCTTGTCGAGGTTGCCGTCGATGTACACCTTGTAGGTGTCGTTGACCG
The DNA here is from genome assembly GCA_002686995.1 of Phycisphaeraceae bacterium. Classification (GTDB taxonomy): domain Bacteria; phylum Planctomycetota; class Phycisphaerae; order Phycisphaerales; family Phycisphaeraceae; genus NYZC01. Next base: position 4,990 of record NYZC01000291.1, on the reverse strand, counting down.
TGTCGTAGACCGCGACGATGTGATACCAGCGGTCGGCGACGTCGATGGGCACCGTGGTGACGAAGTCGTTGTTGTCGCCGGACATCGCGACGTCGAAGACCAGTCCGTAGTCGACGCCTTCGGTCGTGCCGGTCGTGACGTGCCGAATCTCGTAGTGGTCGTCGACGCCCCAGATGCGACCGTGCGCCACCGGTGGCTCGGGCACCTTCATCCAGAGCGCGATCGTCCCTTCCGGCGGAGGCGGGAAGTTCACCGACGTCGCGGCCGTGTCGTTCGAGCCGTCGAAGTCAAGGCCGCCGTCGATGCGTCCGCTGACCCAGTCGTTCGCAGGATCCATGTTGTTGAGGGTCGCGTCGTAGTCGCCCATCGCGTCCGCCGCGGTCGTGCCGCTCGTCTCGTCGAGTTTCCAGTAGGCCACGACGCCGCGCGCCCACGTGAGCGAGCGCTCGACGATCGACAGGCCGTCTGGCGTCAGCTCGGCCCAGTCCATCGAGCTGTTTCCGACCGGAAGGAACACCCGGCGTCCCGTGGCCCGGTCGGAGGTGATGAGCCGCGCACCCGGATCCACGGCGATGAGTGCCGCGTGCGTCGTCGAAGGCCACTGGGCGAGGATCTGCCCGCCGCTCGCGACACCGTCCTCGACACGGTTGAGCAGTTGCGCGTTGCTGCAGATCGCCAGGTTGCCCGCCGAGAACGGCTGGGTGATGTAGTGACTGTAGTTGAGCACGTCGATCTGCGTGTCGAGCTGAGTGTTCACGGCGGCGGCCGCGATGCCGAACTCGTCGAAGCTGTCCGCCTGCTCGATGACGACGCCGATGTGCGTCGAGGCGAGCTTCGATCCGAGCAAGGTCGCGCTGATGCTCGCCGGGACGTACGCGACGTTGTTGGTGCCGATCGCCGTGTCGAAGTTGGCCTGCGTGTCCGACGCGGCGATCGCGGTCACGACGTATCCCCATGTTTCCATCTGCGACTTGCGCGCGGTTTCCTGGGCCGTGAGGCTCGCCGGATCGGCGACGACAAGGAGCAGGTTGCCGACCGTGGTGCCCCATTCGGTCACTGTCAGCATCTGTTGAATCGTGGTCGAGCCAATCGTGGTCGAGGTGGTGGACGGCACGATCGACACGCTCTTGACCCCCAATACGAAATGTACCTTGACCACATAGGTGCTCGTGTTGGTAATGCCTCCGAAGTGAGCCCAGAGCGGCTCGGTTCCACCGAAACCGCGAGCGACCCCGATGTCCCTTCGGGCGAGAAAGGTCGCGCCCGTGGAATCGTACAGATCCACCCGGATACCGATGGCGGCCTTATTCGTCTGGCCTGCGCCGCTGCCCATGACCCGGACCTTCAAATAGTCGGAGTTATCCGTGTTGTTTCGAAGGAGCGTGTTGGATGCGTCGGATTGGGTGACGGCGATATCAAGATCACCGTCATTGTCGTAGTCGACGAACACGGCATCGTGCCCGGCGCCGCTGGCATCTGCCCCGACGCTGACGCTGACGAATGTCCCATCGTTCTGGTTCTCGTAGAGCACATTGCTGCCGCTCGCGGTCGTGACATAGAGGTCCAGGTCCCCATCGTTGTCGTAGTCTCCCCAACATGCACTACGCTGGCTGGATGTGTCGTCGACCCCGGCGGAGACGGTCACGTTGACAAAGCTTCCACCGTCATTGCGCCACAGATACCCACGCTGACCGGAATCATAACGTGGGACGAACAGGTCCAGATCACCATCATTGTCATAGTCGCCCCAGGCGGAACCGACTTTGTCAGAGTTGCCAGTCACCACGGAGATGCCGTTGGTGTTTTCGTTGTACGTACCGTCGCCGTTTGATATGAAGAGCTTTCCGCTCCCGTAATGATAGAAGAAGTCCAGGTAGCCGTCATCGTTGACGTCGCCTGAGCTGCAGAAGTCTCCGTTGCCGTAGTCCCCCGAATCATTCAGGCCGTAGGACGAATCATCTGTGCCGGCCAGTGAGACCGGTGCACTCCCCTGATGGTGCCCGATCCAGTTCTTGGTGTTTCCACTGAACATGACGATATCGCACCAGCCATCGCGATTGACGTCGGCCGCGACCACGTTCTCGTTGTTGGACGGTTCGCTGAACCCGCAATTACCAATATCGCTGAAGCTGCCCGAGCCGTCATTCTCGAAGAGCTTTTCGTCACGGTGCCAGAAATCGATGTCGTCATCGTTGTCGATGTCGACCAGGCCTCCCTGGCGCCCGTTCATGCCCGAGATAGTGCTGCTGGTAAACGATGCGCCTTCATTGACGCTGATGAGAAGCTTGGATGCGACGGATCCCGTAATGATCGCATCCAGATCGCCATCGCCGTCGAGATCGGCCCAATGGAGACCCGAGGCTTCGGTTCCGGTTCCGGTTTGCAGGTCGAAACCGGTCGCCAGCGAGGTGTTGGTGAACAGCCAGCCCGGATCGGCGAGGGACGCCACCTCGGCGGCGCTCAGGGCGTAGTCGAAGACCACGACTTCGTCGATGATTCCTGAGTAGTAGTTCTGAAGAGGCGTGACGACGAGATTGCCGCTCCCCCAGCAATTCGAACCAATACTGGTCGGCTCGTAGTTGCCCGTTCCGCCGGAAGTCGTTCCGAGGCCACCCGTGTAGCTGTCGGAGTCCACCTCGGCCCCGTTCAGGTAGAGCTTCATTCCGTTCGAACCGAACGTGAATGCCACGTGATACCAGGTATTGCTCGAGATGGTTGCGCTTTCGACATATTTGCTCGTCGACGTGCTCTGAAGCCGAACCTTGACTTTCGAGCCATCGATGTAAATGGTCACATGTCCGCCGGTGTCGTAGTCGGTCGAGTCCTTCGTGAACAATCCTCGACGACTCGACACGGTCGAGGCGTTGAACCAGAACTGAATGGATCCGTTGTCCAACAGGAACGCATTGTCGTGAGGAATCTCGGTGTAGTCGTTCGAGCCGTCGTAGTCCGCGGCCGTATTCGAGCTGACCGCACCCGTCTCGCCGAGGGTGACACCGTTGCGATGGGTGCCGTCGACGAGTCCCATTTCATCAGTTGCGGTGCTTCCCGATGCCTCGCCCAGCCTCCAGTAGGCGATTGGATTGAGATCCATGACCTTCTGACGGTAGTCGTCTGCGTAGCAGGTGCCACCGAATGCCACGAGGGCAGACGTCATGAGTATCCAGAGCCTGGTCTGACTGCAGGTCGATCCTGCCAAGACACCGTTCATGATCCATTACCCCCGAGCTAAGGTCCGAATGTGTCGAGATTCCGGACGGAACTTCCAACCCTCTTCGATGCCGAATGACGCCTGCCGACCCGGCAGCTTGCGGATTCCGCATGAGGTGACGAGCGGAACCCTGGCAATGCCGTTCCTAACTACGATCGTCTCGACCGTTCCGGACCTTGAACACGCCACCGGCCCTGTCGCGTTGCTCGGTGTCGATCCGGAGTGATATGGGGTTGAGGCGGATCCGGATGTGTCGCGGGCCCCGTCTTTTCGGACGCGCGTAACCGTGTCCAGCTTTGCGCGCGTCGCAGCCCGGGCTGCTATCCTGTCTGCGGGCCGTCACGGCAAACGGTCCGGTAATCGATCACGCGGTCCGATCCGAGGTTGAAGCCGGCTGATGATCTACAACCTCTACCAGGTCCTCGAGCAGTGGCTTAACGACCATCATCTCGGATTCTTCCGGGTCTTCGACACCATCTCGTTCCGGGCGGTGATGGCGATCGTCCTGAGCTTCCTGTTCGTAATGGTCACGGCGCGGCCGACGATCCGCTGGCTCGTCCGGCAGAAGATCGGGGACCATCCCGAGTTCCACCACGAGGATCTCAACGAGATCATGAAGCAGAAGGCGCGGACGCCCACCATGGGCGGCGTGATGATCAGCGGCGCGATCCTCGTGTCGACGCTGCTCCTGGCCGACCTGCGCAGCTTCTACGTGATCATGGCGCTGCTCTGCCTCGTGTGGCTGTCGGGGCTCGGGGCGATTGACGACTGGCTGAAGCTCACCAGCCAGCGGCGCAATCCCGGCTCGCGCGAAGGGCTCAAGTTCTGGGAGAAGCTGGTCTGCCAGGTCGCGCTGGCGGTCCTGCTGGGCATCTTCATTCACCATCACGGCGTCAACAAGTTCACGTTTCCCCAGCAGGAGATTCGTGACATGAGCCACAGCCTGACGATGCCGTTCGCCAAGAGCTGGCGGTTCGACCCGGAGACGCAGCGTTACGTGTCGGTGGTCTTCGTGCTCGGCACGTTCTCCTTCGTGACGCTGTCCGTGATCGTCATCACCGGCGCGTCGAACGCGGTCAACCTCACCGACGGCATGGACGGGCTGGCCAGCGGCATCACCGCCGTGTGCGCGTTCGCCTTCATGGTCCTGGCCTACATCGCGGGCATCGAGGCGCATGCCCAGTATCTCCTGGTGCCTTACATCCCGCTGAGCGGGGAGCTGGCGATCGTTGCCGGGGGGATGCTGGGCAGTTGCCTGGGCTTCCTGTGGTTCAACTGCAGCCCGGCGCAGGTGTTCATGGGCGACACGGGCTCCCTGCCGCTCGGCGGCCTGCTCGGTTACGTGGCGGTCGTCGTCCGCCAGGAATTCCTGCTGCTGCTGATCGGCGGCGTGTTCGTGATGGAGGCGGTCTCGGTGATGATCCAGGTCGGCTACTTCCGGCTCTCCGGCGGCCGTCGCATCTTCAAATGCGCCCCCGTTCACCATCACTTCCACCTCATCGGCTGGACCGAGCAGCAGGTCGTCGTGCGCCTGTGGCTGCTGAGCGCGATGTTCGCGGCGATGGCGCTGGCGACGTTGAAGCTGCGATAGCCTGCCTTGCGAACCGCGCGGCGTCAGCCCGCGGGTCAGATGTGAGCCCGTCCTGTCACGGACGGATCGTTCGGCGGTGTCAACCGCATCGGCTGAATGAGGCCGTCATGGCATTCGACCCGCGGGCTTACGCCCTCACCCTTACCCACATCTGGTGGTCCCCGCGAGGGCTCCGGGGAGTGGTTTTT
>NYZC01000290.1 GCA_002686995.1 Phycisphaeraceae bacterium | reverse complement strand
CGCCCCGGTACTTGAGCGACAGGTGCGCGCGGGTTCCCGGCTCGTGGTATTTGCGGTTGTAGGCGACGTCCTCCCAGTTGCAGGTCACCACGTCGAGACAGTGGCGCGCCTGGGCTTCGGCGAAATCGAAGTAGGGCGGCTCACCCGACCGGGCGAAGACCAGCCACGGCCAGCGCGGTCCGCCGTGGTGGAAGGCCATCCAGTGGCGATGCAGTTTGGCCCCGTCCAGCATCGGCGAATAGCCCTTGTGGTACGCGCCGTAGTTCCACATGCCGTAATCACCGAGCCGCTCCGTCATGGCGGTGAAGAAGTCGAGCGGGGCGGCCGCCGCACGCTCGACTTCCGTGTACGGCTCCCGCCACGGCGCGATGTTCCAGAATGCCTGCGAGTCGGCCAGCCACTGCGGATCCACGACGCACAGCGGGTTGGCGTCGAACGTTTTCGCTGCGGGAGCGGGGTCGGCCGCGCCGTGGAAGTCGAGCAGGTATTCGCTGGTGAGCGCGATGCCGAGCGCGTTGGCGCGGTCGGCGATATCGCGGCCGCCGCCGCGGTAGTGGCCGCCCGGCGCCGGGCCGTTCCAGTAGATTTCGTAGATCTTCGGCGGGTTCTTGAAGCTCAGCGTCTCGCCCTCGTGCACCCACCACAGGTGGCCGAGGTTCTCCAGCGTCATGTTCTCACCGAGGTGCGTCGCGGGCTTGCCGTGCCGCGGCCAGGTGTGGACCTTCAGGACGCCGGAATTGACCTCGATTTCCCGCGGGCACATCTGCCAGAAATGACGGATCGCGGCGCTCCACGCGGTTTCTCCCTGGCCGACCGTCACGCGCCCGGGAGATCGTTTTCCGCGGCCGACCACCTCGCCGTCCGACACGATCTCGTACTTGTCGTGCTCGTACTGGAGCAGGTAGTCGCTCGTGCGCACCTCGCGCGGTGCCGAACCTGGCGTCTGCGGAAAGGCGCTGCGCCTGCCTCGGTACGGGAGGTGAAACGCGATGTTGCGGTACGCGACTTCGTTGCTGTCGCCGGTGTTGACCCACGTGTCGTACACCCTCAGCCGGCGCTGGCCGGCGAAGGCCTGCACGCGCACGATGCGCCGGCCGAGCTTGTGACCGTCAGCCGACTGCATCCAGCCTTCCAGCTTGATCGACACGCGAAGCGGACCGCGCTCCTCGATCTTCATTTCGGGCGCCTTCGCCAGGCTGCCCAGGTAGACCGTGCCCTCGTCGTCTTCGAGAAGGAGGTCCGAGTGCGTCTGGTCCGGAAAGACCGATTGCATCTCACCGTCGTCGGTGCGGACGTGGATCCCGGCGAAGACCCTCATGTCGTGCTTGGCGAGCATGAATCGCAGCGGACCGGTGTCGATCGTGATCGCCTGGTCCCCGTCCGTGATTCTCACACGCGGAGCCGAGGCATTTCGCACGACGCCGTCACCCCATTCAACCCGGTATGCGCTACGGTCGCGCGGCAGCGGCGCCTGCGCATCGATGAGCACCCAGCGGATCGAACCGCCGAGCCACCGTCCGGTCGTACGCACCTGGATGGGCACTTCCGAGCCGTCGGGGCCGACGAGCCGGACGTGCGCATCGTTGTCGAGCGTCTTATCCGGAAATGGCACGCCGAACGTGAGCGGCCACTCGATTCCTTCGGTACCGCCTCGCGAATGAAGCGTCACCGGGATCGACGCGCCGTACGTCGTCGACCCGCAGATGGCGAGAAGAGCAGCGAGAGCAACGACCACGTACGTCACTTCTCGTCCCGACGTACGTCGGGGTAACGAGATGTTCGACCCGCCCCGCAGGACAGGTTCGGAAACCTGTCCGACGCCGTGGATCGTGGTCACGCCGCGAGTATCGATTGAGAATCGCAAATCGAAAATCCAGAATGGCGGGCGTTTGCGCTCTGAAGTCTGGCGACATCAGCTACGTCACGGATCATACAGGTCCCGATCGAACTCGTACGGCAGCCCGTTCGGTCGCTGCCCTTCGGGCATCGACGCCATGTGATCGAGCATGTACCCGCGCCGGATCATCGTCTGCTCCCGTGGTTCGTCCGCGGTGCGCACTTCGAAGTCGGACATGGGCAGCTTGTAGCAGATCTGTGCCGTGTATCGCTGGAACTGCTCCGCGTACGAGGTCATCACCATGTTCCCGTGGGCGCCGTCACCGATCTCCGTGGCCTTACGCGCGTAGAGACCCGCGTAGTACTGGCTCTCGATGCAGTCCATAGCGCGAACCTTCTTCTCGACGACGTCGGTGATGTCCACGTACACGTCGGATCGGAAGAACCCGACGCCCTGGTTCAGGCTGTTGTGATTCACGTAGGCCATGGGGTTCATGAAGTAGACGACGGGAACGAGCCATGGCTTGCCCGACAACCGACTCGAGCCCGTGCAGGCGCGGCGGGCGTACAGGACTCCCCTGCCCACCGACGCGTGCATCTTGAAGCCACCCTCCTCGTACGGGTGGTGCGTGATCACGATGTGGGGTCGAAGCTCGCGGAACTTCTCGGCAATCCGGAAGACGATCTCCTGCGTCAGCATCTCCTCGTCGTCCTCCAGCCCGAAGAAGTGCAGGTCCGTGATCCCCAGCTCCGCGCAGGCGCGGCGCGTCTCGTCAGTCTTCTTCTCGTGCCCCTCGTCGCTGTCCTTTTCCAGGTCGACCGGCTCGTCCGCCTTCAGGTGGCGGTCGACCATCTGCCAGTCGTGGGAACGTGCCCCGCCGGTGACGATCAGGGCGCTGACCTGGTCGCCCTCGGCCACGTGGTGGGCCAGCGTTCCACCGGCCTGGTCGAAGGCGTCCGCGGGATGCGCCGCGACCACGAGGATGCGAATGGGTCCTGATGCCATGGGTCGAGACTCCTTTTCCCAGTCGACCCGGGCGGCGAAATCCACACCGGGTTCATGATGAATCTATATTGGTTCTACTGTTCGCGGCAAACCACCGAATCGGGCACGACCCCAGAGGATGAGCGCATGAACGAGTTCCAATGCGAGAACTTCCTCGCATCGGTCGACCCGAACGAAGCCGGGCAGGTGCAGTCGAAGAACTTCCTGCGGCAGTGGTACCTGCACGGGCCGTTTCCGATGTCGCCGGAAGTCCGAGCCGCGGCGGAGCAAGGCCGCTGGGACGAGGTGCTGGACGCCGAGGTCGTGTCCGACGAGGCGAACCTGAAGCCGAACGTGCAGCCGGTATCCGATCCGCGCGACATGGTCGAGCGCGGTGCGTGGATGCGCTGGGAGACGCAGCTGATCCGATCGCAGCGGAGGTGTCCCGAGAGGATCGTGCCCTCCGCGATGCTGCATGAGTGGTACCTGCTGCGCCATCCCGATTACCCGCAGGCCGACATGCCGCCCGGGTACGTGCACCTGCCCGTCGAGGCGTACACCAAGGACGACGAGCTGATGCCGTGCTGGACGACGCCGGGGGGCGTGCGCGTGCCGCATTGCCCGCGGTGTGACGCGTCGGTGGAGATGGAGACCGAGCAGTGCCCGGATTGCGGCCAGCGCATGGGCGGGTACGTCGGGTACAGCGCCCCCGGATGGCCCCGCAAGACCGACTGGCGTCCTTCCCTGCCGGATGACTACTCGTACTACTTTCTCGCCGCGTACGTGCACGCGCCGCCGGGCATGACCGGGCTGAACCTGCTGACCGGTTCCGAATGCCAGTTCAGGATCTTTCTGAACGGCCGTGAGATCGGTCGGTACGCCGGCGACAACCGGTTTCCGCAATGGGACTCGGACGATCACGGCGCCATCGACCTGAACGAAGGCTGGAACCTGCTGCTGGTCAAGCTGGCCCACGGAACCGTCCGTGACGACCGCCGGGTCTTCTACTCGCGCAAGGAGCACCGCACCGCGTTCGTCGCCCGGCTGGCGAATCCCGACCGGGGCGTCGTCGCCGTCCATGACTTCGCCGGGGAGCAATTCGCGCCGGAGCGCGCCTTGCGCATCACCGCGTCCGACCCGATCCCGATCGGGGTCGGCACGACGCCCAGGATGCGCCGCTTTCCGGACGGCAGCGTGGTCTGCAGCAACTTCCGCAGCGCGGACGGCGGCGACACGTGGTCCCCGTGTGTGCATCTGCTGGAGGGGGCCGCGCCGGAAGTCGCGACCCGGATCGATCCCGCGAAGTGGTCGCCACAGCAGGATCCGGACACGCTCGTGCTGGACGGGAAGTGCTCGCGAATCGGGGAACGGACGTTTCGCGGCCGCCTTTGCCGCAGTCTTGACGGCTGGCTGACCCGCGAAGTCGTCGAGGTCACCCTTCACCTCGAGCAGGGGGCCGACCTGGTGGACGAAGGCAACGTCGAGTCCGGCCCCGGAAACATCCGCGGCAACAACATCGTCGGCCTGCCCGACGGCACGCTGCTCGTCGCGATGTACGGCAGCCTGAAGCAGGACGTCGTGTGGTTCGACTTGCGCATGAACGGTTATCTGAAATATCCGCAGCAGTGGCCGCGGCAGTTCAAGTATCGTTCGTGGCTCATGCGAAGCGAGGACGGGGGGGTGAACTGGCACTTCCACGGCACCATCGCCGCGCTTCCGGAGCTGGGTGACGAAGGCTTCGGCGAGCCGAACATCGCCCTCCTGGCGGACGGCTCCCTTATGGCGCTGCTGCGCAACGGCGGCGGCGACTTCGCCTCGCTGTGGATGTCCCGTTCAAGGGACGGCGGCAGAACGTGGTCCTATCCGGTTCCTGCCAACACGCCTACGGGCAACGCGCCGCAGATCCGGCAGCTGCCGAACGGCGTGCTGGCGTGCGCGTACGGCCGTCCCGACAACCGCGTCAGCTTCGATCACACCGGCTCGGGCCTCGCCTGGTCGCACACCGTGGTCGCATCCACCTGCTGGGGCAACCGCCACGTCGAGTTCGTCGTCACCGGTCCGGGCACGCTGTACTGCGGCTACGCCGACGACGAGTTCGACATCGAGGGCAACCGGATGCCCAGCAAGGTGCGTCAGTTGTACGGGCGGCGAATCAGGGTCGAAAGGCTCTAGCCCGCAGGAAACCCACCGCATGAACGAGTTCCAATGCGAGAACTTCCTCGCGCCGGCCGACCCGAACGAAGCCGGGTACGTGCAGTCGAAGCACTTCCTGCGGCAGTGGTACCTGCACGGGCCGTTTCAGATGTCGCCGGAAGTCCGAGCCGCGGCGGAGCAGGGCCGCTGGGACGAGGTGCTGGACGCCGAGGCCGTTTCCGACGAGGCGAACCTGAAACCGAACGTGCAGCCGGTGTCCGATCCGCGCGACATGGTCGAACTCGGTGCGTGGATGCGCTGGGAGTCGCAGCTGATCCGATCGCAGCGGAAGTATCCCGAAAAGATCGTGCCCAGCGCGATGCTGCATGAGTGGTACCTGCTGCGCCATCCCGGTTACCCGCAGGCCGACATGCCGCCCGGGTACGTGCATCTGCCCATCGAGGCCTACACCAAAGACGACGAGCTGATGCCGTGCTTCACAGAGCTCGACGCCAGGCAGCAGCGGGAGCTGGGCATCCGACGGCAGCCGTACTGCCCGCGGTGCGAAACGCGCCTGGAAATGGAAACGCAGGGCTGCCCGGGTTGCGGCCAGCGCTTGGGCGGGTACGTGGGCTACAGCGCGCCCGGCTGGCCGCGAAAGACGGACTGGCGCCCGTCGCTTCCGGACGACTATTCGATTTACTTCCTCGCCGCGTACCTGCACGCGCCCCCGGATATACGGCGCATGAGATTGTTGATCGGGTCGGAGGGTCAGTACAAACTCTTCGTCAACGGCCAGGAAGTCGGCCGGTACGCCGGTGACAGTCGCTGGCCGCAATGGGACACGGATGAATCGCCCGAGATCGAACTCGACGCCGGCTGGAATCTGCTGCTCGTCAAGCTGGCCCACAGCACCATTCGCGACGACCACCGTTTCTTTTATTCGCGCACGGAAAACCGCACCGCGTTTTTCGCGCGCCCGGTGACGCCGGACAAGCGCGTCGTCGCCGTTCACGATTTCGCGAGCGACCAGTTTGCCCCGGAGTGCGAGCTGCGCATCACGATGTCCGATCCGATCCCCATCGGCCTTGGGCCCTCGCCGCGGCTGCGCCGTTTTCCCGACGGCACGCTCGTCTGCACAAACTTCCGCAGCACCGACCACGGCAACACGTGGGGCCCGTGTCCGAGTCTTTTCGTCCCGGGAATGGGCAGCACCTTCGAGGATACACAGCCGGCCGACGCCGCGACGTGGGAACCGCAGCAGGACCCGGCGACGCTCGTGATGGCCTTGAAGTGCTGGCGGATCGGTGACGGTGTGTTTCAATCGCATCTGTGTCGAAGCACCGACGGCTGGCAAACGCGCGAGGTGCTGGATGTCACCATCCATCTGGAACATGGCGCGGACCTGGTCGACGAGGGTAACGTCGAAGCCGGCCCCGCGGCCATTCGCGGCCAGAACATCGTCGGCCTGCCCGACGGCTCACTTGTCATGCCCATGTACGGCAGCTTGAAACAGGACGTCGTCTGGTTCGACTTGCGCATGAAGGGTTACCTGAAGTACCCACAGGAATGGCCGCGGCAGTTCAAGTTCCGGTCATGGCTGATGCGCAGCGAGGACGGGGGCCTGAACTGGCACTACCACGGCACCATCGCCGCGCTGCCGGAACTGGGTGACGAAAGCTTTGGCGAGCCGAACATCGCCCTCCTGGCCGACGGCTCACTCATGGCGCTGCTGCGCAACGGCGGCGGCGACCAGGCCCCGCTGTGGATGGCCCGTTCATGGGATGGCGGCAGAACGTGGTCCCATCCGGTTCCTGTCAACACACCTACGGGCAACGCCCCGCAGATCTTGCAACTGCCGAACGGCGTGCTGGCGTGCGCGTTCGGCCGGCCCGACAGCCGCGTCAGCTTCGATCACACCGGCTCGGGCCTGGCCTGGTCGCACACCGTGGTCGCATCCACCTGCTGGGGCAACCGCCACGTCGAGATCGCCGTCACCGGCCCGGACACGCTGTATTGCGTCTACGCCGATGACGAGTGCGACGTGCAAGGCAACCGCATGCCGAGCAAGGTGCGTCAGATGTACGGGCGGCGCATCAGGGTCGAAAGGCTCCAGGAGGACCTTCGGAACGACAGCGCTTGAACGAATTCCAATGCGAGAATTTCCTTGCGCCGGTCGACCCGAACGAAGCCGGGTACGTGCAGTCGAAGAACTTCCTGCGGCAGTGGTACCTGCATGGACCGTTTCCGATGTCGCCGGAGACTCGAGCGGCGGCGGAGCACGACCGCTGGGACGAGGTGCTGGACGCCGAGGCCGTTTCCGACGAGGCGAACCTGAAGCCGAACGTGCAGCCGGTGTCCGATCCGCGCGACATGGTCGAGCGCGGCGCGTGGATGCGCTGGGAGACGTCGCTGCTCCCCTCGCACCGGCGCTGCCCCGAGAGGATCGTGCCGTGCGCGCTGCTGCACGATTGGTACCTGTTGCACCACCCGGATTATCCAAGCGCGGACCTGCCTCCGGGCTACGTGCACCTGCCGGTCGAGGCGTACACCCTCGAGGACGCGCTCATGCCGTACTGGCTCGACCTCGATCCGGTGCAGCAGAGAAAAATGGGCAAGCGGCGCCTGGCGTACTGCCCTCGCTGCGACCGGCAGGTGGAGATCGAGACGGCGCGTTGCCCGGGTTGCGGCCAGCGCATGGGCGGGTACGCCGGCTACAGCGCCGTTGGCTGGCCGCGAAAGTACGACTGGCGCCCGGCGCTGCCGGATGACTACTCGTTTTACTTCATCGCCGCTTATCTCCACGCGCCGGCCGCCATGCGCCGGATGACGCTCCGCGCCGGGTCGGAGGGGCCGTACAAGCTCTGGCTCAACGGCCGGGAGATCGGCAGGTATGCCGGCGCCCGCCGGTGGCCGCAATGGGATTCGGATGCGGTTGCCGGTGTCGATCTGGAGCAGGGCTGGAACCTGCTGCTCGTCAAGCTGGTCCACGACACGATCAGCGACGAGGGCCGGTTCCACTATTCGAAAAGGGAAGACCGCAGCGCCTTCATGGCGCGCCCGGCGACGCCGGACAGGTCGCCGGTGGCCGTGCACGATTTCGCCGACGAGACCTGCGCCCGGGAGCAGGAATTGCGCATTACCCTGTCCGACCCGATCCCGATCGGCGTCGGACCGACGCCGCGGCTGCGACGCTTTCCGGACGGCAGTCTTGTCTGCATGAACTTCCGCAGCGAGGACGACGGGGCGACGTGGTCCGAATGTCCCAACCTGGTGGTTCATCATCTCGGCGGGACCTGGGAGGACGCCGCGCCCGCCGACGCCTCGACCTGGTCCGTACGCCAGGATCCGGCCACGCTGCTGCTCGTTCGCAAGTGTGAGCCGGTTCGCCAGGGTGTGTACCGGACCCGGTTGTGTCGGAGCCTGGATGGCTGGCGCACGCGCGAGGTGCTGGACGTGACGGTCCATATCGAGGACGGCGCGGATCGCGTGGATGAGAACAACGAAGAGCTGGGGCCGGGCTTGATCATGGGGAACAACATCGTGGGCCGGCCCGACGGCGTTCTTCTCGTGCCGATGTACGCCTTTCTGAAGCAGGACGTCGTGTGGTCCGATTTTCGCATGTCTGGCTACCTGAAGTATCCCCAGGCATGGCCGCGACGATTCAAGAATCGTTCGTGGCTGCTGCGCAGCGAGAACGGCGGTTTGACCTGGCACTACTGCAGCACCATCGCCGCGCTGCCGGAGCTGGGTGTAGAGGGGTTCGGCGAGCCGGCCATCACCGTGCTGGCGGACGGCTCGGTCATGGCGGTGCTCCGCAACGGCGGCGGCGCCGACGGTCCCGTGTGGATCTCCCGTTCCCATGACGGGGGCGATACCTGGTCCTACCCGGTGTGCGCCGGCACGCCCTCGGGCAACTCGCCGAAGATCGTGCAGATGCCCAACGGCGTGCTGGCGTGCTCCTACGGCCGGCCGGACAATCGCGTGAGCTTCGATCTGACGGGTTCGGGGCTGGGGTGGTCACACACCGTGGTCGTGGCAAACTGCTATGGCAACGATCACGTCGAGATCGCCGTTACCGGTCCCGACACGCTGTACTGCGTCTACGCCGACGACGAGTTCGACATCGAGGGCAACCGGATGCCCAGCAAGCTGCGGCAGATGTACGGCCGGCACATCCGCGTGGAGAGGCTGGCGTGACGCTGCGCGAGTCGAAAAGTCGAAGGTCGAAGGGTGGGACACTATTGCTCGTCCAATTGTGTCCGGTCGCCCCTGCGACGCCTCGGCCTGTGAGTTGCGACGTGTGGTTGGGCAGCGTGACCGTCCAGTCATAGTCCGTGCGGGCGTTGTCGGTGAATGCCCCTTCGGCCCGCATCCGGTAGAAGTTCGCAATATCGACCGTGCCCTGCGATGTAATCCCGTCGGGCCGCAGTCCATCGACACTGACGTGGATCACGAAGTCGGGCTGTTGTGCCTCGGCCTGTGACACAGCCAACAGGGCGCCGAGTGCGCCGTCGACGATCGTCATCACTGGTCGATACGTGTCGGACGCGTCCGTTCTGTCCGCGCTGCCGTCGCCGCAAACAGTCGTCGCTGTGTATCGGTTCAGTCGGAATTGGAAAGGCCGCGGTCGGATTCGAACCGACGATTGGCTTTCGCCAACGGATTTGCAATCCGTTCCCTTAGTCCACTCGGGCACGCGGCCGGGTTGTCGTTCTGCGCTGGATCCTACGACTCTATCCGCGGTCTGACAAGCAGTTAGCGGTTCTGACGTCTCTGGCGTCGGCGGGTCCGTGTGTCCCGCGGAGTCCACCGAAGTCTCGTCGTGTCCGCCCTCAAACGCCAAGCAGAACGCCAAGCGCGCATCGGCCGGCGAACCGTCCGTGCCGGTCGCCCGCATGGGTTCG
>NYZC01000289.1 GCA_002686995.1 Phycisphaeraceae bacterium | reverse complement strand
GGCCGGTCCTGCCGGCTACCTCACATCGTTTTTCTAATCGGTCCCGAGTGGACCAGCTTGGCCGAACTGAGGGTGGACCTGACCAGCCGAACCTTGACAGGGGCGCCCAGGAGCATGGCGCGCATGAGGACGGCCCATGAGGACAGACCTGCCCAACGATGGCAGTTCGTTGTTCACGCGCCGCAATGGGGCACGAGGGGGCACGAGGACACACCTGTCCCTGTCCCCGATGATGCCCTACCCGATTGGGTCCTTGAGGACGCACCTTCCATGCCTCCCTCGCATGGTTTCCGTTTATTCGATTGCTTTGACGGATCAAAGCGGGATTCGCATTGACAAGGCTGCTGGATTAGATACGCTAACAAAATACGAACAAATGAGTTTGATCAGGGGTCTGAAGATGGGGCTTCCCAGGAAACAAATCGTCGATACCGCATCCACTTGTCTATACCACGTCGTATCGCGATGCGTGCGTCGCGCATCGCTGCTCAGTCGGAAGGGTGAGCGTCGTAAACGCTGGATCAAGGATCGGCTCAAGGTCCTGAATCGATTGTTTGCCGTCCATGTCTGCGGATACAGCATCATGGACAATCACCTCCATCTGGTGCTGCGGATCGATCCTGCCGAAGCGGCTACCTGGTCCGCTCGCGAGGTCGCGAAGCGATGGTCCACGCTGCATCCACCGCAATCTGGAGTCGGACGAAGTCCTGAGCGATTTGAGCAATGGCTCGACGATCGCGTGCGGGATTCGGAATGGATCGCGGCAACGCGCGCCAAGCTTGGATGCATGAGTCAGTACATGAAGGACCTGAAGCAGCCGATCGCCCAAATCGCGAATCGCGAGGACGGTGAAAGAGGGCATTTCTGGGAAGGGCGATTCAAATCCATCCCCATTCGGTCTGAGCGGGATCTATTGGTGACATGCGTCTACGTCGACTTGAACCCTTTTGCCGCCGGCAAGTGTGCACTTCCCGAGCAGGACTTGTTCACGTCGCTTCGTGACCGTGTTGCAGCGCACCAAACGAATGCCACCAATGAGAAAGACGCGTTGGAGTCGGCGCGATCAGGCGACCAGCGTCCGATGGACAGGTTGATGCCGAGCATCCCATCGCCTCTCTGGATTGACCCGATATGGTCGATGAAACGCGACGGACGACCGGACGTCGAGCGTCAAGGACTGGTTCATGGGCTGACGTGCCGGGACTACCTTTGCATGGTTGACGCGACAGCGCGAATGGTTCGTGAGGGCAAGGCCCACCTTCGACATGACGTTCAGCCGATTCTCAGTCGCCTTGATATTGCAGCCGATGACTTCGCCGGCAACGTTGTCCGGTTGCGAGAACAATGGGGGATGTAATTCTGAGTCACGACTTGTGACTACGCTGCGCGGCGCCCCAGTGCTCGTTCAATCTCCTGAATGAGCTCTTCAATCTCGAGCGGCTTGTGGACGATTGCCAGTGCGCCGGCTGCCTTCGCCGCGCGGAATGTGTTCTCGGATGTGTCTCCCGTGACGTAGATTACTGGGACGTCCGCGAGCTCGGGCATCTTGGCGATCCGATCCTGCACGGTGAAACCATCCCCCGCAGGCATGTGGATATCCAGAACCAGAACATCAGGCTTGCCCTCGACCGTCCGGGCAAGGGCGTTATAGCCGTCGAAGCTGGCAATTACCTTATAACCCTCGTTTTGCAGCCTGAGGGTCAGGGCACGTGTGAAGGCGGGGTCATCATCCGCGATCAGGACTCTGGGTTTCTCCATTTTCTTCGATCTCCTGGTGGTTGTCATCGCCGTCGCAGGTCTGTCCTCCTCGATCCCCTCCTCCTCGATCCCCTCCTCGATCCCTCCAGATTCACTCTGGGTTCAGCGATGGTTGGTCGTTGATCACGCCTCGCAGCGCGTTCATGACATCGCGCGCTTCGTACGGTTTCGACAGGTACACGGAACCTCCAGCCTCTTCGGCCGCTGCGCGTGCCGTGTCGCTCATGTCTGCCGACAGGAAGATGACAGGTATGTCCTCGAGCGCAGGGTCGGACTTCAGCCGTCGACACACCTCGAATCCGTCCATGCCAGGCATGCGGATGTCGAGAAGGATGGCGGCCGGGAGGTGTGTCCTCGCCGCCTCCAGGCCCGCCGGACCGTCCGATGCCGTGACCACCTCGAAGCCCGCCGCCTTCAGCCGCACGTTCAGGGCGGCCGAGATTCCAGGCTCGTCGTCGATCTGAAGAATCTTCTCGTCAGGCAACGGCACGCTCCTGCTGGAATCGCGAAAGGAGAGTCTCTTCGAATTTCGACCGCTGCGCGAACGGCCAGCATCCCAACTCGTCGACGACGAGATCGAGATCCGGAGGTGTGTCCTCCTTCTTCTTCTTCCTGTCGCGCAGGCGCTGGGCCCATCGTTGCGGTTCGGTGGTGACGCCCGCGACGATGATCGCGTCGCCGGTCGAGAGCGCGAGGTCCATCGGGTAGCAGGTCGCCACGAGAAACCGTCGCACGGATTCGAGGTCGCCGCGTCGGGCGTCGCGCACCGCGAGCAGCGCCAGTCGGACGGGAGGCTCCTCGTGCTCGGCCAGACGATCGACATAGGCACGCACAATGTGATCCGGATTCAACGCCGGCAGTGTGAAGTAGAACACGCTGCCCGAGCCCACATCGCTGCGGACGCCGAGCGTGCCGAGATTCAGCCACACGAGCTCGCGCGCGATGTTGAGTCCGAGACCGAACCCCTTTACGCCGTCACGCGACACTTCGCCCACCTGCCGAAACCGCTCGAAGATGCGGCTCGTTTCCTCCGGCGGCATGCCCGGTCCGGAATCGATGACCTGAATCTCGACATCGTCCGCTGATCGGGTCGACGCCCGGATCGTCACGGTGCTCTGCTCGGGCGAGAACTTGATCGCGTTCACGACGAGGTTCAGGATCACGCGCGCGACCTTGTCGCGATCCGCAAAAACCGGCGGCATGTCCGACGACACCTGCACGTTGATCCCGATACGCCGGGACGCAGCCCGCGACTCGAGCATCGGCAACACCCCTTCGATCAGCGATGCGACCGCGTGATTGCGCCGGTCGACGCGCAGCGTCCGCGCCTTCAGCTTGCTGCTGTCAAGGAAGTCGTCCACCATCTGGGCAAGCTCGCGCGCCGCCCCCTCGATGAACTTCAGGTGTTCCCGCTGCTGTTCGGTCACCGGACCGCTCAGGCCTTCCTCGATGATCGACGCGAACTCCTTGATCACCGACAGCGGCGTTCGAAACTCGTGCGCCACGTTGTCGACGAAGCGGTGTGCCGTTTCGGTCAGAACCGTGAGCTTGCGGTTCTTCTGCTCGATCACCTCGTTGAGCTGAGCGATCTCGTCGTTGCGCTGCTGCAGCGTGTCCTGGGCCAGCTTGGAACGAAGCGCCGCCCGCACGCGCGCCCGTACCACCTGGCCCGCAAACGGTTTCGCGACGTAGTCGGTCGCGCCGGCATTGAGGCCGTCGATGACGTGGCGATCTTCACCGAGCGCGGTGACGAGAATGATGGGGACGCGTGCCGTCGCCTCACTTGCCTTGATCAGTCGGCACACCTCGATGCCGTCCATCCCGGGCATGACGACGTCGAGGAGCACGAGATCGGGTGCCGAGTCGCGCACCTTGCGCAACGCCTCCTCGCCATCGCACGCCTTTTCGAGGATCAGTTGCTCGTCCTCCAGCGCGTCGACCAGGACACATCGGTTGTCTTCCAGGTCGTCGACGATCAGAACCTTCGGCGTCATGCACGCTCCTCGCTTGAGATCAGGCGGATTGAATTCGGCGCCGTGCGCCGGTGAGAAAACGTTCGATGCGTTCCGCCGGCATCGGCTCGGCCAGGAACCATCCCTGCCCGCAGTCGCATTCCAGCGCCTGCAGCAGGGCGATCTGCTCGCCGGTCTCGATGCCGACCGCGACGACGGTCATGTCCAGATTGTGGGCGAGGCTGACGATGGCCTGTACGATCGCTGCGTATTCGCGCTGAGCTCCGAGGCTGGAGATGACTGTCCGGTCGATCTTCAGCACGTCGATCGGCAGGCGATGCAGCCGCATCATGGCCGACTGCCCCTTTCCGCAGGCGTCCATGCTCAGGCGCACGCCCTTCTTCCGCAGGTGGCTGACGAACGATTCGTGTTCGCCGCGCAGTTCCAGGAATGCGCTCTCGGGAATGTCGAGCGTCAACTGCGACGGCGCCATGCCGCTGACCTCGATCACGGCATCGACGGCGTCAGTCAGATCGGGGTCGCGCAGCTGGCTGGGCCAGATGTTGACGGTGATGTTTCGCGGATTGATGTTGCGTTCGCGCCAGACCTGCCATTGCGCGGCGAGCTTCTCGAACACGATCCGGCCGATCGGCACGACCATACCCGCCTGTTCGGCGAACGGCATGAACTGGTCGGCGACCAGCAGGCCGCGCGCCGGATCACTCCATCGCACGACGGCCTCGATGCCGCGAATGCTTTCGTCGCGCAGGTCGACCACCGGCTGGTAGTGAACCTGGAGCTGATCCAGGTCGATCGCATCGCGCAGGCCGCAGCGGCGCTGACGATCCTCGTCCAGGTGCTCCTGCATCTCCCGGCTGAATCGCACCGCGCGGCCGCCGCCGGATTCCTTCGCTCGGTACATCGCGCGATCTGCGTCGCGGACAATTTCGTGTGCGTTCCGGTAGTCGCGCCCGCTCGTGACGATACCGATGCTCGCCTTCGAGATCACCGGCCGATCGCCGACGTCGTGAGGCCGGGCCAGCGCCGTTTCGATGCGACGCGTGATCGATGGAACCTGCTCGAGGTCGTCCAGTTCCTCCAGCAGCACGATGAACTCGTCGCCGCCGAGGCGCGACGGCAGCGCGCCGACGGTGTCGAGGTCTCGAAGCGATGCACGAAGGCGTTCCGCGATGCTCTTCAGCAGTGCGTCCCCGGCTTCATGACCGAGCGTGTCGTTGATCGATTTGAAGTGGTCGAAATCGAGAAAGAGCAGCGCGAACTGTTGATCGGGATCCCGGCGCCATCTGGACAGCGCATGGTCGAGACGGTTGATCAGCAGAACGCGGTTGGGCAGTCCGGTCAGGCCGTCGTGCATCGCCATCTCGCTGAGCGTCCGGTTCTTCTCCTCGAGTTCAGCGGCGAGCCGTCGCACCTGTCGATTCCGGTCCTCCAACTCGTCCATCGCCGTTTTCACGCGCAGCGCCGCCCGTACGCGCGCCTGGACGATGTGGCGCTGGAACGGCTTGGTCACATAGTCGATGGCCCCCGCGTCGAGCCCGCGTACGACATGCTCGTCGGCGGCGAGCGCCGTCACGAGGATGATCGGGATGCTCCGGGTCCGGTCCTGGGATTGCAGGCGGCGGCAGCACTCGATTCCGTCCATGTTCGGCATGAAGACGTCGAGGAGGATCAGGTCCGGCAGCCGGGATTCGATCGATCGCAGCGCATCACATCCGTCGACCGCCTCGATCAGCTCGTGACCGTCGTCCTCGAGCACGTCGTTGAGCACGAACCGGTTGTTCTCGTTGTCGTCAACGATGAGGATACGGGCCATCAGGCGGCTTCCTTCGCTCCGTGATTTGCGAGAAACGCGTTCACGCGGTTGACGAGATCCGCGCCGCAGATCGGCTTAGTGAGGTAGTCGTCGCATCCCGCCTCGAGAGCCTGCTGCTGCACCTTCTTCATCGCATGCGCGGTCAGCGCCCAGATGCGGATGTGGCGGGTCGCCTCGTCCTGCTTGAGCAGGCGCGTGGCCTCGAGACCTGACATGCCGGGCAGGCCGATGTCCATGAGGATCAGGATCGGCCACACCTCGCGCACGCGCCGCAGCGCGTCCTCGGCGGTGCTGACGGTGACGAGGACGCCGTCGATCTCGTCGAGCTCGAACAGGTCCTCGATCACCATCTGATTATCGACGTTGTCTTCGACCAGGAGAATGTGGTTCATGCGGTCTGCCCCCGTGGCAATGTGCCCTGAAGCTGCTCGACGATGCGTTGCAGCGTTGTCTCGCGGGCCATGCCGTTCTTCTCGATCACCTTCTGTACGTGCTGGTTCAGCGCGAGCAGCTCGTCCGACGAAAGCATGCTTGCGGTCAGCACGACGACAGGAATGTCGCGCCACTCGTCGTGCGACTGCATGGTGTCGATGACCGTGAACCCGTCGGTCACCGGCATCATCAGGTCGAGGACGACGATCGGAGGGCGCCACCACCGCAGCGCGTCCAGGAAGGCACCGCCGTCTTCGAACATCCGGCACTCGAATCCGCATTCCTCGAGCAAGTCGCCCAGGAGTTCGCGCACGGCCGGATCGTCGTCGACGATCGCGATTCGATTGTCCGCGGTCTCCGCGCTGCAGCAGCGTTCGACGCTCTCGAGCAGGTGTTCCCTGTCGATCGGTTTCGACAGGTAGTCGGCCGCTCCAAGGCTCATTCCCAGGTCGCGATGCTCGATCGCAGTCGCGAGGACCACCGGCAGGCCGCGCGTCTCGGGTCTGGCCTTGAGTCGCCGCAACACCTCCCAACCGTCAAGACCCGGCATCATGACGTCGAGCAGCACGAGGTCGGGCCGCATCTGCTCCGCGAGCATGACGGCGCGCCGGCTGTCGAACAGTGGGATCGCGTAGCAGCCTGCCGAGGTCAGATAGTCGACCATGAGCAGCATGTTGTCGGGATTGTCCTCGACGCAGAGGACAACGCGCTGCCCGTGCCGAGGCGGCGTCGCTTCGACGCGTTGCTGAACCGTCTCGATGATCTGCTGTCGGCTCTCGGTAGTCGATGCGTCGTGGCGGATCGGCAGGCTCAGCGTGAAAGTGCTGCCCTTGCCCTCGACGCTGCGGACGGTCAGGACGCCACCCAGCAGGTCGGCGAACTGCTTGCACAGGGCGAGTCCGAGACCGGTACCGCCCTCGCGGTGCACCGAGCCGACCTGGTGGAACTTGTCGAAGATCCGGTGCAGCTCGTCCTGGGCGATGCCGATGCCGGTGTCCTCGACGCTGAACTGCACGTGGCTGCCGTCGCGCCGTGCGATCAGGCGCACCGCACCTTCGTTCGTGAACTTGACGGCGTTGCTCAGCAGGTTGACCAGGATCTGCTTGGCCTTTTCGCGGTCGGAGCAGGGTCTCGGCAGGTCGGGCTCCACATCGACCTCGATTCTGAGCTTCGATGACTTCTGCG
Organism: Phycisphaeraceae bacterium; assembly: GCA_002686995.1. GTDB lineage: Bacteria > Planctomycetota > Phycisphaerae > Phycisphaerales > Phycisphaeraceae > NYZC01. Next base: position 28,347 of record NYZC01000289.1, on the reverse strand, counting down.
CGACGAGGGCGCCGGTGAGGCCTGCGACTTCTCGCACGAGTTCGTCGGCGGAGAAGCCGGTCATCTGGATCGTCATTTCGCCGGCTTCGACCTTCGCAATGTCCAGAACGTCGTTGATCAGACCGAGCAGGTGCTGGCCGGCGGCCTTGACGCGTTTGAGGCGGTTCTGCTGATGCGCGTTGAGCGGATGCTTGTCGGTGTGAGCGAGCAGTCCGTCGGTGAAGCCGATGATGGCGTTCATCGGCGTGCGCAGCTCGTGGCTCATGCTCGCGAGGAACTCGCTCTTGGCCTGGTTGGTCCGGTCGGAAGCTTCCTTCGCCTGGACGAGGTCCTGCTCGGCCTGCTTGCGCGCGGTGATGTCCGAGAGCGAGCCGGCCATGCGCGTCGGCCGGCCTTCGTCGTTCCAAATCGCCTGGCCCCGGGCGCGGTACCAGCGGTAATCGCCGGACTTGCAGTGCAGGCGATACTCCACGTCGTAGGGTGCTCGTTGATCGAGATGGCGCTGTATGGCTTCGAGCGTCGCGTCGCGATCTTCCGGGTGCAGACGGGTCTCCCAGGCCTCGAACGTGTTTTCGATCTCGTCGTCGCGAAAGCCGATGAGCTCCTTGAAACGCGGGGACAGGTATACGGTCCCGCTGCGCACGTCCCAGTCCCAGATGCCGTCGCTCGATCCGGCCACGGCAAGCTCGAAGCGTTCCTCGCTGGCCGCCAGCTCGGCGGTGCGCTCGTTGACGGCGATCTCGATCTGTGATTTGGCGTCTTCCAGCGCAACCTGGCGCTCTGCGATCTGGCGCGCTTCGTGACTCGTCCAGACGCAGGCGGTGATGAGGAAGATGTCCTCGAAGACGACCCATCCGGCGTGCTCGATCCAGCGGTATGGGCTGGACGTGAGGACCCCGAACACGGAGAGGGGCCACCAGATGCCGCGCACGCAGTGATCGACCGCCACGATGATCGACGCCGTGAAAAGGACGCGCCAGTCCCGGTAGAACGCGAGGAACGCGAGTGAGCCGAAGACGTGGAAGTGCGTCTCGATGCGACCGCCGCTCAGGTGTATCAGCAGCGCCGACCAGAGCATCTGGCCGGCGGCGATCGTATGGCGCGTGAGCGCGGAGCCCGGGCGGGTGAGCGCGAGAATGACCGGGAGGCTCGTGACCAGTCCGCCGAGCAGGATGGCGGCCCAGACGTGGACGTGCGTCCGGCTCTCAGTGCCGGCCCAGGTGAGAGGCGAGATCCACAGCGCCGCGGCGATGCCGACGATCCACTGAAAGACCATCAGCGCGGCGAACATGTGGTCGATGCGCCGGCGCAGGATCAGCAGGTGCTGTCCGAACAGGTGATCCACGCGCTGCGCGACGGGGTCCGTCAGCGAAGCTGAATCGACGCCTCGCGGCATTGAGTTTCCTCCACGCAGGGATTCGCGTTGTGGATCGGACAGCCGAATACGGGTGCTGACGAGGTGGTCACTCGATCTTCATCGAGTGCGGCCAGGATCGCATCGTGGCCGACACTGATTCCCTCATGCCCGCGCGACGAGGTCAGACCTCCCGCGAAGCGGAGTCGACCCCGCGTGTCGTAGAGCACGACGTGACCGGATGTCAGTCCGCCGAATCGCCTGGCTTCGGCGCCGCCAGGATCAGGGATGACGGTGACGTCGGGGATGGCCGCGACGGCGTCGGTGAGGTTTGTCCTGCTCCAGCGGACTGCCCTGCTCCAGCGGATATGCGCCGCGACGTGGTCTGTCGCAGCGGCGAGGTCTGCCTCGCTCCAGCCGACGGTGGCCACTGTGTGGCCTGTGAGCCCCTTGAGGTCAGTCCTTCTTCCTCGACTTCCTCGGTCGGGGAGCTCAGTGAGGTCTGTCCTTCGATCGAGCCTTCGATCGAGCACGAGAACCCTGACCGACATGCGGCCGTCGGCGTCCGCGACGAGCCGCTCGAGTTGGCGGACCGTGGCGCGGCTACACGGACAGTTGGGGTGCAGGAAGACGAGCAATGCCGGTCGACGCTCGGGCGGTTCGAGCGCGGTGGATTGGGGCCACGATTGGGGCGCGTGACGGACGAGACCGGGTTCGGACGCATATGCGAAAAGCGCCCCCATGCCGCCGATCACGGCGATGGACCAGGCCGGCAGGATCGCGAGCGGCCACCATCGGGCGACCAGGCTCCGCGCGCACCGCACCTGTTGATCGTTCTCGTCATCGCAATGTGACAAATCAGCCGTCAGAGCCCGGAATCTCCTCGGAGGCTGCCTGATCCCCGTGAAGGGCGACCTTATCGGAGGGAGGGACCTCCCCACCCGTATTCGGCGCACACACCCCCTCCGAACTATCGACACCGATCTACCCGCGGTTGAGTCCGTCCGGGTGGACACGCCACGCGCGGATCCCTCCGCCGATGTCCCGGGCTTGCCCTTGACGCCGTGCGATCGCCTGAGGTCTGTCCTTCACGCATCTGTCCTTCACGCATCTTCACGCTTCTCTCACGCTTCACGGACTCCCCTCACGGACCCCTCACGGCCGCCCGCGGCCCTTGCTCGTGGTCAGCGGATTGCGCCTGAAGGCGAGGTGTGTCCCCGTGGCCCCCGTGGCCCCCATGGTGCGAGGACTGTCCTCGCGGGTCTGTCCTCGCCGGTCCTCCCTTCCCTTCTTGACGCCGCGCGATTGCGTGAGGTCTGTCCTCACGCTCGCCCTGAAGGCGTGTGAGGTGTGTCCTCCCCTTCCTCCTCACGCTCGCCCTGAAGGCGTGTGAGGTGTGTCCTCCCCTTCCTCCTCCCCTTCCTCCCCTTCGACAAATCCTAGTTTGGTGGGCTGCTTGCCTCCTCGGTGGAGGGAACGTATTATCATGGGTCGAGGGTCGAGTGAGGATGTCTTGGATGTGTGAGGGGATCGGAAGATCCAGTGATAGTGGTGTTTGCGTGAGGCAGGGAATATGTATTCGACACCCTTCCGCCGTGTGGTGGACGGGTCTGACTGTGGCGACGACGTTTCGATCGTGAAGAACGGAGAATTGGAATGAAGACGACCTTGGCATTGATTCTGCTGCTCGGCATGACCGTCATGGCGCACGGGTTCGTCGAGAACTTCGACCAGTACGATACGACGACCTTCAACCCGCAGGTCGGGCTGCAGGATCTGCTGGTCGGCAATGGCGGCTGGCTGGCGGCCGACGACGACGTGGCGAACACGGATGTCGATGCGGCTACCGGTGCCTGGAACAACGAAAGTTGGGGCAACCCCGGGACCGCCAACAACAACGGCCTGTTCTTCGCGCCCGGTGGCTACAACGCCGTGGCGCACAACATCGGCACCCTGACGCCCGGTACGACGATCACCTTCGATCACCAGATCAACCACGGTTCGTCATACCTCGACCTCGCGATCGGCTCGAATCTCGCGGACGGCAACAACGGTAACGAGGTGTTCTTCCACGTCGAGATGGGCGAATCAGGAAGTCCCTTCCCTGGCGGAATCTATTACACGGTTTACCCGATCAGTGGCGCTACGGTCCGCAATGCGCACACCGATGGCGACGCCGGGGAAACGGCGCGATGGAGCCAGACCCGCATCACGATCGGGCCGGGGTTGAGCTCGATCAATCTCGAGGCGCGCAACGATACAACGGGCGCAAATTGGATTGATTTCGGCAGCATAAGCCTTGGCGGGAGCCTTCCTGCTGGCGAGCATTGGCTGTCGCTCAGGGGGGAGACCAATGTCAATGGCTGGGGTCGGGCCGCCGGCTACGACAACATCGATGTCTTAATCCCCGAGCCGGCGACCGCCGGCCTGCTCGCGATGGCCGGAACCGTCGTGCTGCTGAAACGTCGGCGCTGAATTCGGATTGAATCTGAGATCAAGGTAGCCTAGAGTGGTCGGTACACGACCTCCCTGGGCTATTTTGTTTGTGCCCGACGTTGCTCGGAAACTCGACGATGCACAAGCGGACCGCGTTCACGATCATCGAACTGCTCGTGGTCATCTCGCTGCTCGCCCTGCTGATCGCGATGCTGATGCCGGCGATTCGGCGGGCGAAAGAGATCGGGCTGCAGATTCAGTGCACCAACAACTGCCGGCAGATCGGCTCCGCGACCCACGTGTACTCCGAGGATTCCGTCGGGGCCACGCCCATCCTGAACAACCCTAACTTTCCGTTCACCACGGTCTGGTCGGTCTCGGTCGACAATAACTTCGAGGCGCGGGGTGTCGCAGCTCTGATCGAGTATCTCGGCGGCAGCGAGGCCGTCGATCTGCGCATGAGGCAGGACGCCCCTTACCAGTATGCCCTTCCGAGTCGGTCAGTATGGGAGACCGTGCTGCTCTGCCCGGTCTGGGCGCCCGCCATCGAGCCCGTGACCTACTCGGAGCACTACTACTACTGGAAATTCCCGTTCGGGACTGGGCGAGACGAATGGTTCGCGACCGTCTCCTATGCGCAATTCTGCGGCATTGACGAGGACAGTCCGTTCACCGCCCGCGGCACGAGCACGACGCTCTCTCGCCTGTCGCCGCGCTTTCCGATCTTTGCCGACATCGCCTGGCTGAACGGTCCCGGAAACTGGGTCAACGTGACCTACACCCATAACGACCGCATCAAGCGATTCGACGGCATGAATGCCAGTCGCGCCGACGGCAGCGCCGACTGGATCGGCGTCGGCAGCGACCCGCAGGATGTCTACGAGTCCCATCAGAGCGGTCAGGGACGCTGGGAGCTTTATCCCAGGGATTACTAGGTGGCGGGCGACTTGAGTACCGGCCATGTCACCTGATCTCTCGGAACTGCGCGACTGGCGCAAGCGCGACGCGCACCGCAAGCGCCGCATCATCTTCAACAACGACGGCGATGATCTCTGGAAGGCCGACGGCACGCGCGATGGCATCCTCGCAGCGCGCACGACCCCACTCGTCGGCACGCATGTCGACGCGATCTGGAGCTGGGGCGCCTCGGGTACGAAGCTCTTCTTCGGCGAAGGACCTTTCGCTCGACTCTACTGCGTCGAGGACGGCCCGTACTACCGCCGCGCCCGCGAGCCTTACGAAAAGCTCATGGCGGAGTGCGGTCGCGACCATATGGAGATCATGATCGACTTCTGCCGCGCGCACGACATCGAGATCTTCTACTCCGCGCGCATCAACGATCTCCACGAGTCCTACTTCGACGGGCGCATGCAGCGCATCAAGCTGGCGCACCCGGAATGGTGCCTGGGCACGAAGGAGCAGGGAAGGAAGTACGGCTACCCCGATCCGCGATCGAGCTGGTCGGCCATGAACTTCGAGGTGCCGGAGATCCGCCGTATGACGGTCGAAGCCCTCCAGGAGGTCTGCCGCACGTACGACATCGACGGCATCGAGCTGGATTTCTGGCGGCACCTCGTCAACTTCCCGGAGATGACCACCGGTGGTCCGGTCACGCCGGAGCACGTCGCGCTCATGAACGAACTGGTCCGCGATCTTCGCGCGATGACCGAGGCGGAAGGCCTGCGCCGCGGCCGGCCGATCGTCGTCGCCGCGCGTTGCGTCGAGGATCTCGACGTTTCGCTCAACTCCGGACTCGACGTGCGCACGTGGCTCGAGCAGGACCTGGTCGATATCCTCACGTTCGTCGCGGCCACCGAGCACACGCCGTCGATCCGGCCGATCACCGAATTTGCCGACGGCCTGGGCGTGCCGGTCTATCCGATCATCAACGCTTACGACGCCGCCGTCGAGAAGGAAGGCGACGATCGCAGAGGAAACCTGCCGGTTTGGCGCGCCGACGCCCTGAACAAGTTCGACCAGGGTGCCGCCGGCCTGCAGACGTTCAACCTGTTCGACCCGGACCTGCCGCAGTGGCGCGAGCTTGGCGATCCGGATCTTCTCCGGACGCTCGATCGGACTTACGTCTGGCACTATCTGCCATCGCAACGACACGGCCGTGACACGTTCGGGGCGTTGCGGGTAACGCGCCACCGGCACGCCGTGGAGGTGACCGCGAGCGGCTGCGAACCGATGCCCATCCATATCGGCGAGGATCTGTCATCGGCGCCTGGTGATCCGAAGTTGACGTTGCGCGTGCACGCGGCCGAAACCATGAATCCCAATGACCTTCAGATTCGCCTCAACGACCGTCACATCGGTGTGAATCCTGCTCCGGATGATCCTTCGTGGCTGCGCGCGGACGACCTTGATCCGGGCATGTTCCGCAAACGGGAAAACCTTGTCACGGCGCAGATCCGCGAAGGCAGCGCGACGATCGACCAGGTGCGTTTAGAAGTGCGGCCGACCCACGCGTAGCCGAAGTGGCCACACCTCCCTCGGGAGTGTCATCATGAAATTCGTCCGTCCGCGCGGACCAATTCGGGCCCTGGTGTCGCCGGCGCTCTCGCTTATTTCGCTCATAATGATCTACTTCCATCCGGGACCATTGGAAGTCAGCCAAGGACGTCCGCTGCCGCCGTTCTATCTCTACCAGGCCTCTTTGACGGCGGCGCTGGTCCGATTCGGCGATAATGATCTCGAGTTGCAGTTGACACGGAGCGACGGGGCTTCGCCGCTGATTGCACAGGAATTCGAGGCGCTCGTCAGCGCTCCGTGATTGCCATGCGAACTTGTGCGGACCGCAGACCGCTCCGATGAGTCCACTTACTACCTGTTTTCTGACCAGAGCCTTCCCATGATGCATCGCCGGATGATTCCTCTGCTTGCTGGCCTGACGCTCACCTGTTCGACGGCAGATGCCGGCCAGCGCCTGCGACTGAGCGCCGCGGACGACGGTGGCGTCGATCGCTGCATTCGTGACAGCGGGCAGGTCGACCAGTTCGCCGCGGTCCGGTATTCCGACGACACGCCGATGCCGGTGCTGCACGACGATGAAGCGAAGCGCGGATTCGTGGTGTTCTGCCGACCCTGGATGGACCTGGTCTTTCCGAACTCGGTTCCACGGCGCGCGGAAATCACGGATCGCCTTTCGGCGTTCGCGACGCGCGGCGAGCACGAGCCGGTCGTCTTCTGCATACGGTCAACGCGCGATCTCGAGGATTTGCAGGTCACGGTCGGCGACCTGGTCTCGGCGAGCGGCGCCCGCATCGACGACGCCGTCGCGCAGATCGTGCGTTGCGTGCCGCGAGCCTGGCGCGGCGAGGAGCCTCTCTACGAGAGCGGTCCGGTCGGCGTGATGAACATTCCGACGTATCTGGAGGCAGCCAGACCGATTGATGTCGCCACGGATTCGACTGTTCAGTACTGGTTGACGATCAGGGTCGACGAGGACGCCAGGGCGGGAAAATATCGAGGCCGTATACGCATCGATCACGAAGCGGCGGAGCCGTACATGATCGGCATCGAACTGGAGGTGCTTCCGATCACGCTGGCACCCTCTCCGAACGTGCTCGGGTTCTGGGACTACCAGCGACCATACAAGGATGAGATCGGACCGATCCAGGACGTCTATGCAACGATGGCCCGGTACGGCGTGAACGGCGTGTTCACCCGGGCGGGACATTACGACTACGACAAAGCGTCGGACACCTATGACTTCAGCCGGTTCATCAGGATCGATAAGGACGGTGACGTGTCCGTCGACCTCCAGGGCTCGGTGCTGCAGGGGCACATGGACGCGGCGGCGCGGGCCGGGTTTCGCGAGGTGATCTATCACGACAACCTGTTCGAGTGTCTGAAGGATTGGATGCCGGCGCGACACGACGCGAACAGGTTTGCCGCGCAGTCCGAAGCCGAAGTCGCCCGGGTCGTCGCCCAATTCAAGGAAGGCGATCAGTACGAGACGGTCAGGTCCCAGCTGGTCGCGTTCAGCGAGAAGCATCCGTTCGTGTATAGCGACGCGTATGCGAAACTTTACGTCAGGATCGTTCGCGCCGTCATGGCGTACGCGGAGCGACAGGACTGGCCGAAGCTCGTGATCGGCGCCTGGGACGAGGTGTTCAGCCACCATCACCGGAACAAGATCGCGTTTCCCTTTACCCTGCGACACGTCGAGCTGCGCAATCGCGCCGGCGCCGAAAATATGATCAACCACTGCTCGCCGTTCATGGACGGCGAGTACGGCGCCTACGCGCGGGCGACAATGCCGTTTCTTGACATCATGATGCCGGGGCCGCGGCTCTCGCAGTCGGCGCGGAACACGGCTCCCTACAACGCGACGATCCCGCAGATGATCGCGGCGAACAACGAGCATGACATCGACACCTATATCTACAGCACGGTCGGAACTTCGGGAGGTGTCTACGTCGATCTGAACATCGCGCGGTACAGCCAGGGGTTCTTCTGTCACTCGCTGGGCAAGGGAGTGCGAGGCCAGTACCAGTACATTTTCTTCCGCCCCGAGCTTGATCCCTACAACCCGGTCGACCATCCGCGCCTGTGGTCACACGAGCGGATGTTTTTCTTTCCGGCGCGCGAAGAGGAAGGCCGGCTGGGCGGGCCGGGCATTATTCTCGAGGGGCTGCGCGAAGGCACCGATGACCTGCGTTACCTGGAAACCCTGAACGGACTGATTCGCAAGGCGAAGCAGCGCACCGATCGTCCCGCCGCACAACGGGCTGCCGACAGTTCGGGCACGTCGCGGGACCGTATCCTCGGCTCGTTCAGGTACACCGATGCGTGGCTCGACACCAATCGGCGCAACGCGGTCAGCCGCTGGGACAAGGTTGATATCACGCCCGGCGGACCGGCCGCGGCATCGGGGCATTTCCGGCTCGACAACGGCTGGAGCCACGAAGACTACGACCGAAACCGTCGCGCGATCGCGAACGAGATTCTGAAGCTGCAGGAGGCGCTGACGCCATAGCCATGCCGACCATCACTGCGTGCTCGACACTGACGTTCGCTCTGTCGCCTCTCGACGAAGCGCTGGCGCACATCGCCGGATACGGGTTCCGTCATGTCGAGATTGCAGACATGCTTACCCATGCGAAGCATTTTCAAATCGATACGGTCGATCCGGTGTCGGTACGTGATTCACTGTCGAAGCACGGGCTGACGGCGATCTCGTCCAACATTACGCTGGCGACCCTGCATCGCGACCAGCCTGGATTGCTCAGGGCGCCCACGGGCAACCACTCATCGGCGGAGACGGAGGAAGTTCGACGGGCGAAGCGCGACATTGTGTATTACCGACTGCACGTGGAGGCCGAGGCGAACCTGTACGTGGCGCGCGTGCGCACGCTCATCGAAAAGGCGAAGGTGGCGGGCATTCCGAGGCTCGTGCTGAACACGAGCCGCAAGACGCTTGTCGAGGACATCGACGCGGAGATCGAGGCGACCGCGGCGCTGTTCGACGAACTGGCCGAGTCCGCGCGGGACGCAGGAATTCAGATCCTGCTCGAAATGCCCCACGTGTGGCAGCTCTACTACGACGCCAACCGCGCGAAGCAGATGCTCGGGCACCTGAAGTCCGACAACATCGGCGTTCTGGTTGATTCGACCCACTGGCACGTGAGCGGGTACGACATCGACGACTACCTCGGGTTCGTGGGCGACCGTCTCCGGCACGTTCACTTGCGGGACGCGGCCGGCAGCGACTCATCCGCGGGCAAGTACAAGCTCGAAATCACGCCGGGCGACGGCGAGGTCGACTTCGGGCGCCTCGCCCGGGTGCTCGATGCGCATGGGTACGAGGGTACCGTCACGCTCGAGACGGAGTACAAGAACTATAAGGATCCGTCGGAGGTCGATGACGCCAATGCCAGGGCGCTGACGCATCTCGAAAGCGTGGGGTGGGACGTGTTGCGGTAAGGGCTTGTTTCCTGTCCCGGCCAGCGGATGACGTAGCGCCGTCGCGCTCATGCTCGTCGATCGCCTCCGCGCCCCGGCGCGTCGCATTGATGAAGTTGCGCAACAGCTGGTCGACGGCACGATCGAGTGATGTGTTGAGATTTTCCTTCGTCTCGATGTTGCCTGCGACGAGCGCGAAGGTCGGGATGTTGAGCAGCTTGTCGACGCGATCCACGCGTGCCGGTTGTGACAGTCGCAGTGAGACGACATATCCGGCCGCATCGGGCAGTTCCGTCGCGCTCATCCAGTAGAGCTTCACCTTCAGCACAGGGTGGGCTCCTTCGGCATCGAGATCGAATTCTGCGGTCCGCAGGGTCCTACGGCACCGCACGCGCAGATCTTCCCGGGATACACCCAGATCACGCAGGTCGGCGGGCACTTCGACGACCTCCAGCTGAACCGTCGACAGGCCGGCGACGCTGACGACGGGATCGGGGGCGGACCACTTCCGGGGGAGCACGGGTGCGGCCAATGCGAGCAGGGTGGAAGAGATGACGACCATCGTCAGGACGATCCACCACATTGGAATGCGATTGCTCATGGGCAAACTCCGGATCTGAAGCCGTATCTAGAATTGTACGGAGGGCGGAGCTTCCGCGACGCGGCGCTCACGAGTCGTCGATTCATGACATCTTCGTCGCCACCAGACCGTTCGAGGCGGTGTCCCAGTGCGCTGCCATCCACTCGATCAGCCGGCGGCGAAGCCGGGCCACGGTCGACGCGTGCGCCGGATCCTCGATGAGGTTGTTCACCTCGTGCGGATCCGTTTCGAGATCGTAAAGCTCGTCGCGCCCGAGGAACGTGTAGCCATACTTGTAGCGGCCGCAGCGCATGGTCCGCATGATGCAGGTGTTGTCGTAGAGACCATGGAACTCGCTGACGACGGCGTCGCGCCAGGGCACATGCTCGCCGCGAAGCAGGGGGACGAGCGAACGACCGTCGGGATGGTGCGGTAGCTCGAATGGCCATCTCGCGGGAAACGGCGGTCGGTCGCCCGGGTCAGGTGCGCCCGCCATCTCGAGAATCGTCGGATAGATATCCAGCAGGCTGACCAATTCGTCGCACGTCTGGCCGGCGCCGCTTCCGTCAGGCATGCGCACGATCAGTGGAATCCGGTGCGTCTCCTCGAAATGCGTCCAGCCCTTGTTGTACGTGCCGCCGTGGTCGCCGAGCGCCTCGCCGTGATCGGCCATGAAGATGACGACGGTTCGATCGAGCAGGCCGCTGTGACGCAGGTGAGCCATCAGGCGCCCGATCTGATCGTCGATCATCGTCGTGAACGCATAGTAGTAGCGAATCCCGTCGGCCCAGACGTCCCACGGCAGGTTCGCACCGCGCTCGCGCACCGGCGGCGCCAGCGTGAACCTGTGCGGCCCATCCGTCGCGAGCGCCGGCCAGTCGAAGTTCAGCCAGGGCGGCAGGTCGACGTCGCGATACATGTCGAGATACTCGGGCGTCGGGCAGTAGGGCTCGTGCGGTCCCCAGTAGTTGTGCCAAAGGAAGAAGGGGGCATCACGACCGCCGTCGGCGGAGACGAATCGATCGATCCGGTCGATGGTGTTCGACGTCAGAAAGTAGGGAACGGTCGCCTCGATTTCCCCTTCCATGATCCGAAACGCGCGCCGTTCGCGGAATGCCTCACGATCTTCGGGCCACTGGGTATACGAAACCTTCAGTCCCCGATCGCGTAGATACTCTTCAAACGACGGAAATCCCCACCCGCCGTCCCCATGGCCGGGAAAGTCGTCCCCTTCGAACCCGACATCCGATGGCATGCACGGCGCGATCGGCGCGTTGAGCTTGAACCGGTCAGGCGAACCGAGGTGCCACTTGCCCGTATACCCCAGTTGATACCCGAGCGATTCCAGACGCCGCGGCAGCAGGTACGGCGCGTCGGGCACCTGGTGTACGATCGTGCTCCGATCCTCGGTATTGATCACCATCCCGTGATTGTGCGGCGCCTGCCCGGTGATCAGGCTCGCTCGCGCCGGCGTACACACCGGACACGCCGTATACACGTTGCGAAACAGCATCCCTTCGGCGGCCAGCGCATCTATATGGGGCGTCTTACACGGCGTCGGCCCGTACGCGCCGACCGCGGAAAGCCGATGCTGATCGGTGAGGACGAGGAGGATATTGGGTGGGGAGGGCATGGGGGTGTCGGTATGAAGGGTCGTTCCTCTCTTTCGACGTACTATACGGGCTCGGATCCGCCGTCGCGTGTCGGCCGCGGGCGGGGTCGATGAATGGCCGAGTGGCGGTTCCTGCTGGACATCCTGATCCTGCTGAGCGCGGCGGTGCTGCTGGGGACCGTTGCGGAGATGCTGCGCCAGAGTGCGATCGTGGGGTACCTGGTGGCGGGGACGCTGGTCGGGCCCAACGTGATCGGGCTGGTCGAGGCGGGGGACGAGGTGCACCTGATCGCCGAGCTGGGGGTCGCGCTGCTCCTGTTCACGATCGGCCTGGAGTTCTCGTTTCCGCGGCTGCGCCGAATGGGACGGGTCGCGCTCGTCGGCGGGTCGCTGCAGGTGGTGCTGACGATGCTCGCGGCGGCGGTGGTCGCCGTTGCGTTGGGCCTCGGCATGCGCGGGTCGGTGTCGATCGGGGCGATCGTGGCGCTGTCCAGCACGGCCTGCGTGCTGCGGCTGCTCGTCGATCGCGCGGCGGTGGACAGCATTCACGGCCGTAACGCGCTGGGCATCCTGCTGCTGCAGGACGCGGCGGTAGTGCCGCTGGTCCTGCTGATGGCGATGGTCACGACCGGATCGTCACTGTCGGATGCGGGCGAGACACTCCTTCGCACGGCGATCATGGCGGCGGCGCTGATCGGCGTGTATTACGGCCTGCTTCAGTTCGGCCTGCTGCGGCTGCTGCGGTTCCGGACGCTGTCCCGTAATCGCGAGTTTCCGATCCTGCTGGCGATGGTGGTGGCGCTCGGGTCGGCGCTGGGGGCGCACTGGGCTTCCATCTCGCCCGCGATCGGGGCATTCATCGCGGGCGTGCTGCTGGGCGGGTCGCCGTTCGCCGTGCAGATTCGGGCGGACGTGAGCACGCTCCGCACCGTCCTTGTCACGCTCTTCTTCGCGTCCATCGGCATGCTCGGCGAGCCGATGTGGATGCTGCAGAACTGGTACCTCGTCCTGGGCGTGGTGGCGGCGATCCTGGTGGGCAAGACCGCGATCACGTGGATGGTCATGCGGTGGATGGGGTTCGCGAACGGGCTGGCGCTCGCGACAGGTATCTGCGTCGCCCAGATCGGGGAGTTTTCTTTCGTGCTTGCCGAGGCGGCGCAGGGAAAGAGCATCGACGAGCCGACGTTCCGGCTGATCGTCTCCGCGACGATCGTCACGCTGTTCCTGACGCCCTTCATGGTGAACGCGGCGCCGCGAATCGCCTCGTGGCTGCAGGCGCGGCGGAGCGCGAGCGGGCCCGCGCTGACTGACGCCATCGAGGGCGCGGATGAAGGCGCTCCGCAGCGCGACATCTTCATCATCGGGTTCGGCCCGTCAGGTGAGCGCGTAGCCCAAGCCCTGTTCGACGAGCATCGGCAGCGCGTGCTCGTGCTTGACATGAACGTCAGGAACATCGCCACGGCGCAGGAGTACGAGATGGGGGCGCAGCTTGGCGATGCGTGCCAGCGCGACGTGCTGGAGCATGCCGGCGTCGCCCGAGCGCGCGTCGTCGTGATCACCGTGCCCGATCCGACGGCCAGCCGCATCGCCATTCAGCACTGCAAGGCGCTGGCACCGATGGCGGTGATCATCGCGCGGGCGCGGTACCACGTGCTGCGGTGGGAGCTGCAACTGGCGGGGGCGCTGGAGGTGGTTGACGAGGAAGCGCAGATCGGGATGACGCTGGCGGACGTGGTGCGCAGGCACCTCGTCGAGGAGTGAGGGAAGGGTTCAGGAATCAGGAGGCAGTAGCCGCGTCGCTTCGCGACGTGGATTGGCGAGCGCCGGATTGTGTGCGCTGTCGCACGCGCCGGAGGCGCGTGCATACGATCCTCTGAACCCTGAACCCTGTCCTCACCCGCGCAGCTCACTCACGATCGCCCGGATGTGATCCGGCCCGGTGCCGCAGCAGCCGCCGAGGATGTTCGCGCCGGCTTCGACGAGGCGCGAGTAGGCGGGTGCCATCTGCTCGGGGGTGTCGGGGTAGATGATCTTGCCGCCTTCGATCTTCGGGATGCCCGCATTGACGTGCGTGAGGATGGGCTTGTCGGTGGCCTGGCGCATGCGGCCGATGATCTCGATCATCGAGTCGATTGCGATGCCGCAGTTGGAGCCGACGACGTCGGCGCCCGCCTCGGAAAGCTGCTCCGCCGCGCCTTCGGGGGTGATGCCGAACATCGTGAAGAAGCCGCGCGGACCCTTGTCAAAGGTCAGCGTCGCCATGACGGGCAGGCCCGTCTCCTTCGCGGCGCGGATGGCGAGCGCGATCTCGCCCATATCGCTCATCGTCTCGATGCAGAAACCGTCGACGCCGCCCGCCGCCAGGCCCCGCGCCTGCTCCGCGAAGACCTCGAGCATATCCTGCTCGGTCGCCGTGCCGTTCGGCTCGAGGAACTCGCCGGTCGGGCCGATCGAGCCGACGACGAAATGCCCGGACTGCGCCGCGTGCCGCGCGTGCTCGGCGGCCAGGCGGTTGAGCTTCTCGACGTCGTCACCCCGGCCGTATTTCGCGAGCATGTAGCGGCTGCCGCCGAACGAGTTCGTCTCGACCATGTCCGAGCCGGCCCCGAAATAGTCGGCCGCCATACGCCGGATCGTGTCGGGATGCGACTCGTTCATCGCTTCGGGGCAGCCGCCGGCTTCGAGCCCGTTCGCCTGCAGCCAGGTGCCGGTCGCGCCGTCGGAGATCAGCAGGTCGCCCGAAGCTATTCTTTCCGCAAGGCTGCTCATGTCCAGGGTTCCGCCGCGCCGAGACGACGCGTGTTCGTGGTATGTCCAATCCTCTCGAAAGCGTATCTTAGTTCAATTGTGAGCCCGCGCCATGTATTCATCATCGTCCTTCTGCTGGCGTGCCGTTCCGTGGCGGCCCGGGGAGATGTTGCGCCGCAGTTCGTGCGGGGGATGACGGTGTCCTGTCAGACCTGGGGGCGCGAGTGGGGCACCGACGAGATGGTCGAGGCGATGAGGCAGGTCAGGGACCTAGGCGTCAACTGGATCACGATCCATCCCTACGCGGAAGTTCGCGGTGACGGCAGCGTCGTGATGCCCAGCCGGTTCTACGATCGGCCGGATTGGCTCACGCGGCCGATCCGCGAGGCCCACGCGCTCGGAATGAAGATCATGATCAAGCCGCACCTGGCCTACTGGGGCAGCCCCTTCAGCTGGCGCGGCGAGATCGAGTTCGACGACGACGAGCAGTGGCGGCGCTTCTTCGAGCAGTACGAGGCGTGGATGCGCCGGCTCGTCACGATCTGCGGCCGCGCCGACGCGTTGGTGGTCGGCACCGAGCTGGATCGCACTGTGCAGCGGCAGCGGGAGTGGCGACGCATCATCGAGGCGATGAGAACGCGGTTCGAGGGCCCGATTACCTATTCCGCGAACTGGACCGATTACGAGAAGGTGCCATTCTGGGACGCGCTGGACGTCATCGCGATCCAGGCGTATTTCCCGCTGGTGGACGAGCCGGGACTTCCGCGCGTGGCGGATCTCGACCAGGGCTGGTCGCGCCTGCTGGACCGGATCGATGCATTCAGCCGGCGCCACAACCGCAAGGTCGTGTTCGCCGAGCTTGGCTACGACCTGTCGGAGCGCGCGGCGACGCGTCCATGGGAAGACGGCGGCGGTGGCAACGCGGACGAGGCGGTTCGGATTCAGCGCCGGTGCCTCGACGCGGCGCTGCGCGCCGTGAGTCGGTCCGAGTGCATGGCCGGCGTCTTTCTGTGGAAGTGGTTTCCCGGATCGTCGCGCAACGAGAACTTCCTGATGTCGACGCCGTCGATGCGCACGGTGATCGAGGAGCACTGGGCGAAAGGGCGGTAGCTCAGTACCGGTACGAGCTCGCCGCCCGGAACATGGCCACGACGTTCTCGGGAGGCACGTCAGCCTGGATCGCGTTCGACGCGGCGGCGATGTAGCCGCCCTGCCTGCCCAGGACTTCGATCAGCCGAATCATTTCACGCTCGACCTCATGGGCCGTGCCTGTCGGTAGAAGCTCCTGGGTGTCCAGACCTCCGTAGAACGCGAGGCGGTCGCCGAACCGGCGGGCGAGGTTAGCGGCGTCCATGCCCGACGCCCTGGGTTGAATCGGGTCGAGCAGGTCGAGGCCCATCTCGATGAGATCCTCGATGATGGCTTCGACGGACCCGTCCGTGTGATAGCGCGTCATGATCCCCATGTCCCGGAAGGGCGTGATCAGCTCACGATGATGCGGCTTGATCTGCCTGCGCCAGATATCGGGCGACATCAGCATGCCGGTCTGCATCCCGACGTCGCTGCTGCTCCAGACGATGTCGATGAGACCGTCCGTCGACTCGATCGCGCGCAGGGTCAGCTCCTTGACGAACGCGGTGACCTTGCCCATCAGGAAATCCGCGATATCCGGAAACTCGACCAGATCCATCAGGAAGCGCTCGAAGCCGCGCAGGTACCAGGGCGTTTCGAAAAAGCCCGTGCCCGCGGCGAACACGATCGCGTGCGGATGCGGATCATTGAGCTCTCGGATCTGCTGCTTGAGCCCGGAGCAGTCGAACCAGTCGATCTGCGGCCACGGGTGCGCCCTGACGTCCCCGAGCGTCCGGGCGTCCGCGAGCGGATGGCTGGCGACCTCGTTGTAGGTGCTCACGCCCGCCTGGATCTGCTGCCAGCCCACGCCCCAGACGTCCGTGTCGCCGGTCGAGTAGCCGCACATGCCGGAGAAGTGGGATGGCCCGACGTACCTGGGGGCCACGTAGCGCATGTCGGCGCCGAGGTGGCGCAGCAGCGCTTCGCGCGAGGGAAGATCCAGATGCTTCATCAGGATCGCGTCCGTCTCGGCCGTGCCGAAGTAGTTCAACGGTGGCCGGTCCGGCGTGCGGTGCGAAAGTGCGGTCAGAACGCGTTCGCGTGAGGTCATACGTGGTGCGTCCGCTCGAGGTGGTCAGGCAATAAGCTATTTTATCTTACCCTGTAACTCCCTCTCGTCGTCGTGACGGGAGTTGAGCCCTCGAGCCCCCCTTGCAAGTCGACCCATGATTTCACCAATGCGCATCGATACTACGCGACAGCGATGCCTCGGCAGGCGATTCGCCGAGGCCGTCCTTCCAGCCCTGCTGACGATCTGCACCGCGGTCAGTAGCGCCGCGGGCGAAGAGCTGCTCTTCCGCGCCTCGTTCGATCGTGGAATGCAGGCCGACCAGTCAGGCGGCACCGGAGCGCATCGGACGCATGGGACGGTGAAGATCGCAGAAGGCGTCAAGGGAGACGGCGTGCGGATCGATTCGCCGGTAGGAGCGTCCGCGGCGAGCTTGTCCTGGCCTGCGACAGGGAACATCGACCCTGAGCGGGGCACGATCTCGTTCTGGGTCGCCCCCGGCTGGGATCCGGCCGTCATGCGTGCCCCGGAGATATTCGCGGTGCGCGGCGCGGTTCAGATCTACTACGAGCCCTCTCATCCGGTCATCGTCGTGATGTTCACCAGGGCCGACGGGAAACTGCTCGTCGTCGAGGTGAAGCACCGTCTCGTCCAGGACAAGTGGGTGCATCTGACCCTTTCCTGGGACTGCCGGGAGGGTGCGGCCATCTATATAGACGGCCGGTTGGCGAAGCGTCACGAGCAGGCATGGGCTCCGCCTGATCTGGCGGACGACGCGTCGATGGCGTTCATCCTGACCAACGATCTCGGGGGTCGGGCGAAGGTGCATCCGCTCGGCGGCGCCGTGGACGAGCTGAAGGTGTTCGCGGAGCCGCTCGACGATGACCGCGTCGCCCGCCTGTTCAAGGAGGACGGCGGCGAAAGCGGACTCGAGCACCGGTACGTGATCACGGCTGACTTCGCGTCGACGGTTCGCTTCCGGCGCGTCATCTGTCGCACTCGTGCGGGTCGGCGCGTGACAGTCCGCACAGCGTCAGCTCCGGCGGTGACCTGGTCCGCGCTGTCCTGGGGCGGCGCGGAGGACTGGACGCGATCGGAGAAGGTGGCTCGCGACGGAAGCATCCAGTCGCCGGCCGGCCGGCACCTGAGAATCGCCTTCACGTTCGTGAGCCCTGTCGAAGAGGCGCCGCTTCCCGTCGACGCTGTCGAGGTGATCTACTCGTATCTGCACGAGGGCGACCGGGAGCGGACGTTCGTGCTCGATCCCGCGCAGGCGCGCGGGCCCCGGAAGCCGGTATCGCAGATTCCGCTGACGCGTTCGGTTGTGACGCCGCACGAGAAGTGGGGCACGCCCTACGTACGGGGACGCATCCGCGCGCTGATCCTCACGCACCTGCACAATCAGCGCGAGATCGTCGAGCTTGCGCAGCGTATGGACCTGGACTTCGACACCGCGAGCGTGACGAAATACCAGTGGCTCCTCGGCGTCGGTTCGCGTCATCGCGGGTCGCTGAGCTGGTCGAACGTGCTCGATCGGCTGGAGTCCGACCTGAAGACGAACGAGTACGACGTCATCGTCGTGGGCGGCGTGCCGTGGAAGCGGACGTTCAGCGCTGCGATCCGCAGCCTCGTGCTGGGCCAGGCGGAACGCGGTGCCGGGCTGGTGGTGATTCTCGATCCGACGGACACGACGGACGACCTGGCTGCCGTGCTGCCGATGAAGCAGTCTGTCTCGTCAGGTCTCACCAGCGACCCGATATGGAATCACAGCTCGTTCCAGGGCGAGTTCCGGGGCGCGTGGCGATCTGCGGGCGGACACTTCATTGTCAACGGCGTGCCGTTCGACGCGCTGCCGGAGGCGCCGTACTTCAGGTTCGCTCGCCGTGACGGGCAGGTCATTGCTCGAGCAGGCGACGGCGACGACGCCCTGATCGCAGTGGGTAGTCACGGGAAGGGGCGCGTCGTGCAGATGACGTACGGCACCGCGAAGGGCTGGGGCGGCAACCGGTCGCTCACGCCGCACGTGCCATACGACACGCCGTTCCACTACTGGGAGTACTACTTGTCGCTGGTCGGTCGGAGCATGCTCTGGGCGGCGGGCCGTGAGCCGGATCTGGAGATCAGGCATCTTACGGTCGACGGGGAGGAGGCCGTGACGATCGGTCTCGGCAATCGGGGTTCTGATCGGAACATCGAGGTCACGCTGACTTTCCGCGACGAGCGCTGGCGGACGGTTGGCAAGCAGGAAGGCATGCTGCGCTGCCACGCAGGTTCCGACGGAACCGTCACGTTTGCGATCCCGAAAAGACTTGCGGGAGGACGCTACGTTGCCGACGCCATCGTTCGCCACGACGCCAAGGTTCTGAACTGGGGTTCGGTGCACTTCACCGTCACGCCGGCGGCGCGCATTGCTGATCACCGTTTCGACCGTGAGGTCTATGCCCACGACCAGTCCGTGAACGTGGTGCTCGAACTGGCTGCAACGGACAAGGCCGAGCACCGCGCCCGTCTGAAGACTCAACTCTTCGACACCTACGACCGACTGCTCCGGGTCGTCGAGCGCGACGTCGAGGTGAGCGGGCGCAAAGAGATCGCGATCGACTGCGGACCGGTGAGGAGCCTGACGCCCTTCGTGCGCGCGGAGTTCGAGCTGCGACAGGACGATCGCGTCATCGCGCGGCGCCGAGGTCGATTCCTGACGCGCCAGCCGTGGCGATGGGACGACTACCGTCCCGTCATGTGGTCGGATTTCGCGACGACGAGCGTCATGGAGTACCTGCGGCCGCACTACATCTCGAAGATGCGCGAGATGGGGTTCGACGCGATCGAGGACGACAGCCACTTCTTCGAGGACTTCGGATTTTATTGCCGGCAGAACATGCAGCCGTTCCCGATCGGTTTCGGCGGATCGACCTCTCACGGCGATGTGCAGTCGGCATACGAGAGATCCGGCGACAAGTCGAAGCTGGTACGCTCGCCGTGTCTGCACGACCCTGCATTCCTCGACACGACGCGACAGCACGCCGGGAAGGTCGAGGCGCTCAAGGATCTGAACCCGCTTGGCTACATCCTCGCCGACGAGACCTCGCTGACGGCCGCGGGCGTCATCACGTACCCGTCACGGGGCATCGACATCTGCCATGCGCCGCGTACGCTCGACGCATTTCGGGCCTGGATCGAGGCGCAGTACGTCACCCTCGACGCACTCAACGACCAGTGGGAGACCTCGTTCGCGTCGTGGAATGAAGTAGCGCCGGCGACGAAGGAGGAGCTGTTCGACGCGAAATCGACGAACTATTCGTCGTGGTCCGACCATCGCACGTTTATGGAGAAGTCGTGGCACGAAACCTACAAGGTCAGCGTCGACGTGCTGCGCGAAGCCTCCCCGGACGTTCCGGTCGGGCTGTCCGGCACGTCGCCGCCTGCGACGTACACCGGCTTCGATTACAGCCGCCTCGGCCGTCTCTTCGATGCGCACTGGATGTACTACACAGGCGCCGCCGGTGAGATGTGGCGGTCCTTCAGTCCGCGCGGGTATTTCCTTTCCTGCCAGGGCTACGGCAACGTCGGCACGAAGACGACGGGCATGATGTGGGATACGCTCCTGCATGGCCACAAGGGCACGCTCTACTGGACGCTGCCGATCTTCGTCAACCCCGACCTGACGCTGACGCCGGATGGTGAGCAGCTGCGCGACCTCCACCGCGAAGTGCGGTCCGGGATCGGGAAGATCATCGTCGAGGCGGAGCGGGTGTCCGACCCGATTGCGATCCTTTATTCACAGCGCTCGATCCAGGGGGCCTGGATCACGGGGGCCGGCAGGGGGGACGCGGCAGTCACGCGGTACGAGTCGCTCTATCGGACCGAGGTGAAGAACACCTGGGTGTCGTCGAACGAGGTGCGGCACCTCGACAACATGGACACCTACTGCAACCTGCTGGAGGGCGCGAACCTCCAGTACGATTTTGTCTCGCCTTCCGATGTGACCGATGGCCTGCTCGAAAAGCGTGGTTGCCGCGTGCTCATCCTGCCGTGGGCAATGTCGATCTCGAAGGCGGAGGCCGCGGCGATCGAATCGTTCGTCGAGAGGGGCGGGACGGTCATCGCGGACGTGATGCCCGGGATCATGGACGGTCATTGCCGGATGCTGGAGCAGGGCGGCCTCGATGAATTGTTCGGCGTGCGGACGAGCGGTTACCAGGCCGTCGACGGTCCGGGAGAGGTCGTCTGCGCCGCGTCCACGTTCACGGAGATGCCGCGCGGCAGCACGTTGCGCGACGTACTCGCCGGGCCGCGGGTCGTGGCCGACGGCGCGACGAGTCACGGTCGGCTGGTCGTGGAAGGTGTCGAGACGGACGGTCTTTTCGTGCGTCGACACGGCAGGGGGCGCGCCGTCCTGCTGAACTTCCTGCTTTCGAACCGGGTCGACGCGGCCACCTGGGCCAACCAGTCGCGGCTCGTGTCGCGAATCCTTGAAGAATCAGGGGTCGACGCAGCGGTGACGGTCGCGGCGGACGAACCGTTCGTGCCTTACTACGAGCCGATCCGCTTCAGGCAAGGGCGCATCGTCGAGTATCTCGCGGTGCTGCGTCGTATCTACAGCAGCGATCGGGAGGAGCGCATCACGATCGGGATCGAGCAGTCGCGGCACGTGTACGACGTCAGGAAGCAGCAATACGTCGGGCTCACCGATACGTTCGGTGTGGAGATTCCGCGCGGTGAGGCGGCGATCTTCGCGTTGCTGCCGTACCGCGTGAAGCAGATCGACGTCAGCGCGCCAAAGCGAATCGCGGCCGGCTCGACGCTCGACTGGTCGGTGCGCATCGGGGGTATCGAACGCGCGCCGGGTGATCACGTGGTGCGCGTCGAGTTTTCTGATCCGCTGGGCGATCTCGTTGCGCCGTACTCGGGCAACTTCCTGACGAACGAAGGGATCCTGAAGCAGTCGATCGCTTTTGCCCTGAACGATCATCCCGGCACCTGGCGGATCAGCGCAGTCGACGTGACGACCGGGGCCAGCGGCGAGACGACCTTCGTGGTCCAGCCGCGCGGCGACCGTACTCAACCTCCCGAATAGCAAACGAGCATCTCGGGCGGCCAGTAGCCCCGCTCGTCGGCGCCGTGATTCGTCGTGTGACAGACGTCAAGCCCCTCGACGGTCTTCAACGGCGTGGTTCTTCGCACCGGAGGCGACTCGACAATCTCCTGCATCCGTGCGCGATCGCCGATCTGCCGGAGCGCGTGCCAGTGCGCGGGCTGGGTCTGGCAGCCGTTCATGTCCCAGTACCAGAAGCCGTCGGCGGGCAGATCGTGTCCTCGCAGAGCCGTCGTCGCAATCGTGCTCATCGCTTCCATCGGGTCGGCGCCGGCGCCGACGGCCATCACCACCCGGCAGTTGGCGTCGCGGCATGCGTCCAGGAAATCGGGATCGAACGGCTCGGTGAGAAAGAGCCGGTCCACCAGTCCCTCGCCCGTCCAGGCCAGCAGATCGAGATCGAAGAACAGGTTGAACGCGGCCTCGCCTCGGTAGGCGGTGGCGGACAGCTCGATTCGACGCCTCTTCTTCCGGCTGACCTCCTCGGTCAGCGCCCGCGCTTCGCGGATCAGCGCGGTCACGTAACCCGCTCGATGGCGCTGTGCCCGAACGTCATTCTCGTCGATCGTGCGCGGATCGATGCCGTGCTCCTTCTCGAAATCCTGCACGCTGATCGACTCGTAGGCCGAGAAGTGCGGACCCCGAATGAAGCCCAGGTTCACGCCGTCGACCTCGTAGTCCTCGATGACTTCGCGGATGAGCGAAAGCATGTACGCGCGGACCTCGGGATAGGCGTAGCTGGCCTTCTCCACCGGCGTGCCGTCGATATCGACCATGCGCCATTCCGGGTGTTTGCGGACGAGGCCGCTTTCGGCGTGCCAAAGGTCGGATGGGGCGACGTCGCCGACGATCGCCATCCGGAACATCACGTGAAATTCGACGCCCATCGCGCGGACGTGTTCGCCGAGCACCTCGAGCGCGACGATGCCGTTGTCGAGCAGGCCGTGGACGCTGTCGCGCAGCAACTTGTGACCGGGACTGCACACGCCGTCACCGGCATCGGCCAGCCACGGCTTCGCGACCTTCGATGGATGCCCGACGACGTCGCCCGATGACGCGGCGTAGACAAGCGTCCTGACGTCGGAGTGCCGGTACTGCTCGACCTCCTCCAGGAGATCCTCGCGCGTGGTCGGCCCGAGATAGAACAGTCCGTTGCCGTCGTTGAGCGCATACATCATCCGCGTATCGGTGGCGGCGCGGTGCTGCTCGATCCGCCGCACCTCGTCGACGGCCAGCGGCACCAGCCTGGCGTATCCGACGTAGGCGTGGGCAGGCCGCCCCTTCGACTGCTTGCGAATGACCAGGTCACGACCGCTCAAGTCGGCGTATGTGAAGAACACCTCGACGAACTCGACGCGCCCGGGCCATTCCAGCGGCGGCTCCGGCTCGCTGATCGGCTGGAACGCCTCGTCACCCTCGAGCTTGAGCTTGATGCGGAACGCGCCGTCGTAGGCGTAGTGCGGATTCCAGATGCCCACGAGCACGGCGTGCCAGCCCGACGCGTTCAATGGCAGCGTCACGTCGGGCACATCGGCGAGCGTGCCGGCTCCGAGTATCTTCCCGTCAAACGCCTCGGCCGTATATGGAATGAGATGCCATCGGTCATTGCGCCGCCTGTCGGAAAGCGCCTCGGCGGGACGACACCGGGACATGTCGCTGATCAGAACGGATGCGTCGTCGTTTACGAAATCGAGGATCGGATCCATGGCGGTTGCTCCGTGGAAGAGTCGAAGTTTCGGCACCGACGTTGCAAATACGATACCTTCGACCTTCGACCTTCGACCTTCGACCTTCGACCTTCGACCTTCGACCTTCGACCTTCGACCTTCGACCGTCAGGCCAGCGCTTGCTTCCTTGGACGATGCCACATGCCGAGCCCGTCGTCGCGCCGGGCATGCTGCATCCACCGTTCGATGAGCGGCGGGCCGGCGGGTGTCACGTGGTCGAGATCGACGACGCGTATCGGATGGTGTACTGGGGCACCGATGGGGAGGGACGGCACACGATTCTTCAGGCGGGGGCCGCGAACGACGAGCCCGATCGGTGGCGTCCGCTGGGAACGCCATTGATCGGGCCGCAATCGCAGTCAAAATACAACTGCGCCGGTCCGAGCTTTCCCTTTCTGCTGCCGGTGACGGATCGCGACTGGCTGCTCTACTTCTGTGGATGGGGCCGGTCACGGAACGGCAAGCTTCCGAACACGACGGGCGTGGCGATCTCCGAGGACGCCGGCTGCACGTGGCGATACCACACCGAGCATCCGATCGTCGCACCCGATCGCCTGTACGACGCCGAGGGCAGCGGAAGCGTGTGGGTGATGCTCGAAGGTGATCTCTTCCGCATGTACTACACGTCTCTGGGGCACTACACGGCGCGACCTGACGGTGCAGAGACCGGGCATGGCGACACCATCCCGCAGATCGGCATCGGCTATGCGGAGTCGCGCGACGGCCTGAGCTGGGAGAAGCCTGTCGATCACCTCGTTGTCGCGCCGCGCGGCTTTGGCGTGGAGCCGTTCGAGTACATCTGCTCGAAGCCCTGCGTCGTCAGGTTGCATGACCACTACGTCATGTGGGTCAACACGTACGGCACCGCGTACCGGGTGCACCGGCTCGTGAGTCGCGACGGGATTTCCTGGGATTGGGCGCAGCGGATCGGGCCCGATGGCGAGCTTGGAATCGGCGCAGCCGGCGCGTTCGACGATCGGCAGCGCTCGTACCCGTCGGTCGTTCGCCGCGGCGATCAGTGGCGATGCTGGTTCACGGGCAACGACTTCGGAGTGACGGGGATGGGTTATTCAGAGGGGAGCGGCGCGGGTTGAAGCGCGTGTCGGTACGCAAGGCCGTCAATGGGCACCCCCCAACCCCCCCTTATGAGGGGGGGTGCTTGCCAGCGCGGACACGCCACAGTTCGGGCAACGTCTGCTTCCGGGGGTGGACATCTGAAGTCCGGCGACTTCAGATGCGCGACGAGTGAATTGGCAGCCGGCCGTACTCGTTGCACGTGCGCAGGATCGTCGCGAAGCTTTCGCGCCAGCAGTGCTCCGGCACGTTCTCCGTGATGCCGATGATGAAGCGGTCCCCGGGGGCGGCTTCTTCGAGAAGCTTGCGCGTCGCGTCCTCGATCTCCTCCGCCGATGAGAGGTGCACGGACGACGGGAAGTTGATGAACAGCGTCTTGCCCGCCCACGCGGCTCGCGCCTCGGCCATTGTCATGTCGGTGTCCGGCGCAGGGGTGAACGCCTCGATCCAGTCGAGCGGTGACGTTCCGATCTCGTCGGCCCAGAGACGGTTGTTCGCGTCCAGGTGGCTGCCGAGCAGCTTGCCGCCCTCGTGGAGGATCCCGGCCGCTTCCTCCCAGTGCGGCAGCACGAACTCGCGGAACCGCTCCATCCCCAGGACCTCGGGCGCGTAGTTGCCTCCCGCGCAGACGACGAGGGCCGGCGACGCCGCAATGATGCGGTACGCGTCGCGGCGGCTGCGGGTCATCGCGTCGTCGAGCGCGATGATCTCGTCGCGCCGCTCGGCCCACTCGAAGCTGAAGGTCTCGACACCCATGAACATGATCATGATCTCGTGGAGCGCCGCGCCGGGGGCACCGGTCTTCAAATAGGCGTCGCCGTCCATCTGGGCGCGCCGCCGGCCGTAGTTCTCGTAGGCCGGCTCGTGCCGCGCGTCGCCGGCGATGAACATCAGGACCTTGTAGTCCTCGGGACTCTTGAAGAAGTGCTCGACGATCCACGACGTCCGATCGATTCGGTCGTCGCCCATCGTGCGGCTCACCGATGTGATCTCGCCGACGGGCGTGCGGACGATCGTGCGGGTGCACGGAGTGCCGTCCTCGACGCAACTGATCGTCTCCGTCGTGACGTGCGGACTGGTCGACGTGAACACCGGGCAATCTTCGAAGATGCCCATGCCGTCGTTGCGAAGCAGGCGCTCCTGTCCGCAGAACGGCGCGCGCCACCCCTTGAGCGCGAAGGGCACGCGATCCACCATCTCGCCACGAAACACGGCTTCGATGCGCTGCTCGCTGGTCAAGGTGCGGTTCATGTCGTAACTCCTTGACGATCGGACCTGGCAGTCCTACGGTTGGCGCATGTTATTTTACAACAAAGTCTTTTACAACAAAGTCGAAGTTCTGAGCCCCGAAACCCACGCCGATCTGCGGTTCGATCCCCTGCCCGATCTGGGGTTCGCCCGGGGCGCGACCTCGGTGCCGCTGCTGGCCGAGGAGTTCGCGGCGGCGTGTGTCCGGTTCCCCATCGTCTTCGCCAGGGGCACGTCGGAATCGGACGGGGCCGACGGCGAGGTGATGGCCCACGCCCTGCTGTCGCTGGGGAGCGACGGCAACCGCTTCATCGGCGACAACGGCCAGTGGACCGCCCCGTACATGCCGGCTTACATCCGGCGGTACCCCTTCGTGCTCGCCAACCTGCCCGAGGACCGATTCGCGGTCGCCTTCGATCCGGAGTGCGGGGGATTCGGCACGGAAAAGGGCGACCGGCTCTACGAGGACGGCAAGCCGTCGGCGTTCCTGGACAAGGAGATCAACTTCCTCAGAAAGGTCCATCACGGACATCACCGCACGCTCGAGGCGATCCGCATCATGCAGAGCGAGGAACTGCTGCGTCCGATCGACATCAATATCGACCGTGCCGGCAACCGGTCCACGGTCCGCAACCTCATGGCGATCGACGAAGAGAAGCTACGGCAGATCCCGGCCGACAAGGCGGGAGAATGGGTGGCCAACGGGCTGATGCTGACGATGTACGCCCAGCTCATCTCGATGAAGAACCTGGAGACGCTGGTGTAGGAGTCGAAGGTCGGAAGGTCGGGAAGTCTGAAGAGTCGGAATCATGCACAGTTCGTCCCTGCGCGGCAGTGAGTTCGAGATGACCGTGGACGGACGCGCCACGGCGCATGCGGATTTCTTTCGCGGGTTCGCGAAGACGCGCAGGCTTGGCCTGGTCGCCTCGGATCGAGCCGACGGCATCGGCGCGGCGTGCCTGTTGATGGCATACGTTACCGCCTTCTATGACGATTACCGGGCAGACGGCGGTCAGTTCAAGGCGTACCCTGACTTCTTCGCGTTTCAGCGAGCCGAGCCGATGGCGTGCTACGGCATGCTCGACATCTGGCCCGATCACAAGCTCGTGCACGTCGGGCAGGATCCCGAGGAGAAGCTGCAGGCCATCAACGATCGCGGCGTGAACGTGCTCGTGCTGCCCGACTCCGAACCGTCGCACCGCGCCTACGAGCAGATCTCGCTGTCCGGCGCCCGGCGGAACATCGATCACTGCTACCTGTACGCGTTCGACGGCCAGGTCGACGGCGCTGACGTGACGATTGGCTGCGCCCGTTCACCGATCGGCGACTGGGTGATCGACACCTTCAACACGCTGAAGGATGATCCGGGAATCCGGCAGCAGCGCGACGAATGGCTCGGACTGCAGGCGGATTCGGATCGGCTGGTGCAGACGTTCCGCAGGGTCGAGCTGGACGACGCGTTGGCGCGACTGTAGCGGGGTCAATTCACAGCGGCGGGTAGAACGGAAGCGGTCCCTCCTGCATCCCTTCGCGAAGGTTGTGCGGATTGATCTTCGCGTCATCGCGCATCCAGTCGATGTCCGGACGATTCA
The DNA here is from genome assembly GCA_002686995.1 of Phycisphaeraceae bacterium. Classification (GTDB taxonomy): domain Bacteria; phylum Planctomycetota; class Phycisphaerae; order Phycisphaerales; family Phycisphaeraceae; genus NYZC01. The sequence continues at coordinate 831 of NYZC01000289.1, read as the reverse complement.
TGAGCAGGCCGTCGGGGTTGTCTGTCAGGCGCTGCAGGTTGGCGAGCATTGCGCTCTCGAGATCGGGCGGGATCATGAAGCCAGTGGCCCGCTCGAGACGCAGCATGGCGTCCCACCATCGGCCCGTGTCGTGGGCGACCTCGCAGCCGCCGACGGGCATGAGCTGTTTTTCAGGATCGAACCAGGCCAGCATGCAGCGGCCGGCGAGGTGGAGGGGCGTCGTCAGGCCCATCAAGGAACTCTATGGACAGGAGCTTGGACATGGATCATGGACAGGATTCCAGGGCTCATCGAGCGAGCCCGGCAGGTTCTCCTCGTGGTGGCCGGTCGTGGCGAGCAGGTTGATGCCGACGGTCCGATGGTCGTTGCGCAGCCTGGGCATGACGCGCGCAAGCCGCTCCGTGCGACGCTCGAACTCCGCGAGCGGCAGCGGGGCGTGGGTGTCGTGCGAGAACAGGGCGATCTCGTCGACGATCGAGTCGTAGCGGTCGAACAGGCCGACAAGCTCGTCCAGGGTCGCGTCGCTCATCCACAGCGGGGCGCAGATTCGAAACGAGATCGTGCAGCGAGAGATGGCTCCATCTGCCGAATGAACTAAGCTATCAGTCATTTCGCTCCCAAAATAACCAATAACAATTGACTTATGGCCGATGGCTTAATGACTCATAGCGTAACGCGGCTGAGCCGAAACGTTCAGGAACCACGGATGGACACGGATGGACACGGATGAATCAGAAAGAAAGAAGAATCCGTGTTCATCCGTGTTCATCCGTGGTTCTTCAATTTCTCGTCACGGTGACGAGAAGTGACACCGGAAGAATCTAATGGTCC
>NYZC01000288.1 GCA_002686995.1 Phycisphaeraceae bacterium | reverse complement strand
GCACGAGGGCGTGCGACCTCTACGCCCTGTATCAGCGTGCATTCGAGCGCCGAGGGCTCGCCACCACCAGCCAGGCGGTGGGCCACAGCTTCGGCATCGGGATGCACGAACCGCCCGTCCTGCACGCTCACGAAACGGCCAAGCTCGAGCCCGGGATGCTGCTCAACATCGAGCCGGCCGCGACCGACGCGCACGGGCGCCTCTATCACATCGAAGATCTATGCGAGGTCACGGACGATGAACCGCGGATCCTCACGAACGTCATGGACACGCGCGAGCTGTTCGTCGTTCAGTGACCGGACGCGAGCAGCGGGCGACCCCGCGCGATACCGCGGTCGCCACCCACTGTCCGTGCCGAGCGGTCGGTCGTCCGGTCAGCGGCGACGCCGGCCGACGGCCAGCAGGCCCAGCGTCAGCAGGCCCAGCGTCGCCGGCTCCGGGAGCTTGACGCCGTTGCGACCCATGTCGTGCACCATCTGCAGTTCGGCAGGCGTCAGGGCCCGGTTCCAGATGGCGAACTCGTCGGTCCAGTTGCCGGGATCGTTTTGACTGCCGGCCATCGTCAGGAATTGCGAAGCGAAGGCGGCGGTATCGATGCCCTGGTAGTTGGACCACGGATTCAGCGTGAGGTTGCGCTGGTCGTAATTCGTTTCGCTGACCATCGCCACGTTGTCCTTGAGCGTCCCGTCGGAGGAGATGGTGAGGGTCCGGTGGGTCCACGTGTCGACGGGAACCTGGAAGTCGATATTTGATGAACTGGTTCCGCCATTGGTCGACGCGCCGCCGTCATTCGCGTTTAAGAACACGTACCAGAAGTTCGTGCCGTTGAAGTCCATGCGATTGTACGAGCTGAAGTTGTTGAAGGTGCCGACGCTGTTGTCCGGATCGTTCGAAACCCGGTGGGAGTAGTGACGGCGTTGGCCCAGTCCGCTATTGTTGTCCATCTTCAACCAATAGGAAATCGTCACCTCGTCGGTGAGGTTCAGCGTACCCATCGGGCTCACCGACCGCAGCCAGTGACCTGCCGACGTGGCGTGGACGCTGCGACCGATCAAGGCGCCGGTCGCCTTGTTCTCGATATCCGCCAGGTCGGACCCGCCCTTCTCCGCCATGTGCAGCGATCCCTGCTTGTCCATGTAGTCCGCCGGCCCGCCGTCGAAGTCCCAGTAGCTCTGCAGACCGTCGAGAAAATTCGCCGAGGCCGGAGCCGACACCAACGCAACCACCATCACCGATACTGCCAATACAACGCTTCTCATGACTCGGTCTCCTTTCAGATAGGTCGCACCAAATGTGGGAGGGGCTGCTCCTCCGTGGTCAGAATTACCGTTATTATAGACTGATTCTCCGGTGATCAACCACCCCCGAAAAAAAACTTGAGAACGGCTGACGCGGGGGCGTATCGTCGCTGCATTCCCCCTTCGCGCGGCGAACCGCGTGGCGTAAGCCCGCGGGTCTACCGGCCATTTGAGCCCGCTACGATTCCATGCGACAATCTGCGAAGAAGATAGTTAAGGTAGTTAAGGTAGCTAAGGTAGTTGTTTTTCGGGAGATATTGCCCACCCAAGTTTCCTGCTGATGCCGATCGCGCCGCTCCGCCAACCGAGTCGATCGACGATCCTGGCCCCATGAAGGCGAATGAACCCGCATCGTGCGACGGCTACCCCATCGTCGGTTGGGGTTGTCTGCACCAACATCTCACTCGGCGCAGCGTTTTCGAAGGTCGAAGGATTCACGACAACCCGGATCTTCGCAGTTCTCCCGGAAGAACGACCGGCAGATGCCGTCGGGCAGCGGCTGGAGATTCTCTGCCGGGGGGTGCGTGACAGCTGACGCGGCGCTGTTCGGCGGCGCGTCGACGGCGAACCGCCGGTGTGAGCCGGCGGATGGTTCACGCACAAAACACCGTAAGACCCGAGGCATGTCGCAAACCATCGGCCTCAGACCCGCGGGCTTACGCTCGATCGCACCACGGCTGCGCGGCGCGTGGTTCCCGCCCGACGCCACGCCATCTGCGCGCAGATGCGCCTGGACGAGCCGGGGCCTCGGACCGTGGCCCGCATCGAGGCCGGGGCGCGGCCGGGGCAGCTCGCGCCCGTGGGCGGAGCCATCGCCACGGCGACCCGGCCGAAGCTGCTGGCGCCCGATCGCTTTGTACTCGCCGGGGCGCTCAACTTCGAAATGCCGCACGAACTGGACGACCAGTTCCACATCGCGATCGTCTTCTCGGGCGCGGGCACGCTGTACGTGCGCGACGTGTCCCTGCTCGAAACGGAGGTCGTGTTCCGTTACTTCGAAGGATACGAGCAGGCGTCAGCCCAGGTGTACGACGATTTCTCGGAAGGCGAACGCGCCTTGGTGGTGCAGGCCCCCGACGGCTGGCGCGGCTGGCTCCATGCGATGGGCGGCCGGGTGCCATGGCGGTTCTGGGCCCGGCCGCTCACCGTGTGGGGCATGCTGGTGATCGGCACGTTCCTGGCGATGTTCTGCATGGTGAGCCTGCTCTACCCGCAGTGGGAACAGCGCGAGCGACTTGCGTTTCCGCTGCAGACGTTCGTGCTCGACTTGACGGCGGGCGACGGAGCCGGACGCCTTGCAATAATCCGCTCGACGCCGTTCTGGATCGGTCTGGGCGCCTGCATCTTGCACCTGTCCCTGCAGCAGGTGAACACGCAGTTTCCCCAGGTGCCGGCGCTGCGCTTTACGCTGTCGGTGCCCGACCTGCTGCCGTTGGGGCCCCTGCGTACCGAATTGCAGTCGGGCAAGGGGCTGACCATCGATATTCGGCCCGCGTTCGTCGCCGTCGCGTTCCTCATGAGCCTCGAGATGTCGCTGAGCCTCGTCGTCTTCTTCTTCATCGGCCTGGCTTTCCGGATCATCGGCGCCCTGACGCCCCTGCGCACCTTCCGACCGGGACTTGGGCGCTATGGGGCGGGTCAGTTTCCCTTTGACTCGTTGCTGACCACGGGCGCGCTGTTGTTCATGGCCTGCGCCTGCGTGTTCGCGGCGCGCAGACACCTGAAGAACGTGCTGAGACTTGCGGTCCTCGGGGCCGGCGTCCCCGACGACGCGGGCGCGGCCGCGCGCTACCGCAGGTCGGGGCTGGGGCTGGGCGCCGCCGCGCTGCTGCTGTTCGGCTTCGCCGTGACGGCCGAACTCAATCCCGTGTTCGTGCTTATCTACATGGGCATCCTTCTCGTGCTGGGTCTGTCGGCGGCGCGCATCCGTGCGGAAACGGGCCTGCCTCACCTCGCGATCCTGCCGATGCATCCGCAGCACTACCTCATCGCGGCCGGCGGCGCGCTGGTGTTCGGCTACCGGGAGGTAGTATTCAATGCCCAGGCGGCGTTCCTGTACCTCGGCGGACTGCTGATGCTGGCCCCGGTCCTGGCCGAGTCGATGGCGGCCGCCACCCGGACCGGCGTCCCCATGGTCAAGATGAACCGGTGCCTCGTGATCGCCTTCGTGACGGCCTTGGTGCTGGGCGGTGTCGCCTACCTGACGTGGGCGTACACCGTGGGCGCGGCCAACCTCCACCCTGCGTTGGCCTCGTCCTACGAACCCTTCCGCAACGACGTCTACAACTTCATCAAGATGGACGACCGGATCGATCAGCACTTTCGCGCGCAGACCGGCGGTCCCGACCGCATCACCTCGGAGAACGCGGATCTCATCGCGCCGATGCTGTGGCCGGTGTTCCTCATCACGGGGATTTCGTTCGCGATCACCGCTCTGCTGGCAGTCGCCCGGGTGATCTGGCTCGGTTTTCCGCTGCACCCGCTCGGATTCGCGCTCGCGTTCACGCCCGCGGTGTACGCCCTGTGGCCAAGCATCGTCGCGGGACACCTGGTCAAGCGGCTCGGCCTGCGCTTTGGCGGCCTGGAGCACAGCCGGCGCGTGCTGCGACCCTTCTTCGTCGGGCTGTTCCTCGGCGACCTGCTGTCGCTGGCGGCGTGGCGGATCGTGGAGGCGCTGGCACCGGCGGCGGGATAAGAAATGCAGGCTGGCACCATGCGACGATGGATCGTCCCGATCTGCGGACTGCTGCTCGCGGCCGTGATGTTTACGGTGCTGCAGCGGCTCGTGCCGCAGCGCGACGCGAAGCCGCGGGTCGGCCTGGCTCGAACGATTGATTTCGGCACGCTGTTCGACGCGATCACGCCCGACCGGATTCGCCGAACGCATGAACGCATCGTCGCGGCGCCGTCGCGGATGGCCGGAACCGAAGGCGACCGGGCCGCGTCGCAACATGTAGAGCGCGCACTGCGCGAGCTCGGCCTGGAGGTGGTCACCCAGTCCTTTCCGGTGACGGTTCCGGTCACGAAATGGTGCCGGATTGCCGTGGTCGACGCTGCGCCCGGTGATCCCGATCCTACCGGCGGCGTGTCCCTCGTGCCGTTTTGGCCCAATCATGTGCGCACCTGCACCACCGTTCCGGCCGGTGTCGCCGGCCGGCTCATCGACGCCGGAGACGGCAGCTTCGCGGCGCTGGAAGGCAAGCAGGTCGCCGGCAACGTTCTGCTGCTGCGCATGACGCCCGACTACGATTGGTTGCCCGCCGCGAAGCTCGGCGCGGCCGCCCTCCTGTTCCGGCCCTCCGATGATCCCGCGGTCTATGCGCGCAAGTTCCTGAACTTCCCCGCCCATCTGCCGCGGTTTCTCGCGGAAGGCCCGGTCGACCGGCTGGTGGGCCGGCGCGTGCGGATCGAGGCCCGCGTGGACTGGGAGCAGGGCGCGGCCCGCAACGTGATCGGCATTCTGCGGGCGCCGCAACCAAGCACCGAAGCGCTGATCCAGATCGCGTTTACCGACTCGTGGTCGGTCGTGCCCGATCGGGCGCCGGGATACTACGAGGCCTGTTCGGTCACGGCCCTGCTCGCCTCGGCCCGGGCGCTGGCCGATCAGCGCGACGGGCTCGCCCGCGATGCGATCTTCGTTGCCTGCTCGGGCCGCAGCCTCGGTGCGATCGGGCCGCGGCGCATCATCGACGCCCTCGGGTACCGCGATCGGTTCGACGCGAACTACGCCCTGCTCAAGCGGCGCTTGGCGGAAGCCGAGCGCGATCACGACGCGATCGAGCGGGGGCACGCCGCGGCGGGCGACGGCGGATACGCGGCGCTGCGGCCCGACGAGCGGGACGACCTGTGGCGCCAACACGGCGCCGACGCCCGCGCGGCGCTGACGAAGGTCACCCGGCGCCTGATCGATCGTCACATTCAGGACCTTGCGGCGCAGGAGACGGCGGCCGATCTCGCCTGGCGGGACGCAGGCCGGCCGGAATACGGCGACGCGCGTGACCGCCAGCTCGAGCTGGCCCGGCGCCTGCGGCGCGCCCGGTCCGCGGCCGGTGCCGACCTGATGTCGCTCGAGCGGAACTTCATGGACGTGCTGGAGCGATCGCAGGTCCTGCAGCGACTGCCGGACGCGCTCGACGAGGCCGTCGCCCACGCGCGGAGGCGCCTGGCGCTTCACCGGGACACGATCCGTGTCGCCGACCGGCTCGGCCAATACGATCGATCGATCTTTCTCATTCTCGCGCCCTCCACCCGTGGCGTGAGACTGCGTTACGAATGCGCCGGGCCCCTGGCCCGGGAGCTGGATGCGGGACGCGAAGCGATCACGCTCGCATGGCTGGCGCATGCAGGCCGCCCGCCGCGGATCGAGCAGGTCGACCGTCACCTGTTCCACGCCAACGGCACCTCCGACCTCTGGAACTACAGCGGCCCCAACCGTGTCTTCCCCGTCGAAAAGGTACACAAGAACATCTTCGTGCAGATGACGCGGGTCATCTCGTACTCGTTGCATGTGCCGCTCGTCCTGACAGCCGTTGATCTTCCGGAGGGCTACCAGACGCCGCTGGACACGCACGTGAGCCACGAGGACCTCGCCGGCCAGGTTCAGCTTTCGACCGCGGTCGCGGCGCACCTGCTTGCCCGCGAACAACCGTTGCCGCTGCCTGTCGGACCCGGCTGGTACCAGAACCGCTGGTTCTCCGACATCGGCGGCAAGGTCGTGACGGCCGGCGACCCGAACGCGATCCTGCCCACGCAAGGCGTCCCCGATGCGCTCGTGGTGCTGCGGGGCATGCTGGGCCGGTATTTCCACGTCCAGAAGGCGCGCGACGGCGTGTTCCGGTTCCCCGCGATCGAAGTCGGGGTGGGACGGCTGCACGCCGACGCGTTCACCATCGACGCGTCGACGGGCGAGATCACAGGTGCCAGGGACATGGGGCTCGAGGGGCAGCGGTTCAAGAACAGCTATTACAAGGCGTCTCAGTTCAAGCAGACGCAGACGCGCATCACCGTGCTGCTGGCCCGCATGGCCCCCATGGATTTCTATCACCTCGTCGGGCCCGCGGTGCAGCCGATGACCGTGAAGTCCCCGCTGGACGCCGCGCTGCGCACGCCGCTCGAGCAGTATTCGATCGTTCACGACTGGGACCATGGCGCGACGGTGTTCGTCAGCCCCGGGCGGCGCTTCTACCTGCCGCTGGGCAACTATCCGCACTATCGGTACTACGGGCGCGAGATCGACCGCACGCACGTGTCGACGAAGGGGCTGCTCACCGGGTGGTCGCCGGCCCCGGCCGTGACGTCGGCGGGCGGTTCGGACGGGGCCGATCCCGGCCCGGGCTACCGGTCCGGGCAGGATCGGCGTGGCGTCTTTCAGGAGGCGGACGCCGCCCGCAGCGCGGTGGCGATCAACCGTGGCCGCCTCGACCGGCAGGTCGCGCACGGACTGGGCGACCAGGTCAACCTGCAGTTGGCAAACCGCGCCGAGCGGTTGCTGGCCCGCGGGATCGAGGCGCTCCAGCAGCGGCAGTACACCCGCGCCCACCGCGACCTCAACGAGTCGCTCGCCCTCTCCATGCGGGCGTACCCGACCATCCGCATGGCGCTGGTCGACGCCGTCAACGGCATCCTCCTCTACATGTTTCTGTGCATTCCCTTCGCCCTGTTCGGCGAGCGCCTCGTGGTGGGATCGAGCGACATCCGCGCCCGCATCGTCGGCACGCTCGTGATCTTCCTGCTCGCGTTCGGTCTGATCCGGGCCACCCACCCCGCGTACGAGATGATCGGCTCGCCCACGATCGTGCTGGTCGGCTTCGTAATCGCCATGCTCTGCCTGCTGATCCTGATCTTCCTGACGGCGCGGTTCGCCGAACGCATGGCGGCGCTACGGCGCGCCGGTACGGGCACTGCGGATTCCGCCGGTGGCGTCGACGGCGACATCTCCCGCGCCACGGCCGCCGCGGCGGCGTTCACCCTCGGTATCAACAACATGCGCAAGCGCAAGGCGCGCACGGCCTTCACCGTGGCCACGCTGATCCTGGTGAGCTTCTGTCTCGTCTGCTTCACCGCGCCGAGACCACAGTGGATCGAACGCCGCATCGTGATCGGCCCGGCGTCGTACGACGGTGCCGTCCTGCGCTTCGAGCGCGTCGCCGCCGGACACCTCGACGCCGCGCGTGATCGTTACGGGGACCGGGCGACCGTGATCGGCCGGCGGTCGGTCTACCAGCCCGGGTGGAGCTGCCTGTACGTACCGGCCCAAGGTCGAATCCGCAGCAGCACGGTGCAGGCGGTGGTGTACGTCGAGCCGGCCGAGTCGCGGCTCAGCGGCATGGATCGTCTGCTTCGGGCCGGCCATTGGTTCGAGCGCAGCGACGCGCGGATCTGCTACCTGTCGGACGTCATCGCGGCGGAGCTGGGCGTCGAACCGGCCGCTTTGGAAGGACGTGGCGGCCCACCGGTCGAAATCATGCTGGCCGGCTGGCCGATCGAGGTCGCCGGGATCTTCGACAGCGCCGGACTCGAATCGCTGCGCGACATCGACGGCGAGACAACGTTGCCCGAGCACGACGGCCACTTCAACCTCCGGGCCCGCCAGGAGCAGCGGACGCGCCAACTCGTGGGGCGCCCGGGCGGCGCGAGCTTCGGGGGCAGCCACGTCGCCGCCACCCGCACCATCCTTTTTCCCCTGGACGTGCGCGCCAACGGCCTGGTCAGCTCCATCGCGCTGCGGTTCGATGACCAACCCCACGGCGCCGTCCTCGAGACGATCGACCGGATGATGGACAGCTCCCCGACCTTCATTGGCTACGCGCTGGACGGGCTGTCCTTCTTCGGCGGCCGGTTTCGTCTCGTCGGCTTGGAAACCCTGGTGGATATCGTCGCGCCGCTGCTGATCGCGTCGCTGATCGTCCTGAACACGATGCTGGGCAGCGT
>NYZC01000287.1 GCA_002686995.1 Phycisphaeraceae bacterium | reverse complement strand
TCTTCGCCGTCGTCGAGGCGCACCCCGATCACTCTGCCGTCTTCGACCAGGAAGCTTTGCGCGCCGCGATTGACGTGAATGGTCGCACCGGATTCGACGGCCGCCTCGGCAAGGAGCCTGCTGAGCGAACTCAGTCCTCCCTGCACGTAGCCGTAGGGCGGCGCGGTGCCCGTTGCCTCTTCGGCGCGCGAGCCGGAGGAAGACGCGAGAATCAGACCCAGCGGGTTCCTCCCGACCGCCGCGCCCTCGCAGGCATACCGGTCGCGGAGGTCTTGCGTCGGAAGGAACGCATCATGCAGCGCCCAGAGCCTGTTTTCCAGGGCGCGCTCCAGAGATTCCGCTGCCGGCGTGCCCGCCGCCCGTCGTCGCAGTTGCTCCAGCGAGGGTGGCGGACCCAGGCGGTAGGGAGCGAACAGGCCGCAAAGATCATGCCTGAACCCTTCGTATGCGCGCAGTCCGTCCCGCTCTTCGCTCGTCAATCGACCTTCGAACGACAGGTTCCGCGGTGAATCGGCGTCGGCAGGTCCGAAGTAGCTGCCGTCGGCTCGCATGACGATCCCGGCGTCGCGAGGACAGACCTTCAAGCCGCGCTCGACCAGGGTCAGGTCCCGCAGGATTCTCGGATGAAAGGAGTGCACCATGTGCGCGCACGTCGAGAACCGGAATCCGGGCCAAAGCTGCTCGGTGATCGCGGCGCCCCCCACGAACGGGCGTCGCTCGAAGATCTCGACGCTCAGACCGGCCCGGGCCAGGTACGCGGCCGCCACGAGACCGTTGTGGCCTGCACCGACGATGGCGACATCAAGGTTCGTGGGCATGGCTGCTCAACGCGGCTCAGCCGCTGGAATCAGGAACCACGGATGGACACGGACGGACACGGATGGGCGGTCCAACGCCCGCGCGCCCAGACGATAGCATCTCGCGAATGGATCGCCACGAGATTCGCCATGCGTTGACCGGTCCGTTCCCGTCGCTGCGCACGCCGTTCCACCAGGACGGCGCGATCGACTTCGACGGCCTGCGATCGGTGATCGATTTCTGCATCGACGCGGGGAGCCGTACGGTCATGCTGACGTTCGGCGACAGTCTCTTCACCCTTCTGACCGACGACGAGGTCGCGGAGCTGACCCGGGTGACGGTGCAGCACACTGCCGGGCGCGCCATGGTGATCGCCGCGGATCGTCAGTGGGCCACGCCGAAGGCGGTGGACTTCGCGCGGTATTGCCGTGAAACCGGCGCGGACGTCCTGATGGTGCTGCCTCCGGATTGGTGCGAGTCGTGCACCGCGAGCTCGCTGGTGGAGCACTTCGCGGCCGTGGCGGCCGAAATGCCCGTGATGTTCATCACGTGCGGGTTCGGTGAGCGCGGGCTGCCGTTCGCCCTCGACGTGATGCGCCGCTGCCTCGACACCGTGGACAACATCGTCGCCCTGAAGGACGACGTATGCGGCGCGTTCGCGCGACAGGTGACGTCGCTGGTCGCCGATCGATGGGCGGTGATCTCCGGGGGACAGAAGCAGAATCACCTGGACCTGATGCCTTACGGTTGCGTCGGGTACCTTTCCACCTTCATGACCTTCGCCCCGCGCGTCGCGCGCGATTACTGGTGCGCGATCGATCGCAACGACATCACCGCCGCGACGAAGATCGTCAGAGACCTGGACATGCCCCTGTTCGACCACCTGCTGGGCCTGGAAGGCAGCTTCGACGCGGGCATGCACGCACTCAGCGAAATCGTCGGTCACCACGGGCGCTGGCGCCGCAAGCCTTATCACAGCCTTACGGACGCGCAGATGGACGAGCTGCGGGCGGTCCTGAATTCGCTCGGAGTGGTGTGAGCGATCGGGAAGGGGTGCGTGACCGCTGACGCGGGGTGCTTGGCTGACCAGATATCGGGTTGGGTCGCCAGGGATGGTGACCCGGGAATCGGCCATCGGTACGGAATCGGCGATGCGTTGTTCGGGTACGCCTCACCGAGCCGGGCCGTTCGCGGCCCGGCTCGGTGAGGCAATTCCAACGTTCAAAGATCACGGATGCATGGCTCGCGAATTCCGTGCCGAACAGGTATTGGACTACGACCCCAGCCGCGTCAGCGGTCACGCACCCATCGGGAAGGGGGATCCACTTCGAAGATTGACCGCATCCTGGTTCATGAATACGATTGGGTGTGATTCGGTCAGTGCAAGGCGTCGTATTTGGAGGAGATCACCCCAGGCCACTGAATGAGCGCCGCGCCGGAGAGAGCGTTGTCCATCCTGTTGATGATCAGCATCCGCCAGGAGGTTGCGCCTTGTTCCGTCGCTTGCGAACCTTGCGAACGGTGCCCCGTGGTGACCGCTCGACAGGCTCTTCGATGCACGCCTTTACCTTGATCGAACTGCTGGTGGTGATCAGCATCATCGCATTGCTGATCGCGATGCTGCTGCCCGCGGTGAAACAGGTGAGGGAAACGGCGAGGCGGGCCATCTGCAAGTCCAACCTCCGGCAACTCGTGCTCGGTTGCGACATGTACGCCAGCGACCATGCCGGGTTCTACCCGTTCGATGACGTGGGCGATCCGTTTTTCGGATTCGGCTGGCGGGCTTCGGCAAGGCTGCTCATGCAGGGCGACTACTTGACGCATGCAACGTACAACTGCCCCTCCATCCCCCTCACACCGCCCATGGGCGCTTTCCCGATTGCGGAGTATTACGGGGATGCCTTTGACGAATCGGCGCAGCTTGCCGGGTGGAGCGTCGGCAAATCGGTGCGGGGGAGCTATGAGTTCCTGGTTTCCAGTTTTGTGAACAGCGCCGATGTCCAGGGCTTTCGGCGGGATCTCGAAGATGCGACGCTCCGTGTCGCGCCCCTCGAGACGCCACTCGTCTGGGATCAGTCCAGCGGGATCGTGCATTTCGGCGTCGCGGATCCGAGGTTCTTCCCGATGGTTGCTCACGGCGCCGAGGGGGGCAACGTGGCCTTCCGCGATGGTCACGCGATCTGGAAGCGCGCCGAGGACTGGTCGCCGGACTTTCCGGTACCGGGATTGCACCCTGAGACGTTGTATTGAACGACCATGGAGGGGCTGACAGAACTTTCTCAACATTGCGATGTCGCAATGATTCCTGACCGTGTTTCACTCGAACGAAAGGAGATTGGCATGTACTGGCAACGACTCAATTTGGGCTTGACGGGATTGATCATGGCGTTGAGTGCGAGCGGCGCCTGGGCCCTTTCGAATCCGGAAGACTTCGAGTCTTATCCGACCGGGGCCTTTGCGCCGACCGCAGCCGTCGAAGGCTGGACGATGGAGACCATCGCGGGCAATCCCACGTTCGACATCGACGCCGTCGACGGTTTCCAGGGCACCGCCACCCTGCGGGTGCAGTCGCAGGGCACCAGCCCCACCAATGCGATCGCGCGGACGCGCTGGCATGTTTCCGAAGACATCAACACGCTGCCCATCCAGACGATGCACGTCGAATGGCAGGGCATCCTGAGGCGGCCCAGTGACAGCTTCGGCCGGGTCGTCTTCAATTCATCCAGCAGCTTCGTCGAGATGCGTTCGGATGGGGTGCCGGCCGTGCTCCGATACGATGCGGACCCCGGAGCGGGCGTGACGGCCGGAGATTTCGTGCTGCCGACCGACGCCGTGAGCTTCAGCTGGCCGTCCAACACCGTTCCGACGGCCTGGTATGCGATTGATATCGAATCGAATTACAACACCAACCAGGTTCGCGCACGTTTCGGTACGCGCGATGCAAGTACGGGGCTTTTCAACTGGAACTCCTTCTCGCCGTTCCTCGATATGATCAATACGTCCCAGCAGTCGGACATCACGACCAATGTCGACGGAAGAGCGCACTTTGACAACCTTTCGTTCTCCGCCGTCCCGGAACCGGGGACGCTGGCGCTGCTCGGCCTCGCCGGCCTGCTCATGGTTGCGCGGAAGCGGCGATAGCCCATCGCGGGCTGCGCCCGCAAGTCGGAACGTTGAAAAGTCGAAGGGGCGTTTCCTCTCGGAAGCGCCCCTCTTTTTTTGGAGCCAACCCACGTCATGAAAGAGGCGCCTCGGCTGCGGCGGAGCATCGTGCATGAACGGCTCGCGAAGAGCCTTCCGGTCTACTGCTTCAAATCCAACATCCCGCACCCCATGATGCCCGAGCTGCTCGCCCTGGGGGGTGTGCACTGCCTTTGGCTGGACTGCGAGCATTTCGCCGCCACGTCCGAGACCCTGTCGGCGCAGGTCCAGGCGGCGCGCGGCGCGGATGTCGACGCGGTGGTCCGCGTGCCTAACGGCGAGTACGCCCTGGCGGCCAGGATGCTCGACAACGGCGCCAACGGCATCATGTATCCGCAGGTCAGGGATCCCGAGGACGTGGCCCGGCTGGTCGATCGCACGCGGTTCGCCCCGTTGGGGCGACGGGGCGCGGATTTCGGGCCGGCTGCCGCTCTGTATGGGCAGGTGCCGTGGGAAGATGTCCGTCGCTACCAGAACGAACAGGTCAAGGTGCTCATCCAGATCGAGACGCCCGAAGCGGTCGAACGCATCGACGAGATCGCCGCGGTGCCTGGAATCTCGCTGCTGTTCATCGGCCCGGGCGACCTTTCGATCACGATGGGCCTGCCGATGGATGCTGCGGCACCGCATGTTCTCGACGCCATGCGGCGCACGGCGGAGGCGGCGCAGCATCACGGATTACACTGGGGCATGCCGGTGCTCGATCGAAGTCACGCCGTGCGCATCCTGTCCATGGGCGGACGATTCCTCACGCAGGGCGGCGACACCTCGGTGTTGCTCAAGGCCGTGCAGCAGCTGCGCGCCGAGATCGCGGAAGTGTCCGAGCCGTATGGTGGATTGGATCCGGGTTGACGATTCCGCGGCCCGTGGACGAGCTGATGCCGACCTTATCCCGCTTGTGTCTACCGGGGCTGTTGCTGATGACCTCCATCGCGCAGGCCGAGCCGAGTCCTTTTACGTGGCATGCCGCGGATCGGGCGACCCGGGTCTCGGGTCTGATCCCCGGTCGCCGAATCCCCATGCCGCCGCCCGACGTGTTCCTGGCCGAATGGACGCGTGAGCGGCTCGATTCGTGGCGCCGGAACCACGGCGCGTGGACCCCCGACGAGGCGCACGCCGAGTATGCGGCCGCCGCGCCCCGGGATGAGCAGCTCGTCGCCTTCATTCCCGACCACATCTCTCCTTACGGACGCGTGATTTCGGGCGCGCCGGTCCCCGAGCCGACGGTGAGCATCCTTTCTCCGAAGGAAGCGCGGGTCCTGATCAACTACTGCCCCTTCTGCAACAAGGAACATCCGAACACCGAATACCGGGAGCCGAGAATGCTGGCGCTCGATCCCGAGAATCCCTTCCACGCCCGGACCACCTGCTGCGACACGCACTTTTATGAGCGGGAAGAGGACTATCCGGATGACTACGCCCTGCGTCCCGGCCGTACCGTCGCGTTCGTCCATCTCGACGACACGGTGAAGAAGGTTGCGGCCACGGTGCATACGGATCAGAGCGGCGTGGAGTGGGAGCTTTATCTCGGCACGACCATCGCCCACCTGCGCTGGGTGAAGACGGAGTCCATGACCGCGGAATGGCTGAAGAAATACCGCGAAACGGGGGACCCCCTTTTCGTGCACAAGCTCGCGGTCCTGCTCGACCGCGTCGCCGATGTCTACTACGGCCTGCCGCCGTCCTACCGGAATCTCGTGATGACGGGGAAGGACGGCGCGCCCCTCACCCGCGCCCGGTGGGAGGCCATGCCGCGGCCGGTGCGCACCGTGACCGATCCGAAGGAAAAGTTCTCCTGGAACCGGCGCCTGCCTCAGGTCAATTGCGGTTGGCTCTTTCTCTTCAAGGAGTATCTGTGGGTGGAGCCGTTCGCCCGGGTGCGGCATCACCCGACCTTCAAGACCTATTCCGCCAGGAAGTACGGCGATCCCGAGGCGCTCGACCGCAAGATCATGAAGAAGCTGATGCGAGAGATCGCCCTGATGTTCGAAAGCATCGTGCTGAAATCCGACTACCAGGACAGCCAGTACACCGAGCTGATGATGCTGGGGATCCTGCTTCAGAATCGCTATCTCTTCGATTTCGCCGCCGCTCACCAGGAGTGTGTGCTTTACAACCATCACTACCACGACGGCATGACCGCCGAGGGCGCACCCAACTACATGATGATGCTCGTCCCGTACTACGAGCACGTGAAGGATCCCGGAGGCTGGCTCGAGTTCGCGCCCGCGTTTGCCCGGGAGAACCCGTTCTTTCGGGTCGCCGCCAGTCAGTGGAGGAACCTGCGGACGGTTCGGGGCCAGTACCTGGAGTTCGGGGACCAGATCATCCATGCCTTCAACCTGCCGGACTCGTTCAGCCGTCCCGACATCGTCCGGGCCAACGAACGGCGCCCGAGCATGAACTGGCCCGGATTCGGTGTCGGCGTCCTGCGGGTGGGCGGCCCCGGACGTCGGCAGGAGGTCTGCATGACCTACGATCGCCAGAGCCTGCACGGGGCCGCCGACAAGCTCGGCATCGAGTGCTGGATGGACGGGGTGCCCGTGATGCGGAAGGGGGGCTACGCGGCGATGTCGCGTCACGTCGTCATCGACGAATCACGGCCCGAGTTCAAGGCCCTGCTCGGCATGCCCTATCCGCGATCCCTGATCGCCCTGTCGGGTCCGGGCGGCGAGAACTGGCTGCAGCCGTGGGCGCACGGTCTGATGGCGCACAACACGGCGTCGGTCAACGACCGAGAGACCGCCCCCGGTTGGGAGGCCGAGGGCATCGGGGAGCTGATCACCTACAAGGGCGGGGAGGATCCGGAAAGGCCGGGCGCGCACTTCCAGGTGCTGGATTGCCGCGACCGATACTCCTTCGAGCGCTACGCCGAGGCGAAGAGGGTGGATCCCGTGGCGGTTTCGCAATATCGCCGCGCGCTGCTGGCGGTGGCGGGCCCGGGCGGACGCCCCTACGTGGTGGACGTCTTCCGGATCAAGGGTGGCGACCGGCACGCTCTGTATCAGAGCGCGTGGGCTGAACGGATCGCCGCGAACCTGCCCCCGGTGGCGTCTACTTGGCCAGACATGGCGGCGTTCCTGGATGGCACCGGGACCCCGCCCCTCCACCAGGCGTGGGGTGACACCAGGAAGAATCTTCGCAGGCTCCGGCGTGTGGAGTGCCTCGGCGCCGCGCCGGAGACCTGGGACGTCACCTGGCGCACGGACTGCGCCGCCTATCAGCCTTGCGGTCCGAACGGGCAGCCCCTTCCCCGCGCTCTGGAAGATGATGTCGGATTGGCCAGGCTTCGCCTGATCGGCGTTGGCCAGTTCGGAGAGACCATCCTTCTCAACGGCAAGGGGCCGTGGGTGGCATGGATCGATCAGCCGCTGCCGAACGGCGAGAAGGCCACCGGTGACGTGGGATTCGAGAACGCCTGGGATTACCTGATCGAACGGCGCACCACCGACGTAGCCTCGCAGCGCGGACCGCTCGAATCGACGTTCGTGCACGTTCTGGAGGGCTTCCGCGATGACGAGTCCTCGGCGATCAGGAAGATATCGAGGCTGGCACCTGCGGATTCGGTCGAGGCGAGCGAAGGCGTGGTGGGGATCGAGCTGACGATGGCGGCGGGACACACCGACACGGTGGTGTTCCAGCCAGGTCCAGGCGAGATCCGCTTCGACAACGGTCTGTTCACCGACGCGCGCTACGCACTGGTCCGACGTGATGCCGACGGCCGCGTCGTCGAAGCGCACATGGTCCGGGGCCGTCGCCTGGAATGGGGGGCGTTCGCGGCGGCGTCGGCGGGGGACCTGCGCGGCACCATCGTGGATCTGATCGGCGACCTGACGGGCACGCGGCGCGAGTCGGCCCTGCTGGTGCGTCCGGACGAACCATGGCCGTTGGTGAAGGGCCTGGCCGGCAGATCGATTCTGGTCAGGCTCGGCAACGACCATACCGAGGCCTACACCATCAGGAAGGTCAGCCCGACGAAAGAGGGCCTGCTGCGGGTGGACCTGGCGAACCACCCACCGTTCTCGGGCGGGTGGTATCAGGTCAACATTCTCGATCCGGTGAAGCGCAACCGTCTGATATCGAGCCGATCGATCACGCAGGGGATCTACAGTCCGTGGTGGCGGGGCTGGAAGGCCTGGTTCCCCGAGCGGGACCGGACCTACACGATCGACCACACCGGCGGCAGCGAACCGGCAAACTTCCGCGCGGTCGTGCAGTTCGCCGAAGCGATCGATCTGGAGGCCGACGGCATCCAGGCGGGCGACTGGTTCATCGTCCACGCCATCGAACCCGGGCTCGCGGTGACGGTGCCGGATGTTCATACGTACCAGGAGTGATTGAATCAGTGAACGAGCGAACGCCATCGACGATGACCGGCCGGGAGCCGTGGCGCGTCCGGGTTCTGGATGACGAGACGGCGGGGATGGGCGTGTTCCCCACTTACAACCAGCGCTTCACGCTGGCCGACGAGTGGTCTTACGGGATCTTCGAGCCCCAGTCGTGCTGCGCGCTGCCGGGCAAGCGATTCGTGGCCACGGCGTCCGGGAAGGAAGGGCGCCGCGAAGTGTGCCTGATCACGGGCCTTTCCGAGAGCGATTCGCAGCCTCTCTACTCGATCGGGGAGACGACGATCTTTGTCGCATGCCAGGTGCTGTCACCGCCGCGCCACGTCGAGGGGGGCCGGTTCGTGCAGATCAGGCCAACCGACGGACCGTGGTGCATCTGGTGCAACGTCTCGAACCCTGGAGAGATGACCTGGACCATCCAGTGCCACATCGGTGGGACGTGCGCGACCCACGCCCGGACGTGTGCGGTGTCGGAAGGGGCCGCGATCGACCTGCAGCTGGTTCTGTCGCAGGGGGAGCTGGCGCTGCAGATCGATGACGAAGAGGTGGGCCGTTTCGATCATGATCCCTACCCGGAACGGTTCAGCCTGCGCTTCGGCAGCGCCCAGGAGATCGACGCAGGTGAGGAGGTCACCTCGACCTTCAGAACGGTCTATGTCGGCGACGCGCCTTTTCTGTTCACCTACGTCGATGTCCCGCAGGGTCCCGAGGACCTCCGGCCAAAGGAAGACGCCTGGTGCGAATACGTGTGTCCCGCCACCCTCCAGTCACCGCGCCATTCGGAGGGCGACCTGATCGAGCTTCGCAACGGCGCGCTGTTGCTTGCCTGGTCCGAGTTCGCACAGGGCAAGGCGCAGGACTGGGCCCCCGCGCGGATCTCCGCGAAGTTCTCGACCGACCGCGGCAGGACCTGGGGACCCACGCGCGTGCTCGCCGAGCGCGATCCGCGATTCAACCACGCAACGCCGAACGTGAGCCTCATCCAGGCCGGGAACGGCGACGCGATCATGACCTACGTCGAAACACTGCCGGACGCAGAGAAGAGCTCCTGCGGCCATGTGGTCCTGCGGCGCTCCGAGGACGAAGGCCGGACGTGGTCGCCGCCCGTAAGGATCTCCCCGGATACCGGCTACGCGCACATGGCCAAGCTCTTCTGCCGGACCGCCAGTGGGCGCATCCTGCTCGGCGCCCGGGAGTACGAAAAGGTGGACCAGGCCGACTTCGGCGGGGTCGTGCGATGGCCGTACGCGCTCTGGTCGGATGACGACGGGCGGACGTGGCACGCCGGAGCGCACGTGCCGGACCCGGGGCTGTCCGAAAGGCTCAGGCTGCTGCAGAACGTGAACGAGCCCTCCGTCGTGGAGCTGGCCGACGGGCGTCTGCTCATGACCATGCGCTCGTTCGCGGGCGGCCAGTTCTTCTCCCATTCCGAAGACGGTGGCGAGACGTGGACGAAGCCATTGCTTTCGCCGCTGCGTGGTCTGTGCTCGCCCGCCACGATCTGCCGGATACCCGGGAAGGACGACATCCTGGCGGTCTGGAACTATGCCTTCGGCGGCAGGGCGCCGCTGCATTCGGCGGTTTCCCGCGATGGCGGCAGGACGTGGCGCCACCTCAAGCTGGTTGAGCGCAGCACGTTCTACAACTGCAACTACGTGAGCATCACCTTCATCGATGACAAGGCGTACCTCACCTACGATTCCAGTCCGTTGCTGCTGTCGCTGCAGACCCTGGAGGTGGACACCGACGCCGCGGGGCTGAAGCTCACGGTGCTGCCGATCGAGTGGTTCTACCGTGATGGGTAGCCTTCGGGATGGCTCATCTTCGTGCCTCATCCTGGTTCGCCGGATCCCTCGGCCCCACGTCCGTGAGATCGATCGGCCGGAACCCCAGACTCCAGGCCGGCGACTGCGGCGCCAGCGTGAAATCCCCGTTCTCCGGATCCGCGAACAGCGGGTCGGCAACCACCGAGTGGCCGTCGATCGGGCCAGGCCGCACGTAGCGGATCGGGCGCGGCCGACGTTTCCTCCACGCTTCGAAGCTGTGCCCGGCAAAGTCGATCGCCTCGCCGTCGGTCCGGTAGTAGAGGTTCTGATCGAAGACCGTTTCAATTCCGTCCAGTTC
The DNA here is from genome assembly GCA_002686995.1 of Phycisphaeraceae bacterium. Lineage (GTDB taxonomy): Bacteria > Planctomycetota > Phycisphaerae > Phycisphaerales > Phycisphaeraceae > NYZC01. Next base: position 17,411 of record NYZC01000287.1, on the reverse strand, counting down.
CCGGCGCGTGAACAGGTCTGCGTCCTTCCAATAGATGATGTTGCACAGGTAACAGTTCGTACGGTCGGTATCGACGCCGAACTGCGCGTTCGAACACAGCGCGACGATATTGTTCATCACTGTATTGCCGCCGGTCGCGATCTGGAGTCGGATGCCGGGACCGCCCACGTGGTGGACGACGTTGTTCTCCACGAGGATCCCCATGGTGCCCTCGTCCAGGTAGATTCCGTAGGCGTAGGTGCGGCCGTAGACGTCGTGAACCAGGTTGTTGCGAATCACCGTGCCCGGTGAAACCCCCAACGTGTAGATCGCTGCGCCATCGTCCAGCTTCTCCTTCATGACGTGGTGGACGTGATTGTGCTCCACGATGTTGTCACGGGTGCGGTTGCGGGTGAACCCCCAGTTCCATCCGATCGATATGCCCGTGTAATGCATATCGCGGATCTCGTTGCGGGCGATGCGGTTCCCGCTGCTCTGCCCGATCCAGATGCCCACGCCTTCGGGGAAGACCCGCCCGCCGTCATGGATCACGTTGTCCGTGACAGCCATGTCGCGGGCTTCGTCCATGTCGTCGGCTCGGTTGACCGCTTCGCCCAGCTTGATCCCGCCCGCGCCGAGATCGTGCATGCGGTTGCCGACGATCCGGACTTCCCGGCAGCCGCGACCGATCTCTAGTGCATACGCTCCGATCTTCTCGATGACATTGTTCTCGAACGCGCAGCGCACGGCGCATTGTGCCTGGACGGCGCCGGGAAGGCCGATCGCCGCCTGCGGATCGCGAAAGCCGTCCTCGGGCAGCACCCAGTCGGCATGCTGCAGCGTGAACCCGCGGAACTCGACGTGCTCCACGAAGCACCCGGCGGCGGGGTCGCCCTCGAGCCGGATGAGCGACCCGAGCAGGGGGGCGACCACGTCCGCGGAGTGCATGTCCTCGCCGGGCAGCGGCCGGTAGGTGACGACTCCGGCCGCGCGATCCAGGTGCCAGGTCCCCGGCGCGGCCAGCCCCTCCTTCACGTTTTCCACGTAGAACGGCTTGGGCGGCGCATAGCTCCAGAGGTACTCCGGACCGATGAATCGAACCAGCCCGCGGGCTTCGTTCAGCTCCGCGATCCGCGTCCGGGTGGTGGCAAACGGATGCGTGACCACGACCTCGGCGTTGGCCAGATCTTTCCATCGACGGATTTGCCCGGGCGCGAAACGGAAGCCCTCGTGATTCTCGTTCGGCTGCTGGTGAGCCTCTTCACGGTTCTCGTCCAACGGTTGTTCGGGATTCAGCGCCCCGGCGATCTCGTAGGAGTCGCCTTCGCGGGGGACGCGCGCCCGGCAACGCCGGCTGCCGTTCACGAACAGCTGCCGGAACTCCCACGCGCCGGCGGCCCGCCACAGTCCACCTTCAGCCGATTCCCAACCCGTGATGCGCCTTCCGCCGCTCAGGATCGGCTTCTCTCCGGGATGGGCGACATAGGTGACGCCCGAGTCTTCCGGGCCGAGACAAAACGGCTCTTCCAGCTCGTAAAGGCCGCCGCGCACGATGACACGGATGGATTTGCGGTCTCGTGCGCTCACGCGGAGGGCGCGCACCACGTCCCTGGCGCGGGAGAGGCTGGCCAGCGGACCATCCGTCCCGGTCTCGTTCGGCCGGTCCGGTCCGCCCGACCAGCGGTCATCGCCGTCGCAGGACACGAAGATGGTTGTTCGCGTCATGGTTTTGCAAAGAATAAGATGATCCACGCCCATGCGCGCGAAACCGGCACTTCGGGCGACCGCCCTCCTCGTTCTGATCGTCGCCGCGTTTCTCGTCCTGAACATCGCCGTTCGGGGAAGCGGTCGGGCCACGAAGGCGATGGCGCCCCTGTCCGACGGACCGCCCTACATCTCCGAGCTTCCGCAGATCTGGACGACGCCGCGCGACTACGAGAAGGCTACCGGCAAGAGGATCGCGACGTTCAGGCAATCGCCGTACCTGGACGAAGCCGTGGCGTCCGGCCGGCTTCCCCCGGTCGAGCAGCGGCTGCCCGACGAGCCGCTCGTCGTGCACGGCGTGCAGGGCATCGGCCGATACGGCGGGATCTACATCGAGGCGAGCCCGGAGAAGGACGGCGCCCTCGAGCAGAACTGGCTGCCCCATCTCATGTGGTGGAAGCACGACTTTCAGAAGCCCTATCTGAACCTCGTCAAGGCTTTCGACCGGATCGACGCGGACGGGCGTGAATACGTGATGAAGCTGCGGAAGGGTTTGAAGTGGTCGGACGGGCATCCCTACACCGCCGACGACATCCTCTTCCTGGTGTACGACGTCGCGAAGTACGCGCCTTTCGAAGCGGCCGGCGGCACGCCCAACAGCTACCTGTTCCGGGACATCGAAGCGGAGCGCATCGACGACTACACCGTGCGCTGGCGGTTCGGAAAGCCCAGGTCCCCGATGAGCATGAGCTCGATCTTCTACCTGGCCGGGCACTACCCGGCCCACTGGCTCAAGCAGTTCCACCCGAGGTACGTCGGCGCGGAGAAGGTTGACCGGATGGTTCGGGACGAAGGCTTCGACACGGTCATCAACTGGTTCAACCATCACCTCGATCATTATCACCAGCACGACCTGGACAAACCCTCCCTGGACGCGTGGGTGACCGCGCGATTCGCCGCCGACGGTTTCAACGTGGGCGTCTTCAAGCGAAACCCCTACTACTTCGCCGTCGATCCGGAAGGCAACCAGTTGCCCTACATGGACGAGCGCCACGTCGTCGTCACGTCGAGCAAGGCGGTGGCAGAGCTTCGGGCCCTGAACGGCGACCTGAGCTTTTACCACATGCCCCTGCGCAACTACGTGCTGGCAAAGCGGGCGGAAAAAGCGGGTAAGGTCAGGGTGCACCCGTGGACGCGCAGCGCCCTGAATCTTGCGGATATCCAGTTCAACGTCACGCATCCGGATCCGGTGATCCGCGCGCTTTACCGGGACCGGCGCTTCAAGTTCGGCGTGTCGCATGCGATCGACCGCAAGCGGATCAGCGAGCTGCTCTATCACGGCCTGGGCGAGCCGTGGCAGGTGGCGCCGTACGAGGATGACCCGTTCTACCACGAGCGGCTGGCACGGACGGCGCTCGCCTTCGATCCCGAAAAGGCGAACGCGCTGCTCGACGAATCAGGCCTGGATCGGCGCGACGAGGACGGGTTGCGCCGCCTGCCTGACGGCCGGCCCCTCGTCATCAGCCTTCTGTCCATCCAGGAGCGCATGGATGGCGTGGCCGAGCTCATCGTGGACGACCTGCGCAACGTGGGCGTCAGGATGGTCTATCGCCCCGTGGATCCGGCGGCGCGCAGCGAACTGCATCAGGCGAACAGGCTGGATGCGGTGCTCTGGCACGATTCCTACGGGACGAACGGCGGCACGTTCATGATGTGGCAGCAGAACGCCTACATTCCGGAGTGGTGGGGCTGCAACTGGGCGCCGCTCTGGCAGCAATGGTTCCACGATTCCACGAAGGGGCAGGAGCCGAATGCGATCATGCTCGAGGCGCTGGATCACTTCGACGCGGCCCGATCCACGCTGAGCCTGGAGGAGAATCGCAGGCACTGGAAGGCGATTCTCGATATTGCCGCCGACAACCTCTGGAGCATCGGCACGCTCAGGCATCCGGGTGACCTGGCCGTCCTGGCCCCGTATATGCGCAACGTGCCCCGGACGCGGAAGTCGATTCTGCGCGGGGACTGGGGGCGACAGGACGTGTGGTGGATCGACGAGGAGCGGGGCGCGGGCAACGAGGGCTGGTGATGCTGGCTTATCTCGGGCGACGCCTGGTGATCATGGTGCTGACGCTGGCGGTCATTTCCGTGGTCGCGTTCGTCGTGATCGAGTTGCCGCCCGGTGACTTCGTGAGCTGGCGCATCGAGCAGATGTCCGAGCGGGGGATGGCCAGCCAGGAGGAAATCGACGCGCTGCGTCGCCGGTATGGTCTCGACCGGTCGATGGCATACCGGTACGTGCGGTGGATCACCCGGTTCGTCCAGGGGGACATGGGGCACTCGCTGTCCTGGGACCAGCCGGTCTGGACGCTGTTCCGAAGCCGCTTTCCGATGACCGTGCTCATCACCGCGCTGTCGCTGCTGTTCACCTGGGCCCTCGCGATTCCGATCGGCATCCTGTCCGCGGTGCGCCGATATTCCGTCACCGACGTCGTCTGGACGTTCGTCGGCTTCATCGGCCTGGCCACGCCGAACTTCCTCATCGCGCTCGTGTTCATGTACCTGTCGTACGAGTTCTTTCCCGACATCGAGGTGGGCGGACTGCTCTCGCATCGTTACGTGGCCGCGCCGTGGACCGCGGCAAAGGTCCTGGACCTGCTCGGTCACCTCTGGATCCCCGTCGTGATCGTCGGCACCGCGGGCACGGCCGGCACGATGCGGGTCATCCGCGCCAACCTGATCGACGAGTTGAGAAAGCCCTACGTGGAAATGGCCCGCGCCAAGGGGCTCTCCGAGGCGCGTCTCATCTTCAGGTACCCGGTGCGCGTGGCGATCAACCCCTTCCTCTCGACCGTGGGCTGGGTCCTGCCTTTGTTGATCGCCGGTGAGACGATCACTGCGATCGTCCTGGGCATGCCCACGGCGGGACCGCTGTTCCTCCAGGCGCTGCTGCGGCAGGACATGCAGGTCGCGGGCGCGTACGTGATGCTGGTCTCGGCGCTGACCTTGATCGGCACGCGGATCTCGGACTTTCTGCTCGTCGTCGCGGACCCGAGGATCAGGATGGAAGGGAGCGGGGAGCAGGGGGCGGAAAAGGCGTCATGAATTCGTCGGGATGGGACAACCTCGAGACCTTGTCGCCGTGGCGACTCACCTGGATCCGGTTCAGGAGGCATCGGGCTGCGGTCGTTAGCGGCGTGATCGTTCTTCTGTTCTACCTTGCAGCGCTCGGTGCTGATTTCGTGGCGCCCTACGATCCCGATCATCGAGAGATTTCCGAGGCCTCGGCGCCCCCGATGAGACTGCGGTTCCGGGATGCGCGGACGCGGACGTTTCATCTTCGCCCCTTCGTCTACGGGACCCGGATGCAGCGGGATCCCGGTACGCGGCAGCGCCTCTACGTTGTCGATGAGACGCAGCGACACCACCTTCGCTTCTTCGTCGCCGGAGACGAATACCGGTTCTGGGGCCTGTTCGACAGCCGGCGACACCTGTTCGCAGTAGACGGCGGGCAGCGTTTTTACCTGTTCGGCACGGACCGGCAGGGGCGCGACCTGTTCTCGCGGATCGTTCATGGCAGCCGGATATCGCTGACCATCGGGCTCGTGGGCGTCGCGCTGAGCTTCACGATCGGCATCGTGCTCGGTGCGTTGTCCGGTTATTTCGGCGGCATCGTCGACGTCCTGATTCAGCGCATCATCGAAGTCGTGATCTCGATCCCGTCCCTGCCGCTCTGGATGGCGCTCAGCGTGGCCATCCCGCTCACCTGGTCGGCGCCTACGGTGTTCATTCTGATCACCGTGATCGTTTCGCTGACCGCATGGACGGAGATGGGGCGCGTCGTGCGCGGCAAGTACCTGTCCCTGCGCGAGGAGGAGTACGTCATCGCGGCGCGCGTGATCGGAGCCGGACCGGGGCGCGTGATGTTCCGGCACATGGTTCCCGCCTTCCTGAGCCACATCATCGCGATGGCGACGCTCTCGGTGCCCGGCATGATCATCGCCGAGACCACCCTGAGCTTTCTCGGCATCGGCCTTCGGTCTCCGGCCATCAGCTGGGGCGTGCTGCTCAGGGACGCGCAGAGCATCCAGACCCTCTCGCTGATGCCCTGGCTGCTTACTCCGGGCGGGTTCGTCGTCGTCGTCGTGCTGGCGTTCAATTTCCTCGGCGACGGGCTGCGCGATGCGGCGGATCCGTATGGATAGCGCGATGGATAGCGCGATGGGTAGCGCGTCGCCATCCCGTTCCGTTCTCGTCCCCGAAGACGCACCCGATCACGCTCATGACATGGCGGTCCACTTCGTGCGCCGCAGGTGCAGGAAGTACTCCTCTTCCCTGACGTCCACCGGTGCGTTGCGCCGGATCGATTCGAGCGCTTTCAGACCCATGCACGTGGCGCGGGCCCCGTCGATCTCGTCGCACGGAGCCGGCGTGCCGTGCAGCAGGGCGTCGGTGAAGCGATCCAGCGCGTCGTAGTGCCCCTTGTCCGGCTCGAGAGGCTTGTCCCAGTACGCGTTCGACTCGCGCAGGACTGCCGACTTGCGGTAGTGCAGCTCGATCCCCCCGTCCCTGCCCGTCCGGCCCGGCACGTCGTCGACCTCGTCGAATCGGAAGGGCCAGGTCTTCCGCACGAAGCGGTCCGGGTACACGTCGGCCCGCAGCTCACAGAAATGATCCAGGACGATGGTGCTGCGCCCGGTGTAGATCTCCATCGCCTCCTTGGGATAGCACTGACCCCCGTTGCGCGAAAGGATGAACGTCGCCACCGTGCCATCGGCAAAGGTGATCATCACGCTGTCGTCGCTGGCCAGCGCCCCCTGCGCATAGATGCGCACGGGCTCGCTGCCGACGAGCCACGTGAGGATGTCCAGGACGTGGACGCCTTCCATGATCATGTGACCCCCGCCTCGCGCGAGATCGAAGGCGTAGTAGTCGGGCGCGTGCATGATGTCGGTCACGATGCGATAGTAGATCGAGACGGGGCCGTCGCGCACCTGCGTGAACAGCGCCCGGGTCTGTCTCGTCGCTTCGGCACTGCGCCGATTGAAGCCGACCAGCAGCCGCACGTCGTTCTCGACGACGGTCTTGACGACCTGCTCCGACTCCTCTTGCGTGTGCGTCATCGGCTTCTCGACCACGACGTGCTTGCCGCACCGCGCGGCCTCGACGACGAACCGCGCGTGCTGATCGCCTCGCGTGCCGATGAACACGAGATCGACCTCGGGATCGTCGAGCATGGCGCGGTAGTCGGTGGTCGTCTTCAGCGGCGCGAATCGCGCCGCGCGCTGATCGAGCAGGTCTTCGCGCTGATCGCAGAGCGTGTGGACGCGCAGACGGGGATGGTCGAAGACGTGGGGCAGGTGCGTCTTGCCGATGAAGTTGCCGACCCCCAGAAATCCGGCGTTGATGGTTCTGCTCATGTCGAAAAGCCTCGTGGCGGCGTTCGTCAGCCGGATGGCGGCTCGGTCTCCCTACCGATCGCGCGCGTCGCGTCCTCGACCGACTTCCTGAACCGGCTCAGTATCTGTTCCAGCGTCACGACGGCGGTCTCCCTGAGCTTCTCGGTCCGGTCGAGGCTGACGTTGAAATCGGAATAGGTCGGCACGATGAACGAGCGGTCCAGCCGGTCGATACGCGTGCTCTGATAGAGCAGGATCCGCATGTTGAACGCCGTCGCCTCGGGAATGGTCGGCTCGACGACGACCACGGTCATGAACTCCAGCTTGGGGGCTTCCGGATCGTCGACGATCGTGACGCGCATTTCCTTGAGCACCGTCTCGATCTTCTCCCTGACCAATTGCACGGTCACGTCGTGCCGGGTGAGTTGCGGTGAAATCGGCGTGACGCGCACGCGCACGCGCTTCAGGTTCGCGAGGCTCAGGATAGGATCGGGGAGACGCTTGTTCGCCGATGGGAGCACGGGCCCGGCGAAGCAAAGCACGGCGGCCCCGCCGCAGGCGATGCCGAAGACGGTCAGGCACAAGGCTGGAAGGATCCGGGGCATGGGAGGACTCCGGTGCGGGCCGGGGGAGAGAATCAAGCTATTAGTCATTAAGCCAATCGTTATTTGTCGATTCGGACTCGGGTCGCCGTCGCACTAATCAACATCCACCCTGGCACGAGAAAGAGCCTCCCCGCGGCACACCTTCTCGATGAAACGGCATGATGCCTCCACGACTTCGTCGGTCACGGACATGTGGCCGCGCCCCGTGAACTGAAGAAACTCGAACGGGGCGTCGACCTTGCGCAGCGCATCGCTCATGTCCTGCGCCTGCTGGATCGGGACCGAGCGGTCGGTGTCCGAATGCACGATCAGCAGCGGCTTCGTCGCGTCCGAAACGTGCGTGATGGGCGAGGCGTACTCCCTCGCGGTGTGCCAATCCTCCCCGGACGGCATCCAGCCCGCGCCCCAGTCCAGCTTGATCAGGTCATAGGCGCCCGCGGAGCTGATGGCGGCGCGGAAGTCGTTCGAATGCTCCTCCCATCCGCCGGTCCGGGTGAACCTGCCGTCCCCCAGCGTGGCCGCCAGCGCCGCCATGTGCCCGCCGCAGGACATCCCGATGAGAAAGATGCGCTCGGTGTCGAGGTGGTATTCGTCGGCGTGGGCGTGGACCCAGCGGATCGCGCACTGCATGTCCTGGTAGCACGCGGGCGCTGGCGTGCAGGTGACCAGGCGGTAGGCGATGTCCATCGCGAAGAAGCCCAGCGCGGACCACTGGTTCACGTCGATGGAGGTGTCCCGGTTGCGGGTCGCGCGAATCCATCGGCCGCCGTGCACCGAAAGAATCACCGGATACGGCCCGCCGTCGTCCGGCGACGCGATGTCGGCGAGGAGGCCGGCGCCGAGCACCCGGCCGTAGACGATGTCGTGACGAATCATGGCGGCTCCGATGAGACGAAATCCGGGTGGCTGGGGTCGAGCGCGGCGAGCCCCCAGCGGGATGTCATGGGAACGCTGCTTGCTTCGCGATCGAAGACCGAGGGCACTGGTGGCTCGCTTCGCTCGCCCCCAGCCACCCGATTTCACGATCGTCGGGCGCCCCTGCGTAACTGGACTGTGAATACCAGATTCTAGATCCCGATCCGGTACCTCACCGTGTCCGCCCTGAAGTCCTTCACGTTGTACTTGGGCATCTCCGCGGGCGTGAGCACGAACTCCCCGGTGACCCGGTCCACGTAATGGCCGAAGTTGGTGTACCCCCGGTTTGCCGGGGCGTCGTCGGGAAGGTCCTGGATCACGGTGACCGAATCCTTGATGAGGCACATGCGATCGCAGTCGAATTCGGCCATCGCCAGCGGCCACCGCGGAAGCTGATCCGTGACCGGCCGGTCGAGGATGTTGGTGAACCAGTATGCCCGTCCCGTGGCCGGATCCCGTTCGAAGGCGGCCAGGCTGGCCGGGACGCACACCATGGAGCCGTCTTCGTAGCAGAGCCGTCGCGGGGCGCTCCACGTTCTGCCTCCATCTTCGGAGAGCGCCCACTGCCGGGTCGTGAACACGCCCGCCGGCTCGTACTCGCCCTGGCATCGCATCGTGGTCAGCAGGCGCTGGCCGCCGAGATGCAGCAGATCCGGCTCGCACGCTCCGTACGGTGTCACTTCCGGTGGTACCTGGACGATGTCGCCGGCGTCCCAGGTGATCTCGCCCGGGTCGTCGCTCCATGTTCCGCGAAGAAAGATCACGCCCGCGTAGAACTGCTCGGCCGGGTAATCCGGTTCGAAAGGATGCACCGTGAATCCGAGCACGATCGTGCCGTCTTCGAGCCGGGCGAACGGCGCCTGGTCCACGCCGATGTACTGCCGGTTGTCCGTGACACCCGGCATCCAGTGAAGCTCGTCGAATTCGGCTCCGGGGTGAATGACCTGCCGGGGCGGGGTCCACGATCGCCCCTGGTCCGTCGAGACCTCGTAGAACAGCGCCGTCGCGCCGCCTTCGCCGCCGGGCCGGGGCCGGCTGGTCTGGTAGAGCGACAGCAATCGGTCATTGGACGGATCGAGGAAATGCATCCACGGCAGGCGCAGTTCCTTGGACTCGTAGCTGCCGCTGCGAAGCTCGGGACCGTGCGTCGACCAGGAGGCGCCGTTGTCCTGCGAAATCCGCCGCTGCACCGTGCTGTTGCGCTGTCGCCAGTTGTCGTCCCCGTTCGACATGCGCCTGACCGTGCTCATGATCAGGCCCGTACCCGCGCTGCTCGTGTACGCGTAGTTGACGGCCCAGTAGAACTCGTGGTCCTCGGGGTTCCCGGCCGCCGGGATCAGGACGTCCTTCGTGATGCGTGCGTTCAGAGGCATGCCGGTAGGGTAACAAGTAACGAGTCGCGAACAGACAGAAGGCAACGAGTGAACCCCGGTCACTCGCTGCCAGCCGCGCGTTTCTCGCTGTTTGCTGTCCGCCGGCGGTGACGCCGCGTCAGCAGGGCGCCGAACGCAAGCCGCGCCGCGCTGGACGTCTCGGGATCACGTTGACGGACGTCGGGCAGGTGACGATTATCGCGGGTGATTTCCGAGGCTCCCGGTGGCCACGCCGGCCCCCTTCGGCCAAGCCGCCCTCGACAACTCCGGTCAGGAGAAAACATGCGAACGATCGAACCCGGCTTCATAGTCATTTGCATGTTGAGCGTCGCGTCCGGCGCGCACGGCGCCGGCGACCTGGTCCTTCGATATACGTTCGAGCGCGTTGACGGCCGCATCGTGTCCGATCGAAGCGGGCAGGGGCACGACGCGACGATTCACGGCGGCGCGACGATCGTCCATGGCGATTTCGGCACGGCGATCCGGCTGGACGGGATCGATGACTACCTGCGCTGCGCGCCGGCGCCCGGCCTCGACACCGCAAGCGCCTTCACCGTCGAGGCATGGCTCTTTGCCGAGCGCATCGCCGGCGGCATATTCAGCCGGCACACCGGACCAGGCTGGACGGACCAGCGCCTCGTCCTGGCCGGTTACGAGCGCGACGGAAAGCCACACGCGATCTGCGCGATCGCCGACGGCCGATCGTCACTCAAGGCGACGCCGCCGCCGGTGCCGCTGAACCGCTGGGTGCACCTGGCGGTAGCGTTCGACGGGACGTACGTCAGGATCTATCACGACGGCACGCTGCGTCACACCAACCACGCCGCCCGCCCGTTCCTGCCGTTGATCAGGGACGTACCGATCTTGATCGGGCGCTCGCAGGGCATCGGGCGCCAGCCGTTCTTCAAAGGACTTGTCGGCGAGGTGCGCTGCTATCGTCGCAGCCTGTCGTCCCGGGAGATCTTCGGTCATGCGTCGGCAGGGGTCAGCGATCTGATCCGCGCCGCGTCGTCGTCGCGGAAGCGGAAAGACTGGAAGAAACCGAACGTGCGGACGATCGGTTTCCGCGATGACGGCTCCGTCGTGGTCCCGACGGAGCAGACGTTGCGGCCGGCGGGCCGATCGATCACGTTTCCCGGCCGACCCGTCGACCTCGCGCTCAGCCGCGACGGTCGATGGCTGGTCGCGACCACGACGAACGAGATCGTGTTGATTCATACCGAAAAGGGCTTGCGGCACAGGGTGCGCCTGCCCAAGGATCGGGGCAACAGCCTGCATGGCATCCTGTTCGCACCCGACAGCCGCACGGTGTTCGTCGCCGGACACCGGGGACAGGTGGAGAGGCTGCGCATCACGAACGAAGGCAAGCTGGAACTGGATGAGCCGCGCCGCCCGTGGAAGTCGGCGCTTTGCGGCATGACCTTCAGCACCGACGGACGATACGCTTATGCGGCCGCCAGCCCGTCGAATCGTCTCCTGGTGCTTTCATCAGAAATGGACTCGGAGATCGCGAGTGTGCCCACCGGCGTGGCGCCGTACTCGGTGGTCCACGGTCCCGACCGGAAGCTGTACGTGAGCAACTGGGGAGGCCGGCCTCCGAGGGAAGGCGAGCCGAGCGCTCGTACGGACGGCGCCCGCGTGCGGGTCGATCCGCAAACCGGTTTGCCCGCCGGCGGCACGGTGACCGTGCTCCGCGGACAGGGCAGATCGCTGAACGTCGTCAAATCGATCGACGTGGGACGTTTTCCCTGTCAGCTTCAGCTCAGTCCGGACAGGACGCGCCTGTACGTGCCCGACGCCAACGACGACACGATCACGGTCATCGACACCGCCTCCGACACGGTCATCAAGAAGATTCCCGTCCGGCCGGACCGCCTGCTGCCTTACGGCAGCCAGCCGGTCGCGCTGGCGTGCAGCCCCGACGGACGAACGCTGTACGTCGCCAACGCCACCAACAACGCCATCGCCGTCGTGAAAGAGGGAAAGCTGGCGGGCATGATTCCCGTGGGCTGGTTCCCCGGCGCCATTCAGATCAACGAACAGGGCACGATGCTTTTCGTGGCCAACGTGCGCGGCTTCGGCGCCGAAGCCGAACCGACGCGCGACGGCCGACACGTCGGCGATTTCCTGGGGATCGTCAGCATCATCGAGGTGCCTGACGAGGCGCAACTGGCCAGGTACACCGAGCAGGTCGCGGAAAACAACCGGCAGACCACGCCGCTCATGCGCCACCGTCCCCGCAAGCCCACCGACAGGCTCGTGCCCGTTCCGATGAACGACGGCGAAAGTTCCGTTTTCGAGCACGTGATCTACATCATCAAGGAAAACCACAGCTACGATCAGGATCTTGGCGACATGCCCGAGGGCAACGGCGAGCCGCGGCTCTGTTCGGCGCCGCAGAGGATCACGCCCAACCAGCACAAGCTCGCCCGTCAGTTCGTGCTGCTTGACAACTACCACGTCCCGAGCGACCAAAGCCCCAGCGGTCACATCTGGATCAGTCAGGCGATCTGCTCGAGCTATTGGGAAAAGGCCATCACCACCTGGCCCCGCTATTACTCCTACGAGGGCAAGGACGCACTGGCCTTCTCCTCGTCCGGATTCCTGTGGACCCACGCGCTCGCCCACGGCCTGACGTTCCGCAATTACGGCGAGTACACCCGATGGCATGTGGCGTGGACCGATCCGCAGCGCAAGGACGAGATCACGTTCACCGACGTATGGCGGGATTTCCAGAAGGGCCGCCATGCCCTCCGCATCGTCAGCACCACCAACGTCGAATCACTGCGCCCGCACACTCATCCCGGCTATCCCGGCTACGGGTACCTCGTCACGGACGTGCAGCGCGCCCGGATCTTCATCGAGGACCTGGAGCGCTTCGAGCGCGAAGGCGGCATGCCGAACCTCGTCTGGCTTTGGCTGCCCAACAATCACACTTCGGGTTCCAGGCCCGGATTCCCGACCGCCACTTCCCAGATCGCCGACAACGACATGGCCCTGGGTCTGGTGGTCGAAGCCGTGTCGAAGAGCAGGTTCTGGCCGAAGACCGTCATATTCTGCACGGAGGACGATCCCTGGAACGGCACGGATCACGTCGCCGGGTCGCGCTCCATGTGCTTCATCGCCAGCCCCTGCACGAAGCGCGGCCAGGTCATCAGCCGCCTGTACACGCTCACCGGCCTGATCAAGACCATCGAGCTGATCCTCGGCCTGCCGATGATGAACCAGCTCGACCTGATCGCCACCCCGTTGACGGACTGCTTCGTCGGCGCGCCGGACGCCACGCCTTACGCCCACGTCCCGAGCAACGTTCCGCTGGACGAGCTGAACCCGCCGCTGTCGCGGTTGCAGGGCCGCGAGCTGTACTGGGCCCGAAAGTCGCTCGAACTGCCGCTGATGACCGAGCCCGACGCCTTCCCCGAACACCTCGAGACGTTCAAGCGCCTGGCGTGGCACACGACGATGGACGCGGACGACCCTTACACTTACGTCGACGAAGACGGGCGCATCGTGACGGAGCAGTCGCACGATCGAGACGCCGGGGGAGCACGGACCAGCAAGGAGCGTCGTCGATGAACGAACCCCCGGAAGACCCGCGATTGTCCCAGGCGCACCACGAGGCGGTGAACCGCCGGCGCCGGATCGTCGTGCAGTACGATCCGAACCTCGAGATCGGCCTCGACCTGACCCAGCGCAGCGGCACCGAGGCTTCGAACGATGCGATCGGGTCGACCGTTCGGATGGTCGGTCACTCGGAGCTGACCGGGCAATCGGTGTTCGTCTACGAGGACGATCCGGAGACGCAGATCGATGCGATCATCTGGGACATGGGTGGCCCCACGGGGATGGCCACTTATCGCAGCAAGGTGCTCGACCCGTTTCCCCACGCATCGCTGCGCCGCTGGTGGGACGAGGGCCTCGACCTCGTTGCGGCGCTCGTCGACGCGTGCCGCGAGCGCGAACTCGAAGTCTTCTGGAATCACCGGATCAGCGAAGCGGATTTCCTGCCCGACAGCGGCGGCTCGGACCCGGAAGACGAGATCAACCCCGTCAAGATCGCGCATCCCGACTGGGTGATTCGCGACATTCACTGGTACGGCGACTGGAACTACGCCGTGCCGGAGGTGCGCGCGCTGAACCTCGAGGTCCTGGAAGAGCTTGCCGCGAACTACGACTTCGACGGCTTCCAGATCGATTTTTCGCGCCACGTGCCGTGCCTTCCGCCTGGGGAGGAATGGGCGCATCGCGACGCCATGACCGATTTCGTCCGGTCCGTGCGCCACATGACGCTCGACGTCGAACGGGAACGCGGTCGACCGTTCCTGCTCGGCGTCAAGGTGCCACGCAACGAGGCGGGCTGTCGCGCCGACGGGTTCGACGTGGAGACGTGGGCGCGGCAGTCGCTCGTCGACAGCTTCACCGTCGGCTGCCGATCGATCGACGTCGACCTCGACTTCTTTCGCCGCATCACCGACGGGCGCGACATCAAGCTGCAGCCGACGCTGGAAACCCACCACGCGACCGCCGGGTACAAGTTCTCGTCCGTCGAGTTCCTGCGCGGCGTGTTCGGCAACTTCTGGCAGCAGGGCGCCGACACGGTCCAGACGTTCAACTGGTCGGCGGCGCTCCAGCAGGAAAGAGGCGAGTTTCCGCATCGCTTCGACGCGACGCGGGTCGAGCTGCAGGCGCTCAAGGAGATCGGATCACCCGAAATGCTCGCCGGGAGGGACAAGATGTTCGCGATCGAGCGGCGTGGCGGATTCCCCTGGTCCGGTGGGTTCTTCGCACGCAACGACACCGCGCCGCTGCCTGTGACCCTGGCGAACCACGGCCGGCCCGAAGAGCTCGAAGTTCGAATCTGCGACAACCTCCGGGCGCTGGCCGACAAGCTCGACGAGGTGATGCTGAGGGTCGTGCTGCACGGTGCGCGCGAGGGCGATCACTTCGAGATCCGCCTCAACGGCGCCGCCCTGGGGCCGTCGCTCGACGATCACGAGTGGAAGGATCCGCAGATCCTGACGCCCGGACCCCAGACAGCCACCTGCTCGCTGATCCAGCGCGAGATCGATCCCGATCAGAAGCTGCTGCGCATGGACTATGCGGTGCCACCGAGACTCTGCCGGGTCGGCGCCAACCGCGTGACCGTCCGCATCGTCAAGCGAGTGCCGCATGAGAGCAGGGAACACATCGCGGTCGAGAAGATCGAGATTCACGTGCGTTATGCGGGACTGCGCAAGTAGCGCGGGCGCCCCCCCCTTTCCAAGGGGGGGGAGCCCTAACCTCCGTCAACAGATTCAAGCAAATCGCGATATGCCCTCTCGAGCGTTTCAACACCCGCCTCCCCGACGTCGCCATGCGCCGCCAGCGCGCTCATGAATCTCTGCATCGCTTCCTTGAATGCACCGATGCCATCCGGGCGCCGCGCGTCTTCGATCAGCTCGAGACCCGCCTTCTCCAGCTCGCAATATCGAAGTAGAAGCTCCGCGTACGCGCCGGGCTCCGCTGACTCCAGACGCTTCGCCGTCTCGCACGCCGCTCGACAGTTGGCGATGGACTGGTCCGTCGAGTTCGTCGCCCCGTAGACCGCCGACCGGACGATCATTTCCGTGCGCAATCGAAGTCGCTTGCCGTCGAAGAACTTCGACCATTCGAGCATCTGCCACTTCCTGTCATCGGCAACGCCGGCGACGTCAACGCCCTCGTATGCATCGGGCGGCACATTCCCGACAAGCACCGCGGACAGCTCGTTCAACCAGGAAGCCGTCCGGATGAACTCGTCCATGCTGCTGCTTTCCGCTGCCATCCGCGACATGATCTCGATCCACGCTCCATACGCGGATGGCTCCGCGGCGCCCCGCCGGGTCGCCCAGGACTCCGCGCACGCGCGGGTGCTGCGACCTTGCGCGTTCCAGGAGAATTCCGCCAGCGCGCTCAACTGAAAATCGAGCGCCTCGTCCGCCACCGGGCCCCAGTCCGACCAGTACTGGCTGATGCCGCGAGCCTTCTGTGCAAGAAGTTGTCGCATCCGGGTTCGAACGTGCTCGCCGAGACAGTAGTTGCCTGGTTGCTGCGACACGATGAAACACCGGTTGACGAGTCCGCCGCGACCGGCGAACGCCTGCAGGACGTCGTCGCGGACGCCCATCGATGCGCACATTCGAACTTCCTTGGGAAGATCGGCGAGGATCTCGTCCATCGCACGGGGCGGATAATCGGGAATCCATTTCTCCCCCGGCGTGAAGCCTCCCGCGCCGAAGAAGACATTCATGGTGAAATCAGGGTGCTTCTCGCGCACCTCCCGCCAGGCGCGCACGGCGGCGCGCACTTCGGCCTGAAACTGACCCTGTTCCATGCATCTGTCGCATTCGCACTGCGATCCGGGAAATTCGCTCATCCAGACGCAGACCCCCGAGACGCCCCAGGATGCCACGGTCATCATGGCTTCGGTGAGCAGCTCGGCCACACGCGGCTCCGAGGCGCACAGCGCACGAAAGCCCTTTTCCTTGAAAAACCCTCCCTTGGCGCTCTCTCCCTTCCCCACGATCTGAGGATTCTCCGCGGCCACGCCCGGACAGCGCCGCTCCCAGAAATCCATGTGAAAGAAGCCCGGGACGACCTCCGCCGCGTACTGTCGCGCCTTGTCGAACGGCCGCGACCAGTGTTCGGTCGCGGCGGGATCGTCTTCGAGGTTTCCGGTCATGCGCACCTCGAGCCCACGATCGGGCACCGCCTCGAACCATGCGGGACATTCAAACTGGTTCATCCTGAGCGACGCCATCTGCGGTAGAAACGTCAGGGGCAGGCCACCCCAGAAGCCGCGCACCTCGAAGTCCGGCCAGTCCACGATCGTGGCGAGCGGAACGGTCACGGTCCCCCGGCCGAACCCTTTCTCCAGGAGCTGACAAAGTGTCATCACCCCGTAGATCACGCCCCTTTCCTCCAGTCCTGCGATGATCAGCTCGTCGTCCCCGACGGGTTCGATCAGGTAGGCCTGCTCGCGATTCGGCACGTCGTTCAATGCACCGAGCGACCGGTGACGGTCGATTTCGATTCGTATCCGGAATCCGCTTCCATCGGCCTCGACGCCTGCGTTCTCCATGAACAAATCGCGCAGCCGGTTCGCCGCCCCGGGCACTGCATGTGGCGCCGAGATGCCGACATCGGCAGGCGAGATGACCACCTTGCGGTGGATCGACAGCTCATGCGGCAGGGGCAACAAGCGTCTTTCGAGTTCCGCCGCTTCCGATTCCGGGATATCCTCGATCTTCATGATGGACGACAGGCTATCAGGTCGTTTGCGGTGAAGATCCCGGCAGACGGCAACGTGACGCGCGGTACACTAGGCTCTGTCTCAAAACTCTGCCTGGCGTCGACCGGCTGCATCGCCCGTTGGCGGCGTCGGCCTCCTTGCCAACGGACGATTCGCTCGGTCTTGGGCC
>NYZC01000286.1 GCA_002686995.1 Phycisphaeraceae bacterium | reverse complement strand
CGTGATGGGCATGAGCGTCGTCGGCCTCGGCGTGCTCGGGCTCACCGGGCTCTTCCTCGGCTACAGCGCGGTCTTCGGCGAGACCTGGGGTCTGACCAAGACGCTGACGGTGCTGTCCGGCTTCTCCCTGGGGGCGTCGTCCATCGCCCTGTTCGCTCGCGTGGGCGGCGGCATCTACACCAAGGCCGCGGACGTCGGCGCCGACCTCGTCGGCAAGGTCGAGGCGGGCATCCCGGAGGACGATCCCCGGAACCCGGCGGTCATCGCGGACAACGTCGGCGACAACGTCGGCGACGTCGCCGGCATGGGCGCGGACCTCTACGAGTCGTACTACGGCTCGATTCTCGCCTCGATGGCCCTTGCCGCCGCCGCCGCGATGCGCCTGAGCCTGGAAGGCGGCGAACCGCTGAAGATGGTCGTCGTCGCGCCGGCGCTCGCCGGCATCGGCATCATCCTGGCCATCGTCGGCATCTTCACGGTCAAGACGAAGGAAGGCGCTTCGATGAGCGACCTGCTGCACAGCCTGCACCTCGGCGTGCGGATCAGCTCGATCCTCATCGTGATCGCCTCCGGCGCCCTGCTGTACTTCCTCCTCGGCGACATCGCCGGCGTGAGGTGGTGGGGCATCTGGATCGCGATCATCGCCGGCCTGGTCGCCGGACTGGTGATCGCCTGGGGCACCGAGATCTACACCAGCTACGAGCACAAGCCGACGCAGCGCATCAGCGAGCAGGCCCAGACCGGGCCGGCGACCGTGATCATCGCCGGCGTCGCCGAGGGCATGCTGTCGACCTGGATTCCGCTGCTCACGACGGTCGTCGCGATCCTCGTCGCGTTCATCGCGGCGGGCGGCAGCGAGACCTTCCTGCTCGGCGTCTTCGGCGTCGGCATCGCCGCGGTCGGCATGCTGTCGACGCTGGCGATCACGCTCGCGACGGATGCCTACGGCCCGATCGCCGACAACGCCGGCGGCAACGCCGAGATGACCCACCAGGAGTCCTTCGTCCGCGAGCGGACGGACATGCTCGACTCGCTCGGTAACACGACGGCCGCGACCGGCAAGGGCTTCGCGATCGGATCGGCGGCCCTCACCGCCCTCGCCCTGCTGGCGGCGTACGTGATCACCGTCCAGACCTCGCTGGACTCGCAGGTCGCGGCGCTCGAACCCGAGGCGCTGCCGAGGTTCCAGCAGACCAACCCGAAGGCCGGCAAGGAAGGCATTCTCAACCCGCCGCACATCGGCAACGGCCTGTTCGCCGTGGGACCACCGAATGACCTGCACGCCGGGCTGCTCATGGCGGGCCAGAACCGTGCGGCGGTAGTCGATGCGTTGAGCGACACGGAAGCGCGGCTCGTGACGAACGAGGGCGGAGGCGTGTTCGACGCCACCGTGACCCGGGGCGAGCGGTCGTATGACTTCCAGATCGTCCCCGCCCCGAACGCCACACTCCCGCAGATCATGGCGTACTACGACGTCACGCTCATGAACCCGAAGGTCCTCTGCGGCCTGTTCATCGGCGTGATGCTGGTGTTCGTGTTCTGCGCGATGACGATGAACGCCGTGGGCCGCGCCGCGTACGCCATGATGCAGGAGTGCCGCCGGCAGTTCGGCATCATGCGCGAGGCGTTCAAGAGCGGCGGCATGAGCGACGAGGACGTCAAGGATCCGATGAAGTGGCCGTACGAGGTCAAGGTCGAAGGCAAGAGCTTTCCGGACTACGCCAATTGCGTGGCCATCAGCACCGCCGGCGCCCAGAAGGAGATGGTGACGCCGTCGCTGATGGCGGTCATCGTCCCGGTCGTCGTCGGCCTGATTCTCGGCGTCGCGGGCGTCATGGGCATGCTCGCCGGGGCCCTGGTGACCGGCTTCGCCGTCGCCATCTTCATGGCCAACGCGGGCGGCGCGTGGGACAACGCCAAGAAGTGGATCGAGACCGGGCAGTTCGGCGGCAAGGGCTCCGACGCCCACAAGGCCGGCGTCGTGGGCGACACCGTGGGCGACCCGTTCAAGGACACCTCCGGCCCGAGCCTGAACATCCTGATCAAGCTGATCAGCGTCGTGTCGGTCGTCTTCGCCGGCCTGATCGTCAAGTTCTCGCCTATGATCGGAGGATTGGTCGGCCTCGGCTGATCCACGCCGATCCGTACCGATTCACGCGAATCGTCACGGGCATCAGGAATATGCGTCGGTGATTCGTCGTTGACCTTCCGGCCGGGATGGATCGTCAAGCCGTGAGCACCGCACAGCCCGAAAACGTCGAAGCCGCCGTCCTCGACCGCTATCGCGCCGGGGCGCGGCAGGTGCAGCCGTCACTTTGCTGCCCCACCGACTACGAGTCGAAGTACCTCGACCTGCTGCCGCAGGAGATCCTCGAGAAGGACTACGGCTGCGGCGATCCGTCGCGCCACGTCGGCGAGGGCGAGACCGTCGTCGACCTCGGCTCGGGCGCCGGCAAGATCTGCTACATCCTCGCGCAAAAGGTCGGGGCCGGGGGACGGGTCATCGGCGTCGACTTCAACGACGAGATGCTCGCGCTCGCGAGCAAGTACCGCCAGCAGATCGCCGGGCGCCTCGGGTACGACAACGTCTCGTTCGTCCGCGGCCGGATCCAGGATCTGGCCCTGCCGCTCGACGACGTCGCCTGCTGGCTCGAAGATCATCCGGTGACCGACCTGGAGCAGGCGGCGGCGTTCGAGGCCGAGTGCGATCGCCTGCGACGCGAGCGAACGCTGATCCCCGACGAGAGCGTCGACGTCGTCGTGTCGAACTGCGTGCTCAACCTCGTGCGCGCGGACCAGAAGCAGCAACTGTTCGGGGAGATCCACCGCGTGCTGCGCCGCGGCGGGCGGGCCGTGATCAGCGACATCGTCTGCGACGAGGACCCGACGCCGGCCATCCTCACCGACCCCCACCTCTGGAGCGGGTGCATCGCCGGCGCGTTCCGCGAGGACCTGTTCGTCGAGATGTTCGCCCGCACCGGTTTCTACGGCATCGAGATCATCAGCCGGCAGGAAGAGCCCTGGCACGTCGTTGACGGGATCGAGTTCCGCTCGATGACGGTCCGCGCCTACAAGGGCAAGGAGGGCCCCTGCCTCGAGCGCCACCAGGCAGTGGTCTATCACGGCCCCTGGAAGCGCGTCGTGGACGACGATGGACACACCCTGTCGCGCGGCGAGCGCATGGCCGTGTGCGACAAGACCTACCGCATCTACACCGACCCCGAAGGCCCCTACGCCGATTCGATCCTGGGCATCCCCCCGCACGCGGAGGTGCCTCTCGACGAGGCTCGCCCCTTCGACTGTGCCGCCAGCCAGCGCCGAAGCCCGCGCCAGACCAAGGGCGAGGACTACCGCGAGACGATCGCCCCGGACGGTGACGCCTGCTGCAGCGACTCGGACAGCTGCTGAGCCGCCCCCCTGCGGCGTGACCGGGTGCATGCCCCCTTGGGCGCAGGCGGGACTTCACAACCCGATAGAAATGGGATAGAATGCCCCGCTCGCCGCCGCGTCGCAGCGTGGCAGGCCCGTGGTGGTCCCCGGTGGTCCCTAAAGCCCTCTGGCTGCCGACCCCCGAATCCCTGAAATCGCCGGAACCGCAATCAGCCGCCGACGTCGGCGGCCGCCAGGAGCGACCTATGTCGAGTGTTGTCAAGAAGCGCCGCCGCAAGATGCGCAAGCACAAGCACAAGAAGTACGGCAAGCGCATGAAGAAGAAGTAATCGCCGACCCGGTCAGGGCGGCGCGACAAGACGGCGTGTCAATGCGCGCCGCCGGGTTCGATCTCGATCGTGTCGCGCGTCACGGTCAGCATCACACCGGCGTTCAGCGCGAACTGCCGGCACCCGCCTCGACGGTCGAGCACCGCACGCACGACGCGATCGAGGTTCCGCCTTCCCACGCGATCCGGCCGCGCTCCCGCCTTCAGCACCGCGACGCGGATCACCTCTGACAGCAACACCCTTCCGATTCGTCGCGAACGGTCCCGGTCGATGATGATCCGGCCCTCCGAGACGCCGACCATCTCCTGCGCCAGCGCATCGGTCGTGTCGTCGAGCACCCGCGACAGCCCGCGCATGTGATCACACAATTCGGCGGCGCGGGCCGTCACCCTCGGCTGCAGCGCCTGCAGCACGGGGACGACGTCGCGACGCAGCCGGGCACGCAGCCGCGATACGTCGGCGTTGGTCACGTCCTCGCGCCACGGCTGCCCCAGCTGCTCCAGGAAGGCGACCCCCTCGGCGCGATCGACCGACAGCATGGGGCGAACCAGCCGAATCACCGCGCCGGGCGCGATCCTCCGCCGCCACCGCATGCCCCCAAGGCCCCGGACCGAGGCCCCCCGCAGCATCCGCATGAGCAGCGTCTCGAGCTGATCGTCACCGTGGTGCGCGGTCGCGACGAATTCGGCGTCGACCGCGTCGGCCATCTCCGCCAGCGCCGCGTACCGTGCCCTGCGCAGCCGCGCCTCCTGGTTCGTCGTGTCGCCGGCGGCCCGAGGATCGAGATCGCGGCGTTCGAAGGGCAGGCCCAGGCAGATCGCGAGATCGGACACGAAGACGGCTTCCGACTCCGCTTCCGCCCGCACGCCGTGCTGCACGTGCCCGACAACGAGGTCAAGGCGCCAGGATCGGCGTCCGGCCAGGACCGCCAGTGCCCGCAACAGCGCGACCGAATCGGCTCCACCGCTCGTCGCCACCACCAGGCGGGCTCCGGCCGGCACCGCGCAGTGACGTCGAAGGGCGGTGGCGACGGTTTTGACGAACGGGTGGGATGCCGCGATCATGGACGCGTCTGCCACGCCACGATCATAGCGATCACGTTCATGCAATGGACTGCATTTATCCGGCTGCTGGCCGCGGACGAACCGGGGGCGCTGAACCCATCCCATCTCATCGCGTTCGGGGGACTGCTGCTGATCACCCTGGGTCTGATGATGCGCCTGCGCAAGCGTGCGCGCCGCCGAGCCGGCGAACCTTCCGCGCACGAGAAGGTCGAGCGGATGCGCCAGATGCGCGGCATGCGCGGCGACCTCGAGGACCTCATGGTCGAGATCGACCAGCTCGCGCGGCGCTTCGGCGCCCAGCTCGACGCCAAGGGCCTGCAGCTCGAGCGGCTCATCGAGGAGGCGGACCGGCGCATCGCGCGGCTCGAAGCGCTCGGCCGCGCGCCCGACGGCCCCGTCGAAGAGCAGCCGACCCCGGAGGATCCGCTGGCGCGATCGGTCTACGACCTCGCGGACAAGGGCGCCGATGCGACGAAGATCGCGCACGAGCTCAACGAGCACGTAGGGAAGGTGGAGCTGATCCTGGCGCTGCGCAACGCCGGATGAGGGTGCGTTGGACTGCGTTGGACTGCGTTGGATCTTGTTGACAACGATGCAGGACGGCATGTCATCAAATCCGAAGTGTGGCCACTTCGGCTACGTCACGCTCAGCCGCGCGAAAGATCGGAAACGTCCCTGACCGGCACGACGATCTCGGGCTTCGCCGCGTCACGCTGGCGGCGCCAGTCCAGGCGCGGCGCGTCGTCCCACATCATCTCGAGGTCGTAGTGGGCACGGGTTGCCGGTTCGAACAGGTGCACGATCGCGTCGACAAGGTCGACCACGACCCAGCTCGTCGACTCGTCGCGCTGCGACCCCAGCCGCACGAGGCCGTGGTGCTCCGCGGCGAGATCGGCGATCTCGTGGCTGACCGCCGAGATCTGGCGGTCGGATGTGCCGCTGGCAATCAGCAGGTAGTCGGTCAGGTTGGACAGGCCACGCAGGTCGAAGAGCACGACATCCTCGCAATGGCGGTCGTGGCACAATTTCGCCGCTTCGACGACGAAATCGCGCGCGCCCTCTCGCTGGGCCTGGTCGCGCACAGTCCAGCTCGACTGCGTTCTCGAAATTCCCGGAGCCGAATCGGCATCGATCTCGGCGGAAGAGGATGTCTGCTGGGTCGCCCCGTCCGGTTCACGCATTGCGGGATTATATCCGTACGTCGTCGCCGGTCCACCGTAAAAAAAAGGGGAGTCAGACCAATCCTGTTCGGCACGGATTTTGCGAAACTTTTTCGATCGGGTACGCGCTGCCGAGCCGGGTCGTCCTCAACCCGGAGTCGGCACGCCCACCGGGCCGAACAGGATCCGGCCTGACCGGTCTGCCCCCCTTTTTTCCCCTCCACTTGACAGGCCTGATTCCCAGATTGACACTTGCGCCATGCTTCAGGGTGCGCTCACCGCCATGATCACGCCGTTTCGCGGCGACGAGGTCGACTTCGGCCGGCTGTCGGAGAACGTGACGTTCCAGATCGAGCGGGGCATCGACGGCCTGGTTCCGGTGGGCACCACGGGCGAATCGCCGACGCTCAGCCACGCGGAGCACCGCGAGGTGATCGAGCGCGTCGTCGAGGTCGCGGCGGGGCGCGTGCCGGTCGTCGCGGGCACGGGCTCGAACTCGACGAGCGAAGCGCTCGAGCTCACCAAGCACGCCCGGCGGGTCGGCGCCTCCGCGGCCCTGATGGTCAACCCCTACTACAACAAGCCGACGCAGGAAGGCCTCTATCGCCACTTCATGACCGTCGCCGATGCGGTCGACCTGCCGATCGTCCTCTACAACATCCCGGGACGCACCGGCATCACCATGTCGGCGCCCACCATCGCGCGACTCGCCAGCCACGAGCACATCGTCGCGGTCAAGGAGGCGACGGGTTCGATGGACATGGCGTCGGAGATCGCGGGCCTCTGCGATCCCGCGTCGCTGGCGATCCTCTCCGGCGACGACTCCCTGACGCTGCCGCTGATGAGCCTGGGCGCGCGGGGCGTGATCAGCGTGCTGTCCAACCTCATCCCCGACCGCGTCAAGGCCCTGACCGACGCGGCCCTCGAGGGCGATCTGGGAACCGCGCGCCAGGTCCACTACGAGCTGTTCCCGCTCTGCCGGGTCATGTTCATCGAGACCAACCCCATCCCGATCAAGACCGCCATGGCGATGGCCGGCCGCGACAGCGGCGATCTGCGGCTGCCGCTGTGCGAAATGTTCGAAGCGAACCGGCAGGACCTCGAGTCCACCCTCCGGGCCCGGAATCTCGTCTGAGCGACCGGCTCCGTCCGGCCCCCCGTCCCGCCTCCCCCCGGACACAGGGCCCGGTCCCGCACCGGTTCCTTCCGAGCCGCGCGGATTGCTGAATCCCCCGAAATGGCTATGATGGCCGGTTTCGCCCCGACCGCACCCAGAGGCCCGAGCCATGACCGACGCCCTGATCCGATCCGTCGAACAGTCCCACATGAAGTCGAACCTGCCGAAGATGACGGTGGGCGACACGGTCGACGTGCACGTGAAGATCATCGAGGGCTCCAAGGAGCGGATCCAGATCTTCAACGGCGTGATCATCAGCCGCCAGGGCGGCGGGATGAACGAGACGATCACCGTGCGGCGGATCGTCGCGAACGAGGGGGTCGAGCGCGTCTTTCCCCTCCACTCGCCCCGGATCACGGACATCGACGTCAAGCACCACGGCCACACCCGCCGTGCCAAGCTCTACTACCTGCGCGAGCGCGTCGGCAAGAAGCGCCGCCTTCGTGATCGCCGCCGCGGCCTGGGCCACCTCGTGACGACGAGCGAGCCCGTCGCGGAGCCCGAAGCCGCCCCCGTCGAGCAGGCCGCGGTCGCCGAAGACGCGTCCTCGGAAGAGGCCGCGAAGGACTGATCCGCGCCCGTCATGGAAGACGCCGCTCAAGCCGCTGGTGGCGACCAGGTCGCCGATCGCCGCGCCAAACTCGCGAAGATGCGGGAGGAACTGTCGGTGGACGGCTTCGGCCGGCGCACCGACGGTCTAACGGCGCTCCGCGACGCGGCACAGCTTTTTGATCCGACCCTCGAGGGAGACGACCGGCCGGCGGCGTGCGTCGCGGGCCGGGTCATGCTCCACCGCGACATCGGGCGCCTGGTGTTCATGACGCTGCGGGACGCCACCGGCGACCTGCAGGTCGCCGTCTCGAAGAAGTCGGTCGCGCCGGAATGCTTCAAGCTCGCGAAGCTCGTCGATCGCGGTGACGTCGTCGTCGCGCGCGGTCGCATCGGCACCACGAAGACCGGCTGGACGACGGTGTGGGCCGAACCCGTCGAGGCGAAGCGTCCGTCGTTCGAGGTCGCGAGCAAGGCGCTCGAGCCGCCGCCGGAAAAGTGGAAGGGCCTGAAGGACGCGGAGCTTCGCTACCGGCGCCGCTACGTCGACATGTACGCCAGCCCGGAGGTCGTGCAGGTATTCGCCCTGCGCAGCCGCCTGGTCAGCGCGATCCGGCAGTTCATGGACGGCCGCGGGTTCCTCGAGGTCGAAACGCCGATGCTGCAGCCGGTGGCCGGCGGCGCGGCCGCGCGCCCGTTCGTGACGCACCACAACGCCCTCGACGTCGACCTGTTTCTCCGCATCGCCCCCGAGTTGTACCTCAAGCGATTGCTCGTCGGCGGCCTGCCGCGCGTCTACGAGATCAACCGGAACTTCCGCAACGAGGGCGTCGACCGGCAGCACAACCCCGAGTTCACCTCGATGGAGGTGTACGAGGCGTTCGGCGACTACCGGTCGATGATGGACCTCACCGAACAGCTCATCCGCCACCTCGCCCGGACCGTCGACCCGGCCGCGGCCATCGAGTGGGACGGCACGGTGATCGACTACGCGTCGCCGTTCCGCCGGGTGACCTACGCCGAGCTGTTCGAGCGAGCCTGCGGCTTCGACATGCAGCAGTTCGACCGCGTGCGGGAACGAGCCCGCGAGCTGAACCTGCGCGAGGCCGGTCTCGACGACTGGCTGGTGGTCAACGAGGTGTTCGAGGCGGTGGCCGAACCCGGGCTCGTCCAGCCCACGTTCGTCATCGACTATCCCAGCGCGATCTCGCCGCTGACGCGGCCGCGGCGCGACGATCCGACGCTGTGCGAACGCTGGGACCTGTTCATCGGCGAGATGGAGATCGGCCCGGCGTACACCGAGCTGAACGACCCCGACATCCAGGAGGCGAAGTTCCGGGAGCAGCTGGCCGGCGCCGACAGCGACGAGAGCACGTTCCGGTCGCTCGACGAGGACTTTCTCACGGCCCTGCGCGTGGGCATGCCTCCGGCCGGCGGCCTCGGGCTCGGCATCGATCGACTCGTCATGCTCCTGAGCGGCTCGCGCAGCATCCGCGACGTCATCCTGTTTCCGCTGCTGCGACCCACGACCTGAACCGGCTGCGCCGCCCTGATGCCGCCCTGATGCCGCACTGATGCCGTCAAGATGCCGTCAAGATGCCGTCATGATCAGGAACCATGGATGAGCACGGACATGATCGAGTCACGCTCGATGGGCAATCTCGTTCGTCCGTCGTTCTGCAACCTCGACCGGCGGACTTCCCCGCCTCATCGCACCTGATCCTCCCATGAAGCCGTGGGTCCTCCTTACCGACCTCGTCTGGATCGCCCTCACCTCGGCGGCGCTGGTCATCCTGATCGCGATCATCATTCCGACGATCGCGGTGCCGGTCGGCATCCTGGCGCCGATCGCCCTGCTGGTGTACGTCGGCACCATTCCTTTCGGCGGGGTGTACCGCTTCGCGCTGACGCGGCGCTACCTGCGCCAGAAGCTCATCCCCCTGTTCGCCGCTGCCGCGGTCGCGCTGTGCACGGCCATGGTCATCATCGTCATCAGCGTGATGGGCGGGTTCCTGAGCCTGCTGACCGAGGCGGTGCAGAAGCTCGAGGCGTCGATGACGATCACCTCGAGTCTGAAGGGTTTTCCGCACTACGATCAGCTGCGGTCCGATCTCGAGAAGCTCGACGAGGTCGAGGCGGCCGCGGCGGTGATCCGCACCTACGGGCTGATCAACATCGAGCTCGGCGAAGGCCAGCTGGGCGACGAGCAGGTCATCGCGGTCGAGATCCTGGGGATCGATCCCGAATCGTTCAGCCGGGTCATGGAGTACCGGGACGTGCTGCACTGGAACCGTGACCGGGCGCAGGAAGTCGACGCCGCCCTGCGCGAGATCGCCGAATGGGGCGGGCAGCGCCGTCCCGGCGAACCGGTCGCGCCGCCCTACACCGCGGCGGACCTCGAGAACGCGGCAATGACCTTCGAGACGCCGAAAACGCTCGGTGACTGGCCGGCGCTCGTGCTCGGCATCGCGGTGAGCCCGACGAGCCGGCGCAACGAGAAGGGCGAGTACGACTACATCAACTCGATCGTGGGCATGGAGGTGGTCCTGACCGCGGTGTCGGTCGCCGGCGGGAGCATGACGCCGGTGAAGAAGCAGATGACGGTGGTCAACGAGTTCAAGAGCGGCCTCTACGAGGTCGACAACCGGCGCGTCTACGTCGACTTCGAGGTGCTGCAGGAGGCGCTGCTCCTCAGCGCGTACGACGGCGACGACGAGGAGGGCAACCCGCTGAACCTGCCGGCGCGCACCACCGAGGTGGTCGTCCGGGCCCGGGACGACGTGCCGCTCGACCTGCTTGCGGAACGCGTCGAGACATGCGCTGCCGAGTTCATCTCACGGAAGCGGGACATGCCGATGCTCCGGGCGTACACGTGGCGTCAGCGCCACGCGACGTTCCTCGGCGCCGTCGAGAAGGAGAAGATGATGCTCACGATGCTCTTCGCGATCATCAGCGTGATCGCGGTGGCCATGATCGCGGTCGTCTTCTACATGATCGTGCTGGACAAGACGCGCGACGTCGGCGTGCTGCGCGCCATGGGCGCGTCGCGCGCGGGCGTCGCGTCGATCTTCCTCGGCTACGGCCTCGCGATCGGTCTCATCGGCTCGATCCTCGGTCTCGGCTTCGCGGCGGCGATCGTCTACAACCTCAACGAGATCCAGGCCTTCCTCACCGAGCGTTTCGGCTTCACCATGTGGGACCCGTCGATCTACTTCTTCGATCGCATCCCGGCCCGTCTCGATCCCGTCGAGGTGCCGATCATCATGTTCTGCGCCGTGCTCGCCGGGCTCGTCGGCGCGGTGGTGCCCGCTGTGCGGGCGGCCCGGCTGGACCCGGTGGAAGCGCTGCGCTATGAGTGACTCCTCCCCGATGCTCGAGGCACGCAAGCTGCACCGGCGCTACCGGATGGGCGTCGAGGATCTGCACGTGCTGGACGGGGCGAGCCTCGCCGCGCGGCGGGGCGAGTGGGGGGCGATCATCGGAAGCTCTGGATCGGGAAAGAGCACGCTGCTGCATCTGATGGGCGGACTGGATCGCCCAGACGCCGGCACGGTGCGTTTCGAGGGCCGCGACATCTTCGGGGGCCGCGCCGCGGACCTCGACGCCTACCGGCGCCGGACCGTCGGCTTCGTGTTCCAGTTCTATCACCTGCTGCCGGAGCTGACCGCGATCGAGAACGTGCTCGTCGGCGCGATGATCGGGCGCAGCCTGCTCGGATGGCCCGGCGCGAGCCGCGACGTCCGCCGGCGCGCCGATGCACTGATGGAGCGGCTCGGCCTCGCCGGGCGCCGGGATCATCGCCCCGCCAAGCTTTCGGGCGGCGAGCGCCAGCGCGTCGCGATCGCCCGCGCGCTGATCAACGAGCCTCCGGTGCTCCTCGCCGACGAGCCGACCGGCAACCTCGACGCCGCGACCGGTCGCGACCTGCTCGACGTCTTCACGCACCTGCACGCCGAAGGTCAGACGATCGTGATGGTCACGCACGATGCGCGCGTCGCCGAGGCCGCGGAACGCCAGGTGATCCTCGAAGACGGGAAGGTCGCGTAGAAATGGCAAATCACAAATAGGCGGAATAAACGGAATAAACGGAACGAGTTGACAGCGGAGGAGGCAGCAATGACACTTCGGCCCCATGCGGATTCTGCTGACCACGACGAGCTACCAGGACACGCCGGGACGGCATCACGATCTGCTCGAGCAGTCCGGTCACGAGGTCGTCACCGACCGCGGCCCGCTCAGCGAGCAGCACATGCTCGAGCTCGTGCAGGCTGACGGCGGCGTCGACGGCATCCTCCATGGTGACGACCACATCACGCGCCGCGTGATCGAGGCGGCGCTGCCGCGCCTCAAGGCGCTGTCGAAGTACGGAATCGGGCTCGACTCCGTCGACGTCGAGGCTGCGACCGACCTGAACGTTCCGGTGCTGTTCACGCCGGGCGTCAACCACACGACGGTCGCCGAGCATGCGTTCGGCCTGCTGATCATGCTCGCGAAGAACCTGTTGCGAAGCTGCAACGAGGTGAAGCAGGGCCAATGGAATCGGGTCACCGGAACCGAGCTGTCCGGCAAGACGCTCGGCATCCTCGGGCTCGGCCGAATCGGCAAGGAGATGACCACGCGGGGCCGGGCATTCGGGATGCAGACGATCGCTTTCGACCTCTACTGGGACGAAGCGTTCGCGGCGCGGCACGGCGTCTTCCGCGCGGCGACCGCCGACGAGGTGGTCGAGAAGGCGGACGTGCTCAGCCTGCACATGAACCTCACCGAGGAGAACGTGCAGTTCATCAACCGCCAGCGGATCGACCGGATGCGCGACGGCGCGGTCATCGTCAACTGCGCGCGCGGCGGGCTCGTCCACGAGCAGGACGTCGCCGAGGCCTGTCGCCGGGGCAAGCTGCTCGGCTGTGCCGCCGAAGTGCTCGAGCACGAGCCGATGCAGGCGCCGCACGTGTTCCAGGAAATCGAGAACGTCATCATCACCCCCCATATCGCCAGCCGGACGTTCGAGAGCGTCGAGCGACAGGCCGTCATGTCGACGGAGAACCTGCTGCGCGTCCTGCGCGGCGACCCGCCGCTGGCCATCGCGAACACGGTGTAGCAGGGCTCAGGGTTCAGGGTTCAGGGTTCAGTCATACATGCCGATGCGCGGCACCCAGAGATCATGAAAAAGGGTGGCTGGGGTCGAGCGAAGCGAGCCCCCAGATCCCCTCTTCGAGCGAGCGAGTGCGTCGCAGTGTTTCGAGGGCATCCCTCTGGGGACTCGCTGCACTCGATCCCAGCCACCCATTCTTCGTCAAGCTGTTTTCCAATGCGTCAGGCCCATTCTCAGAGCAGGGTTCAGGGCCGCGCTGGCGCGACGCGTCCGGCATCAGGCGGCCGCGCGTTCGACCCGTGGGCTGACGCCGGCTGACGCCCACGGTACGCCGCCCTCCTGCGAACCGCGCGGCGTCAGCCCGCGGGTCTGATGCGCCGCGCCCTGATGCCGGATGCAGCGCGACTTCGCGCACCCGGAACCCGAGACCCGGAACCCGAATCCCCGACCCCGAACCCTGATGACTTCACCGCGCGCAGTCGCTACGATCTGGCCGTCAACCGTTTCCGGAGAACTCCGCACATGGCGAAGAAAAAGCGGCCCGACGCGGACATCGGCCTGATCGGCCTGGCCGTCATGGGCCAGAACCTCGTCCTGAACATGGCGGACCACGGATACCGCGTGGCCGTGTTCAACCGCACGACGTCGAAGACCGACGCGTTCGTCGCCCGCTGCCGCGCCGAGGAGCCTTCGGCGGAACGCGTGCTTCCCGCGCGGACGCTGACCGATTTCGTCCGCCGGATCACCCGGCCGCGCAAGATCGTCATCCTCGTCCAGGCCGGCCGCGGCGTGGACCAGGTCATTGATCAGCTTCTACCGCGCCTCGATCGCGGCGACGTCGTCATCGACGGCGGCAACAGCGAGTGGACCGACACGATGCGGCGCGAGACGGCGCTGACCGCGCGGAAGATCCACTTCGTCGGCTCCGGCGTCTCCGGCGGCGAGGAGGGCGCGCGGTTCGGACCGTCGCTGATGCCCGGCGGCTCGCGGGAGGCCTGGAAGCTCATCAAGCCGATCTGGATGGCGATGGCCGCGAAGGTGGATCGCAAGACGGGGCGTCCGATCGAAGGCGCAGAGCCCGGCAAGCCGGTGCGCGGCGGCGTCGCCTGCACGGCGCACATCGGGCCCGACGGCGCGGGCCACTACGTCAAGATGGTCCACAACGGCATCGAGTACGGCGACATGCAGCTGATCTGCGAGTCGTACCTGCTCATGAAGCAGCTCCTGGGGATGAAGCCCGACGAGATGTCGAAGGTCTTCGGGCACTGGAACCGGGGCGACCTAGACTCGTTCCTCATCGAGATCACGGCCGATATTCTCCAGCAGCGCGACCCCGCGCACCCCCGGAAGTATCTCGTCGACTCGATCCTCGACACGGCCGGCCAGAAAGGCACCGGCAAGTGGACGTCGATCAGCGCGCTCGATCTCGGCGTGCCCGCGCCATCGATCGCCGAGGCGGTCTTCGCGCGCTGCATGAGCGCCATGAAGGAGCAGCGCGTCGCGGCAGGCAAGGTGCTCAAGGCGAGACGGGCGCGGTTCTCCGGGAGCCGGGACGACCTGATCCTCTCGATCCGCGACGCGCTGTACTGCTCGAAGATCTGCAGCTACGCGCAGGGGTTCAACCTGATGGCGCAGGCGCAGAAGGAGTACGGCTGGAAGCTCAACTTCGGGCAGATCGCGATGATCTGGCGCGGCGGCTGCATCATCCGCGCCGGGTTCCTGCAGAAGATCACCGAAGCGTACGACCACGACCGCAAGCTACCGAACCTGCTGATGGACCCGTTCTTCCGGAACAAGATCGCGCGGGGCCAGGCCCGATGGCGCAAGGTCGTGAGCCTCGCCGCCGAGGTCGGCGTGCCCTGCCCGCAGTTCATGTCGGCGCTGGCGTACTACGACAGCTACCGCTCGCCCGTCCTCCCCGCCAACCTCCTGCAGGCGCAGCGCGACTATTTCGGCGCCCATACCTACGAGCGCGTCGACCAGCCGCGCGGCCGGTTCTTCCACGTGGACTGGCCCGATCCGAAGCGGCCGCAGATCCGAATGAAGTAGCCGAAGCGGCCAAACTCCAAACGCGCGCGACGCGCTTCGGACGCGCCGCGGTTGCTTCCGCCGTCACTTCTTGTCGCGGTGACGAGAAGTCAAGGTCCAGGGTCCAGGGTCTGAAGGTCGAAAGCGGAACTGTCGATGCCCCACCGCGCTGGCCGGAATCAGGTTCTTTCGACTTTCGACTTTCGACTTTTG